>NZ_CAUASN010000017.1 GCF_958431955.1 uncultured Adlercreutzia sp. | reverse complement strand
GGCCGCGGCGGCCCGCGCTGCATGTCCATGCCGGCCTGGCGCGAGGCCCTGTAGGGTTCGCATTCTGAAGCGTGAAGGCGGGGCGCTCACGCGTCCCGCCCCTTGCAATGTTCATCGGGCGGCCGCATTCAGGGAGGGGTCGGCCGCCACTCCCATAAGGAGAATCTCATGGCAGAGACAAAGAAGAAGAAGCGCGCGAGCCTCTCTTCATTCACTATTTTGCTGATCATCCTCGTGGTGCTCGCCATCGTGACCGTCATCATGTCCGCGATGGGCGTGGAGGGTGTCGAGGGCGCGACGCTCTCCGGGGTGCTCACGGCCCCCGTGTTCGGCTTCCAGGACGCCATCGGCGTGTGCCTGTTCGTCATGATCCTGGGCGGATTCCTCGGCATCATCACCGAGACCGGCGCGCTCGACGCCGGTATCGCGGCGCTCGTGCACAAGCTCAAGGGCAACGAGCTCGTGCTCATCCCGATCCTCATGATCATCTTCTCCATCGGCGGCACCACCTACGGCATGTGCGAGGAGACGGTGCCGTTCTACCTGCTGCTCGCCGCCACCATGGTGGCCGCCGGCTTCGACAGCCTGACCGGCGCGGCCGTGGTGCTCCTCGGCGCCGGCTGCGGCGTGCTGGGCTCCACGGTGAACCCCTTCGCCGTGGGCGTGGCCGTCGACGCCCTGTCGGGCGTGGGCATCGCCGTGAACCAGGCCATCATCATCGCGCTGGGCGCCATCCTCTGGATCGTCACCCTGGCCATCTCCATCGTGTTCGTGATGCGCTACGCGAAGAAGGTCATGAACGACAAGGGCTCCACCTTCCTGTCCCTGCAGGAGCAGGAGGCCATGATGGACGAGTGGGGTATGAAGGAGTCCGAGGCCGAGGCCGCCGACGGCCAGGCCGCCGCGACCCCGAAGATGACCGGCCGCCAGAAGGGCGCGCTCGTGGTCTTCGCCCTCACCTTCGTCATCATGATCATCTCGTTCATTCCCTGGACCGACCTGGGTGTGGACATCTTCGAGGCCGGCCAGGTGACCGAAGAGGTGACCACCACCATCTCGGGCGAGGAACTCATCAGCGCCTACGACGAGGCCAACGGCACCGCGACCGAGATCGCCGCTCCCGTTGAGGCCACTTCCGTCTCCGAGGAGACCGTGCAGCCCGCTTGGTCGAGCTTCCTCACGGGCGTGCCGCTGGGCGGCTGGTACTTCGACGAGGCCTCCACCTGGTTCCTCTTGATGGCGCTTATCATCGGCGTCATCGGCGGCGTGTCCGAGGCCCGCTTCGTGAAGGCCTTCATCAACGGCGCCGCCGACATGATGTCGGTCGTGCTCATCATCGCGCTGGCGCGCTCCATCACCGTGCTCATGGCCAAGACGGGCCTGGACATGTGGATCCTGAACAACGCCGCCGCTGCGCTCACGGGCATGTCGGCCGTGGTGTTCGCCCCGCTGTCCTTCCTGCTCTACATCGTGCTGTCGTTCCTCATCCCGTCGTCGTCGGGCATGGCCACCGTGTCCATCCCGATTCTCGGCGGCCTGGCGAGTCAGCTGAACTTCTCGGTCGAGACCATGGTCATGATCTACTCCGCCGGCAACGGCCTCGTGAACCTGTTCACCCCGACCTCCGGCGCCATCATGGGCGGCCTGGCGCTGGCCAAGATCGAGTACTCCACCTGGCTCAAGTTCGGTGCGAAGCTGTTCGTGGTGCTCGGTGTGGTCTGCATGATCATCCTGACCGCCGCCATGCTCATCCTGCCCGGCGCGGCCTAGGATGGGTACCACAGGGCGATAACAGCCTGCCGGCTGTCATCCTTCCTTACGGGGCGTCCGGGCAACCGGGCGCCCTGCCTTTCGCCGGAACCCTTATATATGTAGAGCGTCGGTGAACGGTGGGAAATTGGGGAAGAAAATCATTGACGCGGGTGGGTCACGCTGGTAAGATATCGCCTTGCGTTTAGTCACATTCAAGGAGAAACTTACATGTACGCAATCGTGAAGACGGGCGGCAAGCAGTACAAGGTCGCCCCCGGAGACAAGATCAACATCGAGAAGCTCGACGTGGAGCCCGGCGACAAGGTGGAGCTCGAGGCCATCTGCGTGGTGGACGGCGACAAGGTGGAGGCCGATCCGGCCAAGGCCGCCAAGACCAAGGTCGTGGCTACCGTCCTGGAGCAGTTCAAGGGCGACAAGCAGTTGGTCTTCAAGTTCAAGAAGCGCAAGAACTACAAGAAGCTGCGCGGTCATCGTCAGAACCTGACTCGCGTGAAGATCGAATCCGTCGGTACGGCCAAGGCCGAGTAAACGGGTTAGGAGGAACATCTCATGGCACACAAGAAAGGCTTGGGCTCTACCCGTAACGGTCGTGATTCCCACGCACAGCGACTCGGCGTGAAGAAGTTCGCCGGCGAGCGCGTCCGCACTGGCAACATCATCGTGCGTCAGCGCGGCACGAAGTTCCATCCCGGCGAGAACGTGGGCCGCGGCAAGGACGACACCCTGTTCGCCCTGTGCGACGGCACCCTGAAGTTCACGCGCGGCGTCAAGCGCAAGATCCACGTGATCCCCGCGGAGCAGACCGCCTAAACGCTCTAGTTTCAACGACTGCGTAACATCAAGCGCTCACCCGATGCCCCCTGAGATTTCAGGGGGCATTGTTGTATAGTTTGCACAGCTTATCTCTAACGGAAGGTTCCTATGTTTGTCGATAAGGTTCGTATCAACGTGAAGGGCGGCAACGGCGGTGCCGGCTGCATGTCCTTCCGCCGCGAGGCCCATGTGCCCAAGGGCGGCCCCGACGGCGGCGACGGCGGCCATGGCGGCAATGTGGTCGTGCAGGCCGATGCCGGCGTGTCGTCGCTCATCGAGTACCGCTTCAAGCACCACTTCAAAGCCGAGCGCGGCACCCACGGCAAGGGCAGCCGCATGCACGGCGCCACCGGCGAGGACCTCGTGCTGAAGGTGCCTGTGGGCACCGTGGTCCACGAGTACTTCGAGGACGAGCGCGAAGTAGGGGAGATGATCGCCGATCTGACCCACGACGGCGAGAGCGTGGTGGTGGCCCGTGGGGGTATGGGCGGTCGCGGCAATATCCACTTCGTCACGAGCACCCGGCGCGCCCCGGCCTTCGCCGAGCTCGGCGAGCCGGCCGAGGAGCGCTGGATCGAGCTGGAGATGAAGCTCATGGCCGACGCCGCGCTCGTGGGCATGCCGAGCGCGGGGAAGAGCTCGCTCATCGCGAAGATGAGCGCCGCCCGCCCGAAGATCGCCGACTATCCCTTCACCACCTTGGTGCCGAATCTGGGCGTGGCCACCTCGGGCGATCTGTCCTTCGTCGTGGCCGACATCCCCGGGCTCATCGAGGGGGCCTCGGAGGGCCGCGGGCTCGGGCACGAGTTTCTGCGCCACATCGAGCGCACGGCCCTCATCGTGCAGATCGTGGACCTCACCGGCGACTGGGAGGGGCGCGATCCTCTGGAGGACTACGAGATCATCAAGCGCGAGCTGGCCGAGTACGCGAGCGACTTGGCGGCCCGGCCGCGCATCGTGGTGGCCAACAAGATAGACGTGCCGGGCACCGAGGAGGTCTGCGAGAAGCTGGCCGAGCGGGTGCGCGCCGATTCCATCGCGGCGGCCGGGGGCAACGAGTTCGTGGAAAGCCCCATCGACCCGAAGCTCTACCGCATCAGCGCGCTGACGGGCGCGGGCGTGGACTCGCTGAAGGCGGCCATCGCCACGAAGGTGCACGATTTGCGCGAGGCGGCCCGCGAGGCCGCGGCGGCCGACGTGCAGTACGACCACGTGTGGGAGCTGCGCCGCGAGGCCCGCGAGAAGCGCTTCGACATCACGCCCGAGGGCGAGGGTGCCTGGCGCGTGCGCGGCGTGCAGGTGGAGCGCATGGTGGTGCAGACCGACTGGGAGAACGAGGAGGCCATCGCGTTCTTCCAGCACCGCTTCAAGCGCATGGGCGTGGACACGGCCCTCGAGAAGGCCGGCGCCCGCGACGGCGACGAGGTGCGCATCCTCGGATTCTCCTTCGCCTTCGAATCGCCCACGGCCGCCTCGGTGGACGTCTACCAGGAACTGGATCTGTGATGGGCGGCGGCTGCGGGGCGCGCCGGCGCCTGGTGGTGAAGATCGGCTCGGCCACGCTGACCACCTCGGAGAGCTCCATCGACTACGGGTTTCTGACCGACCTGGCCGACCAGATCGCGCGAGTGCGCGCGGCCGGCTGGGATGTGGTCATCGTCACCTCGGCGGCCATCGCCTGCGGCCTGGAGGCGCTCGGCATCGCCAAGCGGCCGACTGACATGCCGAGCTTGCAGGCGGCGGCCTCGGTGGGGCAGAGCGCCCTTTCCACGGCCTACGCCGAGGCCTTCGGCGCGCGGGACATGCTGACGAGCGTGGTGCTGCTCACCCGGCGCGACACGGCCGACCGCTCGGCCTACCTGCACGCCCGCGACACCCTGAACCGCCTGCTGGAGCTTGCGGTGGTGCCCATCGTGAACGAGAACGACACGGTGAGCGTGGAGCAGATCCGCTTCGGCGACAACGACACTCTGGCCGCGCTCGTGGCCTGCCTCATCGACGCCGACCTCATGGTCATCCTGTCCGACATCGACGGGCTGTACACGGCCAACCCCCTCATCGATCCCACCGCGCAGCTCATCCCCGTGGTGGACCGCGTGACCCGCGACATTCTGGCGGCGGCCGGAGGGGCGGTGTCGGGCGTGGGCTCGGGCGGCATGATCACGAAGATCCGCGCTGCCCGCGTGCTCATGGCTGCGGGCATCCCCTTGGTTATCTGCCAGGGGCGCCAGGCGGACTGCATCGTGGACGCGGCGGCCGGCGCGGGCGTGGGCACGCTGTTCAAGGCCCCGGCGCGCCCCCACGAGATCACGCCGAAGAAGCTGTGGATCGCTCTCGGGGATGCCGTGCACGGCACGCTCGTGGTGGACGAGGGCGCCCGCGCGGCGCTGGTGGAGCGCGGCAAATCGCTGCTCTCGGTGGGCATCGCCGAGGTTGAGGGTCGCTTCGACGCCGATGGCATCGTGGACGTGGCCGATGGCACCGGGCACGTGTTCGCGCGTGGCCGGGTGACCGCCGGCAGCGATCTGTTGGCGCTCGCCTGCGGCAAGAGCCGCGACGAGTTGGCCGCCAACGCCATTCTGTCGCCGCTCGTGGACCGGTCGGTCATCCACCGCGACGATCTGGTGCTGTTCGAGTAGATCGGCAACGTTAGCCGCGCGAGGTACCCCGCCGGAGGCCCCTCGCGCGCAGATTCCGCAGTCTCGTATCTGAAGGTGTAGAATTTCCATACCTTCAGATACGAAAGCGAGGACTTGCTTGAGCACGTGGGGCCTCCGGCGGGGCACCCCGGCGAAGTCAGAAAGAAGGCACGAATGACGCTGCGCGACGAGATAACGCTGCTGGCGACGGAGGCGAAGGCGGCCAGCGCGAAGCTGGCGGTGACGACGGCCGAGGAGCGCAACGGAGCGCTCGCGGCCATGGCCGACGCGCTGCGGGCCCATGCGGCCGACATCGTGGCGGCCAACGAGGGCGACATGGAGGCGGCCCGCGCGGCCGGCACCACCGAGGCGCTGCTCGACCGGCTCATGCTGGACGAGGGGCGCGTGAGCGCCATGGCCGACGCCCTGGACGACTTGCGCGCGCTGCCCGACCCGCTCGGGCAGGTGAGCCTGGAATCCGAGCTTTACAACGGCATTGAGCTGCGGCGCGTGAGCGTGCCTCTGGGCGTGGTGGCCATGGTGTACGAGGCGCGCCCGAACGTGACGGCCGATGCGGCCGGCGTGTGCGTGAAGTCGGGCAACGCCTGCATCCTGCGCGGCGGCTCCCTCGCCGCCCGCTCCAACGAGGCCATTGCCGACATCCTGGCGGCCGCCGCGGTGGGCGCGGGGCTTCCCGAGGGTTCCATCTGCGCCATCACCACCACTGACCGGGCGGCCACCGACGTGCTCATGGAGCTGCACGGGCTTGTGGACGTGCTCATCCCGCGCGGGGGCGCGGGGCTCATCCGCCACTGCGTGGAGCACGCGAAGGTGCCGGTGATCGAGACGGGCACGGGCAACTGCCATGTGTACGTGCACGCCTCGGCCGACCCGACGTGGGCCCACGACATTGTCATGAACGCGAAATGCCGCCGCCTGGGCGTGTGCAACGCCGCCGAGACGCTGCTGGTGGACGAGGCGGCCGCTGCGGAAGTGCTGCCGCCCATTCTGCGTGATTTGCTGGCGGCGGGCATCACGGTGCACGGGGATGCGGCCGTGCTCGCGTTGGCGCGCCGCGAGGGACTGCCCGTGGTCGAGATCGCCGACGAGGCGGCCCCTGCGGTGGTGCCCGCCACCGAGGAGGACTGGGCCACCGAGTATCTGGGGCCGCATCTGGCCGTGCACGTGGTGGGCGGCGTTCAGGAGGCCATCGATCACGTGAACCGCTACGGCACGAAGCACTCCGAGGCCATCGTGGCCGCCGACGAGGACGCCATCGACGCCTTCCTCGCTCAGGTGGATGCCGCCGCCGTGTACGCGAACGCCTCGACGGCCTTCACCGACGGCGGGCAGTTCGGGCTGGGCGCCGAGATCGGCATCTCCACCCAGAAGATCCACGCGCGCGGGCCCTTCGCCGCCGATGCGCTCACGTCCTACAAGTACGTGCTGCGCGGCGCGGGCCAGGTAAGGGCCTAGGCGCCATGGGACACGTCCGCTCCAACGAATGGGTGCCCGAGAAGGAGGAGGGCCGCCGCGTCGGCATCCTCGGGGGCACCTTTGACCCCGTGCATGTGGGGCACCTCGTCTGCGCCGAGGCGGTCGGCGCCGCGCTCGGGCTTTCCCGGGTGGTGCTCATGCCCGCGGGCGATCCCTCCTTCAAGCGGGGTGCTACGGGGGCGAGCGGGGAGGATCGCCTGTCCATGGTCGATTTGGCCGTGGCGGGCAACCCGCGCCTGGCCTACAGCGGCCTGGAGGTGGAGCGTCCCGGGGTGACCTACACCGCCGACACCCTGCGCGAGCTGCGTCGGAGGCTGCCCGCGGGCTGCGAGGTCGTCTTCATCCTGGGCGCCGACAGCTTCCTCACGCTTGACCGGTGGCACGAGGCGGCCGAGCTGGGCGCGCTTGCCACCTTCGCCGTGGCCACCCGGCCCGGCGCGACGGTGGACGAGGCGGCGCTGGCCCGCGTCCGGGCGGCGTGCGGCATTGAGCCGGTCCTCGTGCCGATTCCGCCGCTGGATGTCGCCTCGCGCGTGCTGCGGGCGCGCATGGCGGCCGGCGAGCCGATTCGCTACCTGGTGCCCGACGAGGTGGTGCGCTTTATCGACAAGCGCGGGCTCTACGGAGCGCGCGGGGAAGGGGCCGATGCCATGGGCGCCAAGCACGGGGGCGGTTTCGAGGCCGCCTGCAACGACGATCCGTTCTTCGCCGCGCGGCGCGAGGAGCTGCAGGGCCGGGTGGGCCCGCGTCGCTTCCGCCACAGCCTGGGGGTGTCCGACACCGCCGGCGAGCTCGCGCGCGCCTACGGGGTCGATGAGGACGAGGCGCGCCTGGCCGGTCTTCTGCACGACTGGGACAAGGGCCTCGACGACCCGGGCATCCTCGCCCGCGCCGACGAGCTGGGCCTGGACTTGCCCGACGAGCTGCGCTCCATGCCGCGGGTGCTCCACGGGATCACCGCCGCGCGCGCCCTGGGCCGCGACTTTCCCGAGCTCTCCCCAGCGCTGCTGCAGGCCATCGAGCGCCACACCCTGGGCGCGCCGGACATGGGCGATTTGGATATGGTGCTTTACATCGCCGACGCGCTGGAGCCGGGGCGCGAGGGCAAGCGGGTGGAGAAGCTGCGCCGCCAAATCGGCGAGGTGGACCTGCGCGAGCTGTTCGTGGAGGTGTACGCCTACTGGGTGGAGCTCATGATGGAGCGCAAAAGCCACATCTACTCGAAAACGGTGGACATCTGGAACGCGTACATGCCCGCCCGCCGTCCGTTCATCGCCACCGGCCCCGACGATCCGATGCCCTACGGCCGCGCCTGAGCCGGCGCAGCGGGTCTTCACAACCTTGTGCTAAGCTGTGCAATTCGAAACGAGACGTTCCTTGGGAATGGGAGGATAGCTATGACCGATGCCGTTGCCGAGCAGGCGGCTTTCTCGCGGAAGTGCGCCATCATTGCCGCGCAGGCCGCCGACGAGAAGAAGGCCACCGATATCATGGTGCAGGAGGTGCGCGAGCTCATCGGGGTGACCGACTACTTCGTCATCGTCACGGCCGCCAACTCGCGCCAGGTAGACGCCATCATCGACGAGATCGAGGATGCGCTGCGCGAGAAGGCCGGCATCAAGCCGAGCCACCGCGAGGTGTCGCCGGACGGCAGCTGGTCGCTGCTCGACTACGGCAACATCGTGGTGCACGTGTTCATGCCCGAGACCCGCGAGTACTACCGCCTGGAGGCGCTGTGGAACGACGCGCCCACGGTGGATCTGGCCGCCGAGGCGGGCCTGACCGACCTGGCGTACTCCGAGCGCATCGCGAAGATGCTCGGGAAGACGCCGGCCTAGCCCGTCGCGCCCGCATCGTCCGCACCGCTCTCTGCAGCGGCGCCCGCCCGCGGCATCCGCGCCGCAACCCCCACAGGGACCCTTCGGGGTCCTTTTTTTCGTCTTGGGAGGGGCGCGGCGTGGAGAACCTGTGACGGCATCTTCGCATCGACCGCCCCGCCGCGGGACATTTCGCCGCTGGCTCCTGCTCGCGTCCTGCTGTGCGTCCTGATGTCGGGCGGGGTGCGGGAGTGTTTTCAGGAGGCGCCTTCCAGGCAAGTGCCGCGGGGATCCTGTTGCTTTTCGCCTGTCGGGCGGAGGAAGGCGCAGGCGGGTGGGAGAGAGGCCTGGGCGAGGTTGGAGGCGGGCTGTCCTCGAAGCGGAGAGGGGGCGTTTCGTCTGCGGGGAAGCCCGCCGACTTCCTGCAGGCGACCTGGAGGCGCCCTCGCGCCGTTCCGGATTGGCGCAAACGGGGCGGGTGTCAGTTGCGCGGCTGCCGCGGCTGGTCTAGGGTGGCGCCCCGTCAGTTTCCCGTCCCGAAAGGAACATCCCATGACCCGATTCATTCAGCAGTCCGCCTGCCGCGGAAGCCGCCCGTCCGGCATCGCCCCCGCTCGGCAGGCGAGCCGCCCACGCCTCGTCTCCCGGCTTCTGCGCGATCGCCGCGTCGCCCGCTGCCTCGTCGCGCCGGCCGGCTACGGCAAGGCGGCGGTGGCCTGCGAGTACGCCGAGGTGGTTTTCGGCTTCCAGCACGTGTTCTGGATAAACGGGGCATCCCCCTGCTTCCTGAGGGACTTGGATGCGGGGGTGCTGGCGGCAGGGGTGCTCGAGGCCGACGATGAGGCGGCCCTCGCGGTGCTCGCCGGTCTTCCCGTTCTCGACGACGGGCGCGCCGAGGCCCTCTCGGCCGCTCTCGACGAGCTGCTGGCGGCGGGCTGCGAGGTGGTGCTCACCTCCGTCCCCGCAGCCGACTGCCTGGGATCGCTCCAGCGCGACCGCATGGTGGTCGACGCGGCCGATCTGCTGGTGGACGAGGACGAGGCCTGCGACGACGGCCTGGCGCCCTCCCTCCCCGGCGCCGCGCTGTCCCTCGATGCGCGGGTTCCCTGCCTGCGATGGGGCGATGAGGGGCAGGCGGAGCTGGCGCGCGGCATCGTGCGGGAGGAGCTCGTCGCCGATATGCGCCTGGCCCTCTGGACCGTGCTGGTCATGGGCCGCGGCGATCTCGACGACGTGGCGGCGGTTATCGGCGATAGCCGGGCGCGGGAGGCGTGGCAGTTTCTGGCGGCCCACTACCCGCATACTGGCATCGATCGGGGCGCCGGCTCCTTCCGCGCCGTGGGGATGGACCCCTCCGTGCTGCGGGCCGCGACTGCGTCCTCGCTGGACGAGGCGGCCCGCGTCCGGGGGCTCGAGGGGCTCGACGCGCTGGCGGTCCTCGTGGCGGACCGCATGATGGCCCGCGGCCTCGCCCGGCGCGCCGCGCAGGTGATGGGGGCGTTCTCGGGACGCCCGACGGTCTCGGGGTGGCTCGGGCGCGCGGGCTGGGAGCTGGTGTGGGGCGGCGCCGGCGCCGAGATGGGCGAGCTGTACCGGAGCGTGTGCCATATCCGCGTGGAGGACAGGGCGGAAGTGAACGCCATGATGGCCTGGGCGAGCGCGTTCGACGGCGACGGCCGTGCGGCCATCGAGTTCGCCCGGAAGGTGATCGGATCGCCCCGCGCGTCGGGCGCCCTCCGGGCCGCGGCCGCTTTGGCGGCCTACGGGCGCGGCAACGCCGCGACGCGCCGCGCCATGGCCGAGCCGGTGGAGCGCTGGCTCGGCCAGGACGGCGAGGCGCAGGGCTCCCGCGCCGTCCTGCGTCTGCTGGCCTCGGTGGCCCTGGCCCACGAGCGCGCGGAGGACCCCCTCGTTCAGTGGCGCCTCGCCATGGAGCGCGTCGCCCTCGCCGGCCCGGTGGCGAACGTCGACGAGCGGGGCTGCCTTCTGGGCGCGGCCTGGGCCCTGGATGCTGCCGCCGCCCGGGGCGTCTTCGAGCCGGGGCGGGAGGACATGGCGGCGGTGGAGGGCGCGGCCATGGCCGCCCTCACCTCGTTCGCCGCGGAGCGCATCGACCGCGCCGCGGAGTCCGGCAGCCTCGGCGCCGGCGCCCGCGAGGCCGCCGCGGCCCTGGAGCGCGTCGACGGGGCGCTGTCGCTGGCCGGGCTTCCGGGTCTGACCGAGCGAGGCCGGCGCGCCCTGGACGCCGATCGCATCCGGAGGAGCCGCGCGAGCCTCGGGCCCGGCCGATTCCCCTCGTCCCGCCCGGGCCGCGCCGCCGTCCCGTCGCCGGCCTCTCCGGCGCGGGTTGCGGCGGGCTCTCGCGGCGACGCTCCCGTGCTGGACCTTGCGCCGTCCCCCTCGGTTCCCGTGCTGCGGGTGCGCCTTTTCGGGGCCATGACGGTGCGGGTGGGCGACGCCGATGTGACCGGTGCCCTCAAGTCCCGTCGGAAGGCCCGTCTTCTGCTGGCCCTCCTCGTTCTGCACCGGGGGCGCGAGCTGACGCGGGAGCGCATCGCGGCCATGCTGTGGCCGGCGGCCGACAGCCGGCTGGGGGCCAAGAGCTTCTACCGGGTGTGGGGCGAGCTGGCGCAGATACTCTCGGTGGGGGGACGCTGTCCCTACCTGGTCCGCGACCGGTACGGGTGCCGCGTCGATGCGGCGCTGTGCACGAGCGACATCGCGGAGTTCGACTCGCTGAGCCGCCAGCTGCTCTTCGGCCCCGCCTCGGGGGCGCTCGCCTGGGAGCACGTGCTCTTCCAGATCCAGGAGGCCTTCGGCTCCCCGCTCCTTCCCGCCGAGGGGGACTGCGAGGCGGTGGACGCCTTCCGCGAGCGCTTCGCCACCGAGATGGTGGACGGCCTCGTGGCGGCCTCGAGCCGGCTGCGCCGCAGCGGCGAGCCCCAAGGCGCGCTCTGGTTCGCGCGGGAGGCCCTGCGCCGCGACAGGACGCGGGAGGACGTGTACGCGGCCCTCATGCGCGCCCAGATGGCCTCCGACCAGCGATCGGCGGCCGTGGACACCTTCTTCACCTGCCGTGACTTCCTCTCCGACAGCCTCGGGCTCGACCCGTCGCCGTCCCTGCAGGGTCTCTACCAGTCCCTCCTCGAGGGCGACCCGGCTCTGGCCTAGACGGGACGCGGAGGGGCGCCGCGCGCGACGGGAGCGGGGGGCGGCGGGCGCGACGGGAGCGGGCGGTGCCGGCTCCCGGCGCGGGAGAGCGGGGAAGGCGGCGGGGCGCGACGGGCGACGCAGGCATCCGGCGCGGGCCCTAAGTGTCACGAGGTTGATATATGCGGCGCACCCAAAGAAGTGTAGTATGTTCCCTGACCGTTTCCGTCAGGGAGCGGCAGATACTGGAGGGTGCCCGCCGCAGCCCGCGCCGGGCCGACATGAAAGGGGGTGTGCTATGGAGGCTTTCGCTGATGTGGCCCTGCTGTCGCGCATTCAGTTCGCGCTGACGGTGGCCTACCACTTCCTGTTCGTGCCCCTCTCCATCGGGCTCGGACTCATACTGGCCATCAACGAGACCCGCTATTACCGCACACGCAAACCCGAGGACGCTGCGGCGACGAAGTTCTGGGTGAAGGTGTTCACCGCGACCTTCGCCATCGGAGTGGCCACGGGTATCACCATGGAGTTCTCCTTCGGCACGAACTGGGCGAACTACTCGCGGTTCGTGGGCGACATCTTCGGGGCGCCCCTGGCGGCCGAGGCGCTGTTCGCCTTCTTCCTGGAGTCGGTCTTTTTGGGAGTGCTCCTGTTCGGGCGCAAGCGCGTCTCGCCGAAGTTCTACATGGTGTCGGCCTGGCTCGTATGGGCCGGATCGTGCCTGTCGGCCCTGTGGATCCTCATCGCCAACTCGTGGATGCAGACCCCGGCTGGCGGCGAGCTGAACGCCGAGGGCACTGAGGCGGTCATCACCGACTTCTTCGCGGCGGCCTTCAACCCGTCCATCTTCGCGCGCTACACCCATACCGTGGACGCCCTGCTCATCATGGGCGCGTTCGTGGCCATGGCCGTGGCCGGCTGGTACATGCTGAAGGGGCGCCATAAGGACTTCGCCATGAAGACCATGCGCATCGCCGCGGTGGTGGGCATCGTGACGTCCTGCGCCATGATCGTGTTCGCCCACGCCTCGGCCGTGGTGGTGTGGGAGGAGCAGCCCACCAAGCTCGCCATGATGGAGGGCATGTACGACTCCGAAGTGCCCCCGCTCTACGCCGTGGGCATCGTGGACGAGGAGGCCCAGGAGGTCATCGCGCCCTTCGCCATTCCCGGCGGTACGAGCTTTCTGGCCACGGGCAACTTCGAGACCGAGTACCCGGGCTTAAACGAGCTCGCTCAGACCGAGGAGTACGGCGACATGGTGGTGGAGGACATGCCCGTGGGGCTCGTCTTCCAGAGCTACCACCTCATGGTGGCCATGTACGGGCTCATCATGCTCACGAGCATCCTCGTGCTCGTGTTCACCTTCAAGGGCGGCCGCATCGCGAAGATGCGCTGGCTGCAGTGGGCCGCGGTGCTGTCGCCGATCTGGCCGTTCATCGCCATCCAGACTGGCTGGATCACCGCCGAGGTGGGCCGCCAGCCCTGGGTGGTGTACCCGTCGGTGACCGGGCCCGACGGCGTGTCGCTGCTCACCGCCGACGGCATCTCCATGTCGGTGTCGGCGCCCGAGCTGTGGCTGACGCTCGCGCTGTTCGTGCTCGTGTACGCGGTGCTGCTCGTGGGCTGGGCCCGCGTGATCGGCCGCTTCATCAAGGAAGGCCCGGTGGCTGACGGCGACGCTGCGCTCGACCGCCAGCTGGGCGACGCGGCCCCGGCGCCTGCGGCTGTTGTCGCCGTGGCGGCCGACGGCGAGGGCGATGTGGCGGCTGTGGTGGTCGAGGCGGACGATGCGTCTGCCGATGCCGCGACCGCGAAGGGAGGCGAGTAGCCATGTTCGAGTTCCTGAGCGTTCTGTGGTTCTTCCTCATCTTCGTGCTCATCGCCGGCTACTTCGTGCTGGACGGCTTCGATCTGGGCATCGGGGTGCTCTCGCCCTTCATCGCGAAAAACGATGAGGAGCGCGGCGTTCTGCGCCGGGCCATCGGGCCGGTGTGGGACGGCAACGAGGTGTGGCTCCTCACGGCCGGCGGCGCCCTGTTCGCGGCCTTCCCAGATGCCTACGCCACGACCTTCTCGGGCTTCTACCTGGCCGTGATGCTCGTGCTGTTCGGACTTATCGTGCGCGCGGTGTCCTTCGAGTTCCGCGCGGGCGATCCGGGCTGGGGCAAGCTGTGGGACGGCTGCTTCTTCGTGGGCTCGCTTCTGCCGGCGCTGCTCCTCGGCGTGGCCGTGGGCAACATCTTCGCGGGCATTCCGATGGATGCGATCGGCGACTACGCCGGCGTGCCGCTTTTGGGTCTCGTGACGCCCTTCACGCTGCTGACGGGCCTTCTGGGCCTGGCGATGTTCCTGGCCGCCGGCGCCTCGTGGGCCGCGCTCAAGGCCCCCTTGCCGAGCGAGCTGCGCGAGCGGGCCGTGCGCCTGCGCGCGCCCTTGCAGGTGGTGTCGCTCGCCCTGTTCGCCGTAGTGTCGGTGGCCGCGCTCGCGCTCGTGGGAACCGAGATGGATCCCGTGCTCGCGGTGCCGCGCGTGCTGTTCGCCGTGCTCGTGGTGGCGGGCCTCGTCTACGCCATCGTGGCGGGCCGCTCGGAGTCGGGCGACATGCGGGCGTTCCTCGCCCAGTCGGCGGCGATGATCGCGCTGGTGGCGCTGCTCGCCTGCTCGATGTTCCCCGTGCTCGTGAACGCCACGCCCGACTCGGTGGGCCCGGCCATCACCATCTTCAACGCCGCGTCCTCGGAGCTGTCGCTGACGTGGATGACCATTATCCTGTGCATCGGGTTGCCGCTCGTGCTGGCCTACCACGTCATCATCTACCGCACCTTCCGCGGCCGCGTGAAGCCGGATGATCTGACGCATTACTAGTCGATTCTCGATTCGACGATGTCGAGGGGCGTTTTCCGCAGACAGCCCCTCACGTGCTGAAATCGCCCCGCTGTCCGGGATCTCCCGGGCGGCGGGGCGATGTTCGTTTCATCCGGACAGGTCGCCTCTCTATCCGGGCAAAAGGGACAGGAGGGCTGTTCTGGCGGTTTGGCGTGGGTGCGGCTCATGGTAAGGTGGTGGCTCCCGGCAACGCGGGACGCCAAAGCGCCGGAGCGCAGCGGGATGCCAAAGCGCCGGTCCCTGGGTTGGACGACGGGGGCCGCGCGGCCTCGGTTACCTGCAAACCCTGTGGAATTCCCCAGCCCACCGGCCCTCTGTGATAGAGTGGAGCGGATTTACGCGAAGAAGCGCCGCCGGCGTGCCGGAGGGGAGAGGACTTCTTCGGAAACCGAACACGACACTGCAGAGAAAGAAGACGCCGACCATGGGATTTCTCTCTAAACTGCTCACGATGGGCGAGGGCAAGCAGCTGAAGCGCTACCAGGCCACCGTGGAGAAGATCAACGCGCTCGAGCCCGCGTTCCAGGCGCTCACCGACGAGGAGCTCGCCGCCAAGACCCAGGAGTTCCGCGACCGCTACGCCGCGGGCGAGACGCTGGACGATCTTTTGCCCGAGGCCTTCGCGGCCGTGCGCGAGGCGAGTGTGCGCACCATCGGGCTGCGCCACTTCGACGTGCAGCTCATCGGCGGCATGGCCTTGAACGAGGGCCAGATCGCCGAGATGAAGACCGGCGAGGGCAAGACGCTCGTGTCCACGCTCGCCGGCTACCTGAACGCCATCCCCGGCCACAACGTGCACATCGTCACGGTGAACGACTACCTGGCCCGGCGCGACTGCGAGTGGATGGGCCGCATCTACCGGTTCCTCGGCATGAAGACCGGCCTCATCCAGAACGGCATGGCCCCGGCGGCGAAGATCCCCGCCTACCAGGCCGACGTCACCTACGGCACCAACTCCGAGTTCGGCTTCGACTACCTGCGCGACAACATGGTCACCCGCGGCAGCTCGCGCGTGCAGCGCGGGCACCACTTCGCCGTGGTGGACGAGGTCGACTCCATCCTCATCGACGAGGCGCGCACCCCGCTCATCATCTCGGGCGCGGGCACCCAGGCCGCCGATACCTACAAGAAGTTCGCGCGGGTCATGCCCGGCCTGAAAGAGGGCGTCGACTTCGACATGGACGAGGCCAAGCGCACCATCAACGCCACGGAGAGCGGCCTGGAGAAGATCGAGGCCATGCTCGGCATCGAGAACATCTACGCCGACCCGTCCGGCCAGCTGGCCAACCACCTCCAGCAGGCCTTGAAGGCGCAGTTCCTCTTCCACCGCGACGTGGACTACGTGGTGATGGACGGCGAGGTGAAGATCGTCGACGAGTTCACCGGCCGCATCATGGAGGGGCGCCGCTACTCGGAGGGCCTGCACCAGGCGCTCGAGGCCAAGGAGCACGTCATCGTGCGCGAGGAGAACCAGACGCTCGCCACCATCACGCTGCAGAACTACTTCCGCCTCTACGACAAGCTCTCGGGCATGACCGGCACCGCCATGACCGAGGACGCCGAGTTCCGCCAGATCTACAACCTGCCGGTCATGGCCATCCCGCCGAACAAGCCGGTCATCCGCAAGGACGAGAACGACCTGGTCTACCGCACGGTGGACGGCAAGTTCAACGCCGTGGCCGACGACATCGCCGCCCGCCACGCCGCCGGCCAGCCTTGCCTCATCGGCACCGTGTCCATCGAGAACTCCGAGAAGCTCTCGCGCCTGCTCGACAAGCGCGGCATCCCGCACGAGACCCTGAACGCCAAGCACCACGAGCGCGAGGCCCATATCGTGGCCCAGGCCGGACGCGCCGGAGCGGTGACCATCGCCACCAACATGGCCGGCCGCGGCACCGACATCCGGCTGGGGGGCGATCCCGATGTGCTCGCCGAGGACATGCTGCGCCAGCGCGGCCTCGATCCCGACGCCGCGCCGCTGACCGACGAGGGCGCGAAGAACCCCCTGTGGCCCACCCCCGAGCAGCGCGCCGCCGCCCTGGACGCGGCCCGGGCCATCTGCGACGAGGAGCAGAAGCAGGTGAAGGCGGCCGGCGGCCTGTGCGTCATCGGCACCGAGCGCCATGAGAGCCGCCGCATCGACAACCAGCTGCGCGGCCGTTCGGGCCGCCAGGGGGACCCGGGCGTGACCCAGTTCTACCTGTCGCTGGAAGACGACCTCATGCGCCTGTTCGGCGGCTCGAAGATGGATTCCATCGCGCACATGATGGAGAAGACCAACCAGGAGGACGACATGCCCATCCAAGCGGGCATGGTGTCCAAGTCCATCGAGAGCGCCCAGCGCCAGGTGGAGTCCATGCACTTTGCCGCCCGCAAGAACGTGCTGGAGTACGACGACGTGATGAACCTCCAGCGCAAGGCCATCTACGAGGAGCGCAACGCCATCCTGGACGGCAAGTCCATGACCGACCGCATCCCCGGCATCATCCGCGACGCGGTGGACGCCATCGTGGGGGAGTGCTGCCCGGAGCGCGCGGCCTCCGACGACTGGGACCTGAAGGCCATCGACCTGTGGGCCGCCAACATGTCCGGCTGCGGCGACTTCTCGGTTGAGAAGGTGGACCACGAGGACGATCCGCAGGTGCTCGCCGAGGCCCTCTACGAGTTCCTCGACTGGATCTACGAGCAGAAGACCGAGCAGCTCGGCGCCGACCTCATGGAGAACCTCTCGAGCCAGGTGATGCTGCGCATCATCGACACGCGCTGGATGGCGCACCTCCAGGAGATGGACTACCTGAAGACGGGCATCGGCCTGCGCGCCTTCGGCCAGCGCGACCCGCTCGTGGAGTACAAGAACGAGGCCTACAACGCCTTCCAGAACCTCACGAGCTCGATGTACGACGACTATCTGCGCACCCTGCTGCGCCTCGAGATCGCCGCGAAGAAGCCCGCCCCCGGCACCCCGGCACCGGTGGGCGCGGCGGTGGGGGGCTCCGCCTCGCCCCTCGGGGAGGCCGACGACCCGCTCGCCCGCAAGATGAGCTACTCCGCGCCGGAGGAGGCGCTGTCCACCTCGGCCGTGCGCGGCCGCCACGCCGCCGCCAACATGCCCGGCGCCGCCCCGCGCCCCGCACCGGCAAAGCCCCAGACCTTCGTGAAGGACAAGGAGGACCCCTACGCGAACGTGGGCCGCAACGACCCGTGCCCCTGCGGCTCGGGCAAGAAGTTCAAGAAGTGCCACGGAGCCAATTTGTAAATGGAACTGAAGGATATTCAAAAGGAACTCGAGACGGCGTCCTCCCGTGTGGAGGATGCCTTCTCGTTCCTGCGCGTCGAGGAGAAGCGCGCCGAGCTGGAGGCGCTCGATGCGCAGGCCGCCGCCCCCGACTTCTGGAACGACGCGGAGGCGGCCCAGGCGGTGAGCAAGAAGGCGGCCAACCTGCGTGCCACCATCGAGGACTACGAGCGGGCGGCCGCGCTGCTGGAGGACGCGCAGGCGGCGATGGAGCTGGCCGGCGACGATGCGGCCTTCGCCGAGGAGGCGGTCGCGGCGGCCGGGGAGCTCGCGGCCCTGCTCGACGCGCTCGAGGTGGAGTCGTGGTTCTCGGGCGAGTTCGACGCGGGCGATGCCATCCTCACGGTGAACCCGGGCCAGGGCGGTCTTGAGGCCCAGGACTGGACCGAGATGCTCTACCAGATGTATACGCACTACGCCGAGGACAAGGGCTGGAAGGTGACGGTGCTCGATCTGGTGCCCGGCGAGGGCATCGGCCTCGACAAGGCCACCATCCAGATCGAGGGCCGCTACGCCTACGGCATGCTGCGCAGCGAGATCGGCATCCACCGCCTCGTGCGCATCTCCCCGACCGACGCGAAGAAGCGCCGTCAGACCACCTTCGCCAGCGTGGAGGTGCTGCCCGTGCTCACCGACGACATCGAGGTGGACCTGAACCCGGCCGACGTGCGCGTGGACGTGTACCGATCGAGCGGCCCGGGCGGCCAGTGCGTGAACACCACCGACTCGGCCGTGCGGCTCACCCACGAGCCCACCGGCATCGTGGTCACCTGCCAGAACGAGAAGAGCCAGCTGCAGAACAAGGAGGCCGCCTTCCGCGTGCTGCGCGCGAAGCTCTACGAGCTGGAGGAGCGCCGCCGCCAGGAGGAGCTCGACGAGCTGCGCGGGGTCCGCATGGACAACTCCTTCGGCAGCCAGATCCGCAACTACGTGCTGTTCCCCTACCAGCTGGTGAAGGACTTGCGCAGTGGCGTTGAGACGGGAAATGTGGACGCTGTGCTCGGCGGCGCACTCGAGCCCTTCGTCATCGGGTATCATACGTGGAGAGTATCGAACCAGTAGCTCAGAAAGGGTGCCTCATGGATACGGCGCAGCTGGTGGGGAAGGCCACCGACATCCGCAGGGATATTCTGACCATGATCACGGAGGCGGGCAGCGGGCACCCGGGCGGGTCGCTCTCGTGTACCGACATCCTCACGGCGCTGTACTTCGGCGGCGTGATGGACTACGACGCCGCCGACCCCAAGAAGGCCGGCCGCGACCGCTTCATCCTGGCCAAGGGCCATGCGGCCCCGGCGCTCTACGCCACGCTCGCCCACGCGGGCTATTTCCCCGTGGACGAGATCCACACCCTGCGCAAGCTGGGCACGCGCCTGCAGGGCCATCCCGACTCCAACCTGCTGCCGGGCGTGGAGGTGTCCACCGGCTCGCTCGGCCAGGGGCTCTCCGTGGCGGCGGGCCTCGCGGCGGGCCTGCGCCTTTCCGGCGAGGGCGGCTGCGTGTTCACCGTGCTCGGCGACGGCGAGTGCGAGGAGGGCCAGGTGTGGGAGGCGGCCATGTTCGCCGCCCACCAGAAGCTGGGACGCCTCATCGCCATCATCGACAACAACGAGCTGCAGATCGACGGCTGCATCCACGACGTGTGCGACCCGGGGGATTTGGGCGAGAAGTTCGCCGCCTTCGGCTGGAACGTGGTGCGCGTGGACGGCCACGACCTGCCTGCGCTCGTGAGCACGCTCTCCGCGCTGAAGGCCGAGGCGACTGACGAGGCCGCGCCGGTGGCCGTCATCGCCAAGACGGTGAAGGGCAAGGGGGTCTCCTTCATGGAGAACCAGGCCGGCTGGCACGGCAAGGCCCCCAAGCCCGAGGAATTGGAAACCGCCCTGGCGGAGCTGTCCGCCCGCGTCGCCTAGGAGGTCGCATATCATGGTGAAACTCGCAACTGCTGAGGCCGCTGCCCAGAAGAAGGCCACCCGCGCCGCCTTCGGCGCCACCTTGGCCGAGCTCGCCGGCGCCGGTGTGCCCGTGGTGGCCGTCGATGCCGACCTGACCGGCTCGACCACCACCAAGAAGCTCGCCGACGCCGGGTACGCCGACCGCCTGTTCAACTGCGGTATCGCCGAGCAGAACATGGTGGACGTGGCCGCCGGGCTCTCGCTGGCCGGCAACATCGCCTTCACCGGCTCCTTCGCCGTGTTCGGCACGGGGCGCGCCTACGACCAGATCCGCAACACGGTGTGCTACTCCAACCTGAACGTGAAGATCGCCCCCACCCATGCGGGCATCTCGGTGGGGCCCGACGGCGGCTCCCACCAGATGCTCGAGGACGTGGCCCTCATGCGGGGGCTGCCCGGCATGCGCGTGCTCGTGCCCGCCGACTTCGCCGCGGCCCGCGCCGCCCTGAAGCTGGCGGCCGCCACCGAGGGCCCGGTGTACGTGCGCATGGGCCGCGCGGCGGTACCCTGCGTCTACGACGACGACGTGGAGCTTCAGATCGGCGCCGCCTACGTGCTGCGCGAGGGAACCGACGTGACCATCGTGGCCAACGGCGTGGAGATCCGCGAGGCGCTCCTCGCGGCCGACATGCTCGCCGAGCGCGGCGTGTCGGCCGAGGTCATCGACGCCTTCTCGGTGAAGCCGCTCGATGCGGCCACCATCGGCGCCTCCCTGGCCAAGACCGGCTGCGCGGTGGTGGCCGAGGAGCACTCGGTGCACGGCGGCCTCGGCTCGGCGGTCTGCGAGCTAGCCTGCGCGACGTGTCCGGTGCCCGTCCAGCTCGTGGGCGTGCGCGACCGCTTCGGCAAGTCCGGCGAGTTCGACGAGCTGCTTTCCTACTTCGGCCTGGACGCGGCCTCCATTGTTGAAGCTGTGGAGGTGGCACGGTCGCGGGCGGGGCTCTGCTAAAATTATTCAGTCTCAGTACCTATCAACCTGAACGGAGCAAGCTGTGGCGAACGAACGGAACCAGGCGAGTCCTGGCCGCACGGGCCGTCATGCCGGAGTCTCCGGCCAGGGCAATCCCCGCGTGCGCGCGGGCGCCATTCGCCCGACCGGCAATCCCAAGGCGTCGATGACCTCGCAGTTGTCTCAATCCCTTCCCATGCTGGAAGTGGACGAGATGTCCGGCCCCATGGGGGCCCCGGTCATCACCTTCGACCATGTGACGAAAACCTATCCGGCCCAGCCCAACAAGCCGGCGCTGCACGACATCACCCTGCAGATCTTCGCCGGGGAGTTCATCTTCCTCGTGGGCCATTCCGGAAGCGGCAAGTCCACCTTCATCCGCCTCCTCACCCGCGAGATCAAGCCCACCTCGGGCAAGATCTACGTGGCTGACGAGGATCTGACCACCATGCGCAACTGGCGCGTGCCCTACCTGCGCCGCAACATCGGCTGCGTGTTCCAGGACTTCAAGCTCCTGCCGAACAAGACCGTGTTCGAGAACGTGGCCTTCGCGCTCGAGGTAATCGGGAAGAGCCGCCACGTCATCAAGACCCAGGTCCCCGAGGTGCTGCGCCTGGTGGGCCTGTCGGACAAGCTGAACAGCTATCCCGACCAGCTCTCCGGCGGCCAGCAGCAGCGCGTGTCCATCGCGCGCGCCATCGTGAACCGGCCGCCGCTGCTCATCTGCGACGAGCCCACGGGAAACCTGGATCCCCAGACCTCCCGCGGCATCATGGACCTGCTCGAGCGCATCAACCGCACGGGCACCACGGTGCTCGTGGCCACCCACGACCGCGAGATGGTGGACAACATGCGGCGCCGCGTGATCGCGCTCGACCGCGGCCACCTCACGCGCGACCAGGACCGGGGGGTGTACGGCTTCGATGTCTAGTCTGTTCTACTTCTTCAAGGAATCGCTCCAGGGCTTCGCGCGGAACCTCTCCACCACCCTGGGCTCCATCATCACCATCTTCCTGTCGCTGCTCATCATCGGCGTGTTTTTGGTGGGCGGCACCATCGTGGAGCACCTCGTGTCCTCCATCGAGGACGAGGTGTCCATCACCGCCTACATCGCCGACGACGCCCCGCAGGAGTCCATCGACGAGGTCATGGCCACCATCAAGGGCATGGGCGGCGTGGAGAGCGTCGGGTTCACCACCAAGGACCAGGCGCTGGAGAACTTCAAGAACTCCATGACCACCAACCCCGAGATCATCGAGCAGCTCGACGGCACGAACCCGCTGCCGGCCTCCATCGACGTGAGCCTGTCCGACCCGCAGAAGGTGGACGAGATCGCCGGCGCCATCGAGGCCAACGAGACCTTCCGCTCCATCTGCGACAACCCGGACGACCCGGCCGACTCGCTGAAGTACGGCCAGAAGACCGTCGACCGCCTGTTCTCGGTGACCAAGTACGTGCGCTACCTGGGCGTGGCCTTGGTGCTGCTGCTCGTGTTCATCGCGCTCGTGTTCATCAACAACACCATCCGCCTGGCCATCATGGCGCGGCGCAAGGAGATCGCCATCATGCGCCTGGTGGGCGCGTCGAACGGCTTCATCCGCGGGCCCTTCCTCATGGAAGGCGCCCTGCACGCGCTCATCGGCTCGCTTCTGGCCGTGGGCGTGCTCCAGCTTCTGCGCGTCTACGCCGTGCCGAAGCTGCAGAGCGCGCTGTCGTTCCTCTCGCTGGACGTGAGCGGCCAGACCTACGCGATGATCTACATCGTGCTGGTGGCGGCGGGCCTGGTGATCGGCCTGATCGGCTCCGCCCTCGCCATGAGGCGCTACCTGAAGGTGTAGCCGCGCGGCGGCCGGGAAGGCCCCGCGTCCGACAACGGTGAACTCGCGCGACCCTGCCGGTGTGCCCGCAGGGTCGCGCTTCGGTTTGAGGAGGTATCCCCGATGGCCCGAGAAGACAACGGCCGCCCCATCGCCCACAGCGCCCGCTTCCGCGGCGAGCAGCGCATGGAGCGCGCGACGAACCACCTGATGTTCCGCTTGTTCGTTACCGTCATCCTCGTGGCGGTGGCCTTCTGCGCCGGCTTCGTGCTGCGCAGCCAGACGGCGCTCATGGACCAGTGGGGCATCCCCGTGTCCGAGGAGGAGGCCGCCTCCCTCGCCCAGATGTCCACGCCCGACACCTACGACTCGGTGAGCGCGCGCGTGGCCGACGTGGAGGACATCCTGGCCACCTACAGCCTGGACAAGGCCGACGTGACCGAGGCCACCTACTCCATACTGGCCGATCTCATGAAGGCCACCGGGGACGCCTACGCCGCCTACTACAACCCCGACCTGTACAACAACTACATCAAGGAATCGACGAGCCGCAGCTACGCCGGCATCGGCGTCACCTTCGCCGACTACAACGGCCGCGCCTACGTGTCCGGCGTCTTCGAGGGCTCCGAGGCCGAGGCCAAGGGCGTGCAGCAGGGCGACTTCATCGAGGCCATCGCAGGCGAGGACACTTCGGCGTGGTCGATGACCGAGGTGGTGAACGCGCTGTCGCAGCACGAGGGGGAGAGCGTCTCGGTCACCTGGATGCGCCCCTCCTCCATCGACGCCCAGACCGGCGACGAGTTCTCCACCACCCTCGAGTGCAAGGTGTACGAGGAGGCGAACCTGTCCACGGAGCTTATGGGAAGCGTGGGCGTGGTGAAGATGCGCCAGGTGACCCAGAACGCCTCCGACCTGGTGTGCCAGGCGGTGGAGGGGCTCACGGCCCAGGGAGCCACCTCCTTCGTGCTCGATCTGCGGGACAACGCCGGGGGGTATCTCACCCAGGCGGTGGACGTGGCGGCGCTGTTCGTGCCCTCGGGCGTGCTCGTGCAGATCCAGACCAACGACGGCATCACGCCGAAGAGCGTGCCCTCGGGCAGCAAGGTGGCCACCGAGGCGCCCGTGGTGGTGCTCGTGAACCGGTACACCGCCGCCGCCGCCGAGGTGCTGGCCGCTTCCCTGCAGGACAACCAGCGCGCCCAGGTGGTGGGGGAGACCTCCCTCGGGAAGGGCTCGGTGCAGGTGGTGCGCGAGCTCGACTTCGGCGGGGCGGTGCGCTACACGGCGGCCTACTATCTCTCGCCCCAGGGCCAGCCCATCGACGGGGTGGGCGTCGTGCCCCAGGTGGAGGTGGCCAACGGCAGCACCGAGGGCGAGGACACCCAGATGCTCGTGGCCGTGGACACCGCCCGCAGCCTCGCCCCGGCGGTGTAGGCCGTGGGGCGCAACCAGCGGCATACGCGCCGGCGCGCGAAGGCGAACCCCACCGGCGTGCTCGTCTCACGGGCCGAGGGCTACGGGTTCGTGGCCACGGCCGAGGGCGAGTACTTCGTTCCGCCAAGCGCCATGGCCGGTGCCTTCGACGGCGACTTGGTGGAAGTGGCGCCGACCGCGCGCAAGGGCGCGGGCAAGGGCGGCCGGGCGGCCGACGGCGCGGCGGCGGGTGATGCCTCCGGGCTTCCGGCGGCCCGCGTGCTGCGGGTGATCGACCGGGCCCACGACACGGTGGTGGGCCGCTACGAGGTGGCTGAGCCCTTCGGCGTGGTGGTGCCCGCCGACCCGCGCATTCCCTACGACGTGTTCACCCTGCGCGCCGACTACCCGGATGTGCCCGACGGGGCGCTCGTGCGCGTGCGCATCGCCCAGTTCCCCACCCGCAAGAGCGCGGCCACGGGGCATATCGAAGAGGTCATCGCCGAGGAGGCTGACGACGTGCGCGTGGGGGTGGACCTCATCGTGGCGCGTCATAAGCTGGAGACGGTCTTCTCGGAAGGCGCGCTCGCCGAGGCCGCCGCGGCCGTGCTGGACGCGGAGGGCGCCCTTTCCGCGGGATACCGCGACCTGACGGGGCGCTTCGTGTTCACCATCGACCCGGCCGACGCCAAGGACTTCGACGACGCGCTGTCGCTGGACTACTTGGAAGAGGAGCGCCTGTGGCGGCTCGGGGTGCACATCGCGGACGTGTCCCACTACGTGCCGTGGAACTCGTCGGTGGACTTGGACGCGCGCCGGCGCGCCACGAGCGTCTATCTGGCCGATCGGGTGATTCCCATGCTGCCGCCCGCGCTCTCCGACGAGCTGTGCTCGCTGAAGCCGGGCGAGGTGCGCCGCTCCATGACGGCCGATTTGTACCTGAACGACGACGGCGAGTTCGTGCGGGCCGACTTCTACCCGGCGCTCATCCGCTCGGACGCGCGGCTTTCCTACGGCGAGGCCGACGCCATCCTCGTGGACTACAAGGAGGCCATCGCCGTCGGAGGGGACCTCGCCTGGCGCCTCGTGCAGTGCTCGCGGCTCGCCGGCCTGCGCGAGGCGGCCCGCGCCCGCGCCGGCGGCATCGACTTTTCCACTACCGAGGCCAAGGTGGCCCTCGACGGGGAAGGGCGGCCGGTGGACATCGTGCTGCGCCGCAAGACCGACGCCACGCGCCTCGTGGAGGAGGCCATGATCTTGGCCAACGAGGCCGTGGCGGGCTTTTTGGAGGCCCGCGGCTTCCCCTGCCTGTTCCGCGTGCACGAGCCGCCCGCCGCCGACGCGCTCGGCTCGCTCATCCCCGTGTTCCAGGAGTTCCCGTGGTTCACGCGCCCCATGGAGGCGCGCCTGGTGGCGGGCGACGCCCGCACTATCCAGGAGATCCTCGCCGCTTCCGCCGACCGCAGCGAGGGGGAGCTGGTGAGCTCGCTGCTTCTGCGGGCCATGAAGCGGGCCGTCTACCGGCCCGAGAACCTCGGGCACTACGGGCTGGCGAGCGAGGTGTACTGCCATTTCACGAGCCCCATCCGGCGCTACCCCGACCTCGTGGTGCATCGCATGCTGCGCGCGGCGCTCACCCGCCGCCCCGAGAAGTTCGACCAGGAGGTGGCGGCCCTGCCCTGGATCGCCGAGCACGCAAGCGACATGGAGCGCGTGGCCGACACGGCGGCGCGCCAGTCCCAGGAGCTGAAGATGGTGGAGTACCTGAGCGCCTTTGTGGGCCAGGCCTTCTCCGCCGTGGTGAGCGGGGTGGCAGTCTACGGGCTCTACGTGCGCCTCGACTGCACCGCCGAGGGCATTCTGCCCGTGCGGGCCTTGGGCGAGGAGTACTTCGCCTTCGACCCGGTGCGCTACACGCTCACGGGCGAGGAAACCGGCCGCGTCTTCCGCCTGGGCCAGCGCGTGGCCGTGGTGCTGAAGAGCGCCGATGTGCCCACCGCGGCCCTCGAGTTCGCCCTGGCCGGCAGCCGGTAGGGAAGAGGGGATAAGGGGGAGGGGAATGGTAAGCGCCTACATCGCACTGTACCTGTTTTTCGCCGGAGCGGGAGCCGGCGCGTTCCTCATCGGGTCGGCAGTCGATATGGCGCTGCGCGTCGGGCCCGCCGTGGGCCGCGGCTGGTTCGCCCGCGTGAGCGTCGTGACCGACGCGGGGCTCGTGCTGGGACCGGTGCTCGTGGCCGCAAGCGCGCTGTTCCTCGTCCTCGATCTGGGAGTGCCGGACCGCGCCTACTACCTTTTCCTCGTGTCCACGCCGAGCCTGCTCTCGCTCGGGGCCTGGAGCATCGTGGGCTTCTGCCTGTGCGCCGTGCTCGCGCTTGCCGCCGGAGCGCTGGCCGGCGACGACGAGGACGATCTGGGGCGCGAGGGAGCCTCGGGCCGGGTGCTGCTGAGGGTGCTCGAGTTCGCGGCGAGCGTCATCGCCACCGGCTTGGCCCTGTTCGTGATCGGTTACTCGGGTGTGTTTCTGGCCATGTACCCGTCGCTGCCGTTCCTGCACACGCCGTGGGTGCCCGTGCTGTTCGTCGCCTCGGCGCTCGCGTGTGGCTTGGCGGCGCTTCTGGCCTGCGCGTTCTTCCGCCAGGCAGTGCCGGGGATGCCCGAGGCGGTGGAGTCGCTTCTGGCGGTGGACGCGGTGCTCGTGGGTATCGAGGCTGCGGTGCTGGCGGCCTTTCTGGCAAGCTCGCTGGCGGCCGGCGGAGCGGTGGCCCAGGCGGCGCAGGCGCTTGTGGCCGGGCCGCTGCTCTTCCCGTTCTGGGCCGGCACGGTGGTGCTCGGGCTGGTCGTTCCCCTGTCGGTGGATGCCGTGTGCCGGCGCAGGCCGGCCCTCGTGGCCGTGGGCTTGGGCGCGGCCTGCACGCTGGCGGGCGGCCTGTGCCTGCGCGTGGTTTTGCTCATGGCCACGGAACGCTTCAACCTGGCCTTCATGAGCGCCCTGGGTTTCTGGAGCTAGACGGCGCCTCCGTGGGTTTTCCCGATGTGGCGGGATATGTGCCCTGCCGTCCTCGTTCTCTGTGATACTATGACAATATTACTGAGAGAAGGGACGCGGAATGGACGTGCGGGAGCAAATCGAAGATGTGGCGGTTGCGGAGGAAGCGGCCGAGGCAGAGCCTCTGAGCGCCTTCCGGATCAACGAGAAGAGCGTCGTTCCCATTTGGATTCAGATTCGCAAGCGCCTGGTGTACCTCATTTCCGTCGGCAAGTTCGAGCGGGGGGAGCGCCTTCCCTCGGTGCGCGAGCTGTCGGTGCGGCTGGGCGTGAACTACAACACGGTCAACAAGGTCTACCAGGATCTGGAGCGCGACGGCTACATTTACACGCAACGCGGCCGGGGCACCTACGTGTCCGACCTCAAGGGCGTGAAGCTCTCGGCGGTGGACGGCGATGTGGAGGCGCTCGCCATCGATTTCGTGCAGCAGGCGCTCACGCGGGGCATGTCTGCCGAGGATATCCACGATTTAGTGTCCGAGCAGCTGATTCTGCTGGGCGGCGCGGCGTAAGGCGCGCTCGAGCGAGGGGGTAAGGGTGAGAAGCAAGGCCAAGCAGATGAAGGAGACGACCCAGGCTCCTGCCCGCGCCACGGCTCTGGCCGGGTCGATGGCGGCGCCAACGGCGAAGAAGACCTCGCGCAACAGCGTGTATGTGTTCGCCACGGCGCTCTTTCTTACGGCGGGCGGCCTGTTCGCCCTGCTGATGTGGCAGGTGTCGCTGCCGATGGCGCTTATCGGCGGCATGGTCGTGGGGCTGGCGGCATCCAGCACCGTGCGGATCGCGCCCCAATGGGAGCGCGTCGTGGTGCTGCGCTTGGGACGGTTCAGCCGCATCAGCGGCCCGGGGCTGTACACGGTTATTCCCATTGCGGAGTCGGTGGCCGCCCGGGTCGACCAGCGCATGATCACGACGCCGTTTTCCGCCGAGGAGGCGCTCACGGCCGACTTGGTCCCCCTCGGGATAGACGCGGTGCTGTTCTGGATGGTGTGGGATCCCAAAGACGCCTGCGTGGAAGTGGAGGACTACTCGTCGGCGGTGTGGTGGGCGGCTCAGACGGCCCTGCGCGATGCCGTGGGGCGCATCAACCTGGCCGAGGTGGCCACGCGCCGCGAGCAGCTGGACAACGAGGTGAAGGAAATTCTCGAGGAGAAGACGCGTACCTGGGGCATTACCGTGATATCGGTGGAGATACGCGATATCGCGGTGCCGTCGGATTTGCAGGACGCGCTGTCCAAAGAGGCCCAGGCCGAGCGCGAGCGCAACTCGCGCCTCCTGTTGGCGGAAATCGAGAAGGACATCTCCGAGATGTTCGTGGAGGCTGCCGCCGTCTACGAGCAGAACGACAAGGCGCTTCAGCTGCGCACGATGAACCTCATCTACGAATCGGTGAAGGAGAAAGGCGGCCTCGTCATTGCGCCCTCGGCCTTCGGCGAGGCCTTCAACAACATCGACAGCTTCCTGAAGTAAAGGGCAGAACTATCCTTGAAATAGGATAGTTCTAGTGATTGATTGTCATAGTAGAGTAGTGTACCCTGACAATAGGCATTTCGAGATGCCAGGGGAATGTCCTCTGCAGAGGGCAGGGGAGTCTCCTTATTCGAGAAGGGGGTACACCATGAGCGAGAGCGGTCTGAATATCAGCCGTCGAGGGTTCGTGGCAGGAGCCGGCGCGGCGGCAGTGAGCCTGGGGCTTACGGGCTGCGCGGCGGGAACGGCGGAGAAGGGGGAGGTCGAGCTGGCGAGCACCTCGCCGGAGAAGACGGCCTACGATCCGAATGCGGGGGAGTGGATTCCCACCTGCTGCAACATGTGCTTCTGCAACTGCTCCATCAAGGCCCATGTGATCGACGGCGTGGTCGTCGAGCTGACGGGCAACCCGGACAGCCCTATCGGCAACGGGCATATCTGCGGCAAGGGCGCGGCGGGCATCATGCAGCTCTACGATCCCAACCGCATCACGAAGCCCATGAAGCGCACGAATCCCGAGAAGGGCATCGGCATCGATCCGGGCTGGCAGGAGATCAGCTGGGACGAGGCGCTCCAGATCATGGACGAGAAGCTGACGGCCGCGGCGGCCGAGTATCCCGGAGCTATCGGCAGTGCCTCTATGGTGGCGAGCCAGGCGGGCAGTCTGGTGAAGGGCATGGCCCTGGGCGCCCTGTACGGCGCCTACGAGCCGGGTAACGCCATCGCCGACTTGTGCGGCACCGGCGTGCACCAGGTCAGCTACATCTACACGGGCGCCGGCAACGCCATGCCCGACTACAAGTACTGCAACTACATCGTCCAGTTCGGCACCAATGCCGGCACGGCCACGCGCCACGGCTTCAATATGACGGCCGGTCTGTTCGCCCAGCGTCGCGCCGAGGGGCTGCGCCTGGTCAGCTTCGACCCCCACATGAGCGCCTCCGGCGAGCAGGCCGACAAGTGGGTGCCCATCGCGCCGAGCACCGATGCGGCCGCGGCGCTGTCCATGGCCTATGTGCTCGTGCACGAGCTCGATCTCATCGACCGCGAGTTCCTGACCCAGCGCACCAACGGCCCGGCGCTCGTGAGCGACAAGACCCAGCGCATCCTGCGCGACAAGGGCTCGAACAAGGCCCTCTACATGGATGCCGACGGCAAGGCGAAGCCCTATGACGAGTGCGCCGACCCGCAGCTGGAAGGCACCTTCACCGTGGACGGCGAGTCGTGCACGACGGGCTTCTCGCTGTACAAGGAGCACCTGAAGAAGTACACCCCCGAGTTCCAGGAGCCCATCACCTCGGTGCCCGCCGACACCATTCGCCAGGTGGCCAAGGAGCTCGGCGAGGCGGCTTGCATCGGCGAGACCATCGAGATCGACGGCGTGACGCTGCCGTACCGCCCCGCCTGCGTCGACCTGTTCTCGGGGCTCACGCGCCACAAGCACGCCTTCCACGCATGCTGGTCGGTCATCTCGCTGAATACGCTTATCGGGGCGACGAACTCCGTCGGCGGCCTTGTCGGCTTCGATCCGGCCTGCAACGGCTGGACGGACGCGCCCGAGCCCTCGGTGCAGTGGCGCCCGAGCATTTGGGAGGAGGACGGCTTCATCAACGACGTCTCGCTGATGCTGGCCTACCCGCACTCCTACTACGAGAAGGTGCGCAACGGCGACTACGCGCCCAAGGACATGTCCATGCTCGCCCTGCAGCCCATCGGCGAGGACGCGCACTTCTACAACATCGCTCAGGCGAATCCCGATCTGTACCACACCCAGCCGGTGAAGGTGATGTTCGCCTACGGGTGCAACCCGATCAAGTGGTGGGGCAACCACGACGAGCAGATCAAGGTGTTCAAGGACTTCGACTACGTTATCGGCGTGGATTTGTTCTTGAACGACTCCTCCTACTTCTACGACCTGTTCCTGCCTGAGGCCAGCTACCTGGAGCGCATCGATCCGATGCCGCACTTCTTCCTCAACCACCGCGTCATCGGCGGCATCGATATCCCGTGGGCCTATCCGGTGTGGCAGAAGGTGGTGGAGCCCAAGGACGGCATCATGTCCATCTTCGAGATCTTCGCCGAGCTGGCCGACCGCAAGGGCATGAACGAGGCGTACGTCGGCCTTCTGAACACGGTGTACCGCGTGAAGCCCGAGTTCGCCATTCCCGCCGATCAGAAGCTCGATATCGAGGCCTTCGCCGATTCCGTCACCCGCAGCGTGCTCGACGACCAATGCGACTACGCGTGGCTGAAGGAGCATGGCGTCTACACCCATCCGCGCGATGTGGACGAGATGTACATCTGGGCCAACGACGCTCCCGGCAAAGTACCGCTGTACTGGGATTTCATGTTCGAGGCCAAGGAGAAGATCGAGGCATCGGTGAAGGAGCTCGGCATTTACTGGGAAACCGACGACTACCAGCCCTTCCCCGACTGGAAGCCCGCGGTGGAATGGGAGGCGGAGGATCCGGCCTACGACCTGTTCCCCATCTACTACACCGATGCCATCAACACCGACTCGTGGGCGCTCGAGAATCCCTATATCGACGAGATCAACGGCGCGAATCCCTACGCCTACGCCATCGAGATGAACGCGGAGACCGCCCGGGCCAAGGGACTGGCCGATGGGGACGCCGTGCGCCTGACGAGCCAGCACGACTCCTTCGTCGAGGGCATTGTCGCCACGTCGGAGAAGATCCATCCTTCCTGCCTGTCGGTTATCGCCGGCACGTGGGGATCCGCCTCCGAGTTCCAGCCCGCCATCAAGGGCAAGGGCACGGCCATCTCGCACTTGGTTCCCGGGCAGGATCCCAAGCGCCTGGACCACATCTGTTCGGCCCTCGACCAGACCGTTCGCGTTAAGATCGAGAAGATTTCCTAGGAGGGGATGAGCTATGACCTACGGAATGCTCATTGACTTGAAGAAGTGCATCGGCTGCCATGCCTGCGCCACCGCCTGCAAAGAGGCCCACGGCACCCCGCCCGGCGTGACCCGCTCCCATGTGGAGCGCGAGGTGGAGGGCACGTATCCGGACACGCGCCTGACCGCGGTGCCGATGCTGTGCATGCACTGCGAGACCGCGCCCTGCGTGGAGGTATGCCCCACCGGCGCGTCGTTCAAGCGCGAGGACGGCATCGTGTCCGTGAACAAGGACGACTGCATCGGGTGCAAGACGTGCATGAACGCCTGCCCCTACGGCGCCCGCTACTACCGCGAGGACGAGCGGGGGTATTTCGGCGATACGCTGAACGAGTACGAGGAGGTCATGTACCCGACCATGCCCAAGGGCACGGTGGACAAGTGCACCTTCTGCGCCGACCGCGTCGACGAGGGCGCCGGCCGCAGCCAGGCCTGCGTGGCGGCCTGTCCGGCCGAGGCGCGCCTGTTCGGCGAGCTTGAGGATATTCGCTCCCAGGCCGAAGCCGCCGATGGCTACCAGCTTCTGCCCGAAGAGGGCACGGGCCCCTCGGTGTGGTATCTGCCCAACCGCGTGAACGAGTAGCGGCGCACCTCACGGCCCTCTCCTGCGAAACGGCGGCCTTCCTCCCAGGCCGCCGTTTTCTTTTGGAGGGGACGTGGGGCGTGCCGATGCGGTGAGGGGCCGGCGAGGGGGAGGTATAATGCTGCGGAAACGACGACGGAAGGAACGACGTGGCGACGGTGTCGGACAAGGCGCGGGACGGGCGAGGGCAGGCCTCGTTCACCCATGGGCTCATTTGCCGCTTCGACCGGGACGAGAGCTCGCTGAGACTCGATTCCGTGATCGAGGAAGTGGTCTACCTCGTGATCTTGAACGGCCGTCCCCTGCGCGATATGACCTGCTCGCCCTGGAACGTGCGCGAGCTGGTGGTGGGCGGCCTGTTCACGTCGGGGCGCATCGACCGCGCCGATCAGGTGCGGCGCCTCGAGGTGGACGAGGAGGCGGGCACGGTGACGGTGGAAACGACGGCCGATGCCCGGGCGGCCGGCTCGGTGGTCGACCGCGTGCTGTGCCCGGCGGCCTCCGCGTCCCGCGAGGTTGCCCCCATGCTCACGGCGCAGGAGGTGTCCGCGCGCATCGAGTACCTGGAGGGCGGATCGAAGCTGTTCCACCGCACGGGCGGCGTGCACAGCGCCGTGATGGTGGACCGCGACGGCGGCCTTGTGGCCTGGTTCGAGGACATCGGGCGCCATAACGCCCTGGATAAGCTGGCCGGATGGTGCGTGATGAACGAAGCCGACGCATCCGACAAGATTCTTCTGTTCTCGGGGCGCGTGCCCTGCGAGATCATCGCCCGGGCCATCCGCATCGGGTTTCCCGTGGTCATCTCGCCCGGCGCTCCCACCAACCTCTCCATCCAGCTGGCCTGCGAGCACGGGGTCACCCTCATCGGGTTCGCCAAGAACGGCAAGTTCAACGTGTACACCCACTCCGCCCGCATTCGCTAGCGTTCAATTTCCCGCGTATGACGTGAAATGGGCCCGAGGCCGGCTGCGGAAAGCCCCCGGCCCCGCAGGCGCGCGAGGGAAGGGGGAGGTGCCGGCTACGCCAGCCAGGAGGTGACGATGGGCAGCCAGCCCATGATGAGGATGATGACCACGAGCACCGGCACGCCGAAGCGCATCCAGGGGCGCAGCCACGCGGGGAACTTGAGCCCCGTGCCCTCGTTGGCCTCGGCGAGGAAGTTCTTCCATCCCCAGCCGTGGCGGCTCACGCAGAACAGCACGTAGACGAGCGACCCCAAGGGCATGATGTTGCTGGACACGAGGAAGTCCTCGATGGTCTGGATGTCGCCCACGCCGGGCATGACCACGTCCGAGAGCACGTTGAAGCCGAGCGCGCAGGGCAGGGAGAGCAGCGGGATGGCGATGAGGTTCACCACGGTCGCCCGCTTGCGCGACCAACCCCACTGGTCCATGGAGAAGCGCAGGATGCCCTCGAACACGGCGATGACCGTGGAGAGCGCCGCGAAGCTCATGAACACGAAGAACAGCGTGCCCCATACTTGCCCGAGCCACATCTGCTCGAAGACGCTCGGCAGCGTGATGAACACGAGCCCTGGGCCCGCATCGGGCGCCACGCCGAAGGCGAAGCAGGCGGGGAAGATGATGAGCCCGGTGGCCAGCGCCACGCCGGTGTCGAGCGCGCCGATGGTGGCCGCCTCGCCCATGAGCGAGCGGTGCTTGTCGATGTAGCTGCCGAAGATGGTCATCGACCCCATGCCGATGGAAAGCGTGAAGAACGCCTGGCCCATGGCCGCGTAGGCCGCCTCGAAGAAGGTGTCGGGGGTGGCGAAGATCTTCGAGAAGTCGGGCAGCAGGTAGAAGGCCGCGCCGTCCGCGGCACCGGGCAGGGTGAGCGCGCGCACCACGAGCACGCCGAGGATAGCCAGAAGCGCGAGCATCATCACCTTCGTGACGCGCTCGACGCCCTTCTGCACGCCCAGGGAGCAGATGAGGATGGCGATCACGCACACGAGCACCATCCAGAACACCACTTCCACGGGGTTGGCGAGCATGGCGTCGAAGACGGCCTGGGTGCCCGCGGCGTCGGCGCCGGCGAGCTGGCCCGATGCCATCTTCGGCACGTAGGCGAGCATCCAGCCGGCCACGGTGGTGTAGAACATCATGAGCAGATAGCAGCCCGCGCCGCCTACCCACTTGTACTTGTGCCAGTGGGTGCCGGCCGGTTCCAGCACGTTGAAGGCCCGGGCGATGGAGCGCTGCGAGCCGCGGCCCACGGCGAACTCCATGACGAGGATGGGCAGTCCCAGCACCACGAGGAAGATGAGGTAGAGCACGAGGAACGCCGCGCCGCCGTACTCGCCGGTGATGTAGGGGAAGCGCCATACGTTGCCGAGGCCAATGGCGCAGCCGGCCGAGATGAGGATGAAGCCGAGGCGGCTGCCGAATCGCTCGCGTTCCATGGGTCTCCTTCGGGGACGGGCGGCCGCTTCGGGCGGCTGCTGTCGGGGCCGGCGGCGCGGGTGCCGGCGCGGGTTTGGCGGGCCGGGCGCGCCTGTGGGGGGCGCCCGGCAAGAGTTCAACTTCGCCATGCTACCAGAAGAGAAGGCCCCGGGGCTCGGCAATCGCCAAGTCTCGGGGCCTTGTTTGCGGGGTTGGAGGTTCCCTGCGGGTGTGGCGCGTCTACTTCGCGGCGTCCTTCGCCTTGTCGGCGGCATCGGCAGCGGCGTCCTTGGCCTTGTCGGCCGCGTCGCTGGCAGCCTGCTTCAGATCCTCGGCCTTGTCGGCGGCCGCATCCTTGATGTCGCCCGCCTTGTCCACGACGGCGTCCTTGATGTCGCCGGCCTTGTCGGCGGCGGCGTCCTTCAGATCTCCCGCCTTCTCGGCCAGATCGTGGGCTCCCTCGGCGAACGCGTCCTTGATGTCCTCGCCGGCATCTTTCATCTTATCGATAAAGCTCATGGTGCATCTCCCTTCAAGGGTGGTGAACAAACCTGACGGTTATCATAGGCCGCCCCGACCCCGTCTTTACCGCGCGGCTCCGACTGATGACGCGCTATTGATGACCCGTTGCGTGTTCGTTGGCTTTCTGGGCGAGCGCCCGCGGCGAGTGCGGTTGGGGCCGAGGGCCGGCGAGGGCGAAGTGCCGCCTGCGAAGGGGTGCTCGCGGTCGCGTGCGGTTGGGGCTGCCGAATTCGGCAAGTTTTCTGCGATTTCCAACATATAAATCGGAAGATGGGCCGCCGTGGCGCCATCAAGAGGGGGAATGCACCGCTTCGGGGATCTCGGCTGCCCTATTTCAGGCTTCGGGGCGCTTCGGTCGTTGGAAAACGAGGAAAACTTGCCAGATTCGGGCGGGTTGGACGCAAGGGGCTGCGGGATGGCGTACACTATGGGCAAACTGAACGCCGGGCCCAAGGAGCGCTTGGCAGCTGGATTCCGTACCTGAAGGAGGCCCCATGGGCTTGTTCGACCGCATCAACGAGGGGCTTGCCCGCTCGCGCGACAAATTCAAGGAGTCGATGAACGTCCTTTTGGACCGCGGGCCCGATTTGGACGAGGAGTTCTGGGAGGGCCTGGAGGAGACGCTCATCCTGTCGGATGTGGGCGGAGCCGCGGCGGCCGATATCGTGGAGCGGCTGCGCGATCAGGCCACGCGCCGCGCGCTGCCGGATGCCTACGCGGTGCTCGATCTGCTGAACGACGAGATCGCGGCTACCTTTACCGAGGGCGGGGAGGACATCTTCGGCGGCGGGGAGGCCGCGGTGCTGTTCGTGGGCATCAACGGCACGGGCAAGACCACCACGGTGGGCAAGCTTGCGAAGGCCTCCACCGATGCGGGCCGCGCCGTCATCTTGGGCTCGGCCGACACCTTCCGCGCCGCCGCCATCGAGCAGCTGGAGGTGTGGGCGCGCCGTTCCGGCGTGGAGATGGTCACCCGCGAGCGCGGGGCCGACCCGGCGAGCGTGTGCTACGACACCCTGGAGCGCGCCGAGGCGACCGGCGCCGATCTGGTGCTCATCGACACGGCCGGGCGCCTGCACACCTCCGCCGACCTCATGCGCGAGCTGGAGAAGGTGGTGAATGTGGTGCGGAAGCGCTCGAAGCTGCCGGTGTACACCGTGCTCGTCATCGACGCCACCACGGGCCAGAACGGCCTGCAGCAAGCCCGGGAGTTCAACCGCGCGCTCGATTTGGACGCGCTCATCGTCACCAAGCTCGACGGCACCGCCAAGGGCGGCATCGCGCTGGCGGTGAGCCACGACCTTGAGCTGCCCATCGTGAAGATCGGCGTGGGCGAGGGCATCGACGACTTGCGCGATTTCGATGCCCACGAGTTCGCCGCCGCCCTCGTGGGCGCCTTCGACGAGCGTTTCGACGAGGACGAGGACTCCCTGCGCGGCGAGAACGCCAAGGAAGCCGCCGTTACCGCCGGCGAGCGCCGCCGCGACGTGCTGGAAGGTGCGCCGGTCGTGGCTGAGGCGGCGGCCGAGGGGGCCGTGGAAACCGGGGAGGACGCTAGCGATGCCGAGCCGGCGGCTCCCGCGGGCATCGCTGAAGCGGGCGTGGCCGGCGAACCGGTGGTCGACGAGCAGGGCGACGTGGAAGAGGCGCTCGTGGAGGCGGCCGGCGAGATCGAGGCCGAGCCTGCCGACGCCGATCTTCTGGAGGCGGCGCTCGGGCGGCGCACCCACGAGACCATCGTGGCCGAGACGACCGAGGACGAGCCTGCGGGCCTTGAGGCCGCCGAGCTGGCCGAGCTCGACCGCAACGCGGAAGCTGTGGCCGAGGCCGCAGCCGGGGAGGCGCTCGACGATGAGGCCACAGCCGACGAGGAGGCCAACGGCGTCCCCTTCACCGACGATGAGCTGGCCGAGCTGGCCCTGGCCGCCGGCGAGGCCGAAGGCGCCGAGGAGCCCGAGGCTCCCGAGCCCGAGAAGAAGAGCTTCTGGAAGCGTTGGTTTTAATTACGTTTCTTTTGGGGTTAGAAATGTTAACTGGGAAAATGGAGTCCTTCGGAGAAGGAGGGATTGAGTGATACATTTTGGATGTAGCTTCAAAAAGGACGAGGCGGATTTATTGCTATCAAGGGAAAACTATTTATATAAGAAGAGAAATGGGGAATATCCATTAAGGTTTGGCGGCATCTGGACGGCAGATGATATTGCCGAACATGAACAAATTTGCCTTGATAATTTTGATCTCAACATGCTTTTCTACGATCAATTGGATGGGGTGCAATTTGATTATCAGATCGAAAGACTGAAATTCGAGTTCCCTGAGTTTGATGAGATAACTGACCTTACTCAGGAGAAAGAGCGTTACGGTATTTATGCAATGATTCTTGATAAATATAAACAAATATATATTGGAAAGACTCGTAAGAATTTCTTCTATAGGATAAAGAAACACTGGTCCGATAATGTTGAATTCGATAGATTGATTTTTGGTGATTGGAGAAAGTCGAAACTGCCCATTGATTCTTTCAAGGCATTGGACACGACAAGAATTCTCGTTATGCCACTCGAGGGGTATTCTGAAGAAGAGATTTTGGCCGTTGAGCAGGTTCTTGTTGAGTCAATAGATGAAGTTTTTTTGGCCAATAGATTAAGCGGTGGATCGATTCAGTGGTCCAATCGTTTGACGCCATACATGTGCGGTAAAGTGAAATTTAGAAATTTGTAACAGTTGTACAGGAGTCGGTGCTTATGCTTGAGAATCTTTCCGAACGCCTTCAGGGCATCTTCTCGGGGCTGCGCTCGAAGGGGCGCCTCACCGAGGAGGACATCAACGCCGCCATGCGCGAGATCCGTCTGGCGCTTCTGGAGGCCGACGTCAACTTCAAGGTGGTGAAGGCCTTCGTGGCCCGCACCAAGGAGCGCTGCCTCTCCTCCGAGGTGCTCGACTCGCTTACTCCGGCGCAGAACGTCGTGAAGATCGTGCTCGACGAGCTCACCGAGCTTTTGGGCCGCACCGACTCGCGGCTCGTGCTGGGCAGCCGCATTCCCAACGTCATTATGCTCGTGGGCCTGCAGGGTTCCGGTAAGACCACGGCGGCCGCCAAGCTCGCCTACCGCCTGAAGCAGGAGAACCACACGCCGCTGCTCATCGCCGGCGACGTGTACCGCCCCGCCGCTGCCGACCAGCTGCAGACCCTGGGCGACGAGATCGGCGTGCGCGTGTACCGCGGCGACGGGCGCGACCCGGTGGCCATCGCGCGCGAGGGCGTGCAGGACGCCATCGACAATCTGCGCGACGTGGTCATCATCGACACGGCGGGACGTTTGCACGTGGACGAGGACATGATGGCCGAGGCCGCCGCTATCAAAGAGGCCGTGAAGCCCGACCAGATCCTCATGGTGGTGGACGCCATGACCGGCCAGGACGTGGTGAACGTGGTGGAGGCCTTTGCCGATTCCGTGGACTTCGACGGCGTCATCATGTCGAAGATGGACGGCGATGCCCGCGGCGGTGGCGCGCTGTCCATCCGCGAGGTGACGGGCAAGCCCATCAAGTTCATCTCCTCGGGCGAGAAGCCCGACTCGCTGGAGGTGTTCCATCCCGACCGCATGGCCAAGCGCATCCTCGGCATGGGGGACGTGGTCTCGCTCATCGAGAACGCCGTGCGCGTGCAGCAAGCCGAGGAAGAGGAGCTCGAGGCCGAGCGCATGATGCGCGGGAACATCACCCTGGACGACTTCGTGATGATGAACGCCCAGATGCGCAAGATGGGCGGTGTGCAGAAGCTCGTCAGCGCCCTGCCCGGCGGCGACAAGGCGCTCGCGTCCGGCCAGGTGGACGAGGGGGCGCTCGACGCCATGGAGGTGATCATTAACTCCATGACCAAGGAGGAGCGCGCCAAACCCGAGCTCTTGAACGGCAGCCGCCGTGCCCGCATCGCCAAGGGCGCCGGCGTGAGCGTGACGGCCGTGAACCAGATGATGAAGAAGTTCAACGAGACGAAGAAGATGGTGAAGCAGGCCACCGCCGGCATGGACGCGCAGATGGGCCGCGGCAAGAAGGGGAAGAAGGGCAAGGGGCGTCGCCGTCGCGGGCTCGGCATCCCCGGCATGGGCGGCATGTCCATGAAGGACCTGAAGAAGATCCAGGACATGATGGGCCAGTAGGGAAGAGTTTCGCCCGAGGCTGCTGCGGCCGCAGAGGCTGCGGCAGCGGGGTGCCGCCTGTGCGCCAGGTCGCTTGGTCCCGCGCCTTGCGGGGCTCGGGGGCGATTTGCTACAATACGGCCAGCGGATGCCCGTGGTTGGGATGCGGGCAACGCCGTTTGACTTTAGCTGGCCGCAAGTCACCTAGTGCTTGCGGCCAGCCTTCGTTTCTGGGCGCGAGCCCTGCGCTGTGGACATGGCCTTCACCACCGACGCCGCCAACCCCATCGCCGAAGCAGCGAGCTTGAGCAGCTGGATAATCAAGTCCATGGGCAAATCACCTCCTTCCACACGAGAAGGCGCTGCCAGCAAACGGGGCTTACTCCGCTGACCTGCTGCTATTGTATCAGAAATATACAAACATTTGTACGTAAATATGAAATGATTGATCGGTTTGCAAATCTTGCAAGGGCCGTTCGGCATACGAAAATGAAATTCGTAACACTCCGAAGCGATTCTCTGGTATATTACCAATCAAGAATTCGTAACACCGCAGGGAGGCGGTGCGAGGAGAGGAGAAGTTATGGTCTTAAGTCGGCGGAACTTCGTGAAGGGCGCCGCGGCTGCGGCCGGGACGGTTGCGTGGGCCGGCCTGCTTTCCGCTTGCAGCGGGGGAAGCAATGCGACGGACGGTGACGCGGGGACGCGCACCGCCGATGGAGCGGCGGCCGCGGGCGCGGGCCCTGCCGGCGAGAGCCAGGTGGTCATCACCATGACGCCCTCCTCCGAGCCGGCTGCCGGTTTCGACCCGCTCGTGAACTGGGGCGCGGGCGAGCATGTGCACGAGCCGCTCATCCAGTCGACCCTCATCACCACCGACAACAACCTCGCCTTCGTGAACGATCTGGCCACCGACTACGGCTGCTCCGACGACGGCCTCACCTGGACCTTCCATATCCGCGACGACGTGAAGTTCACCGACGGCGTGGCGCTCACGGCCGAGGACGTGGCCTTCACCATCAATGGCATCGTGAACGGGGAAGCGGCCGAGGCCGACCTGTCCATGGTGCGTGAGGCCCGCGCCCTGGACGCCGTCACCTGCGAGATTGCCATGGAACGTCCGAACAACGCGCTGCTGTATACCTTGGCGGTGGTGGGCATCGTGCCGGCCCACGCCTACGGCGAGGACTACGGCGAGCACCCCATCGGGTCCGGCCGCTATATGCTTGAGCAGTGGGACCGCGGCCAACAGGTGATCCTGCGCGCGAATCCCGACTACTACGGCGAGAAGCCGCTCATGGACCGCGTGGTGGTGCTGTTCATGGAAGAGGACGCCTCGCTTGCCGCCGCGAGCGCGGGCACGGTGGATGTGGCCTATACCTCGGCGGCGCTCGCGGGCGCGGTGCCGGCGGGCTATACGCTGCTGAACTGCGCGTCGGTGGACTCCCGCGGCATCTCGCTGCCGTGCAACCCGGCCGGGACCGACGTGGTGGTGGATGGCGATATGGTGTATGTGGGCGGCAACGACGTGACGTGTGACATCGCCGTGCGCCGCGCCCTGAACTTCGGCATCGACCGCGCGGTCATGATCGAGCACGTGCTGGCCGGCTTCGGGCATGAGGCCTACTCGGTGGGCGACGGCATGCCCTGGTCGAGCGATGCTATGAAAGTGGAAACCGATGTGGCGGCCGCCGAGGCGCTGCTCGATGAGGCCGGTTGGATGCGGGGCGCGGACGGCATGCGCGCCCGCGACGGCGTGCCCTGCGCCTTCGACCTGTACTACGCCGCGAACGATTCCACCCGCCAGGCGCTCGCCTACGACTTCGCCGACCAGTGCGCCGCCCTCGGTATCGCCGTGACGCCCAAGGGCGCCAGCTGGGACGACATCTACGCGCGCCAGTACGCCGATCCGGTGCTGTGGGGCTGGGGCTCCAACTCACCGGTGGAGCTGTTCGAGCTGACCTATTCCACGGGCTGGGGCAACTACGCCCAGTACATGAACGAAACCGTGGACGCCAACCTTGAGGCGGCCCAGGCGGTGCGCACGGTGGAGGAGTCCTATCCCTTCTACCAGGCGGCCCAGTGGGACGCGGCCAGCGGCACCGGCGTGGCGCCCGAGGGGGCCGCGACATGGGTGTGGCTCGCCAATGTGGACCACCTGTACTTCGAGCGCGAGGGGCTTGCCGTGGCCGAGCAGAAGCCGCACCCCCATGGTCACGGCTGGTCGCTCGTGAACAACATTGACCGTTGGTCCTGGAATTAGATAAGCATATAATGATTAAATATGTTGCATCGCAGACTGGGAGGTTCGTGCTGCTCATGGCGGCGGTGGCGGTGGTCACCTTCGCGCTCGTGAGCCTCTCGCCGGTCGATCCCTTGCAGGCGAATGTGGGCCAGGCGGCGCTGCTCGGCATGAGCGAGGAGAAGCGAGCGGCGCTCGCGGCCTACTGGGGGGCCGGCACGCCCATGCACGAGCGCTTCATCGCCTGGTTCGCCGGCCTGCTCCGGGGGGACATGGGCACGTCCCTGCGCTACAACATGCCCGTTACCGAGGTCATCGCCTCCCGGGCGCTGAACTCGCTGGCGCTCATGGGGGTGGCCTGGGTGGTCTCGGGCGTGCTCGGGTTTATCCTCGGCGTGGCCGCGGCCCTGAACGAGGGGCGCCTCGTCGACCGCTTCGTGAAGTGCTACTGCTTCGTTCTGGCGGCATCACCGACGTTTTGGGTGGGGCTTCTGCTGCTCATGGTGTTCGCGGTGTGGCTCGGGTGGTTCCCCATCGGCTTCTCGGTGCCGATCGGCTTGTCCGCCGCCGATATCACCTTCGCCGATGCACTGCATCATATGGCGCTGCCGGCCCTTACGCTCTCGCTCGTGGGGGTGGCGAACGTGGCGTTGCACACCCGCGCCAAGGCCATCGACGTCATGGCCTCCGACTACATCCGCTTCGCCCGCGCGCGCGGGCTCTCACGCCGTCGGGCCATGGTCCGCCACGGCCTGCGCAACCTGGTGCTGCCGGCAGTGACCCTGCAGTTCGCCCAGGTGGCGGAGATCTTCGGCGGCTCGGTGCTCGTGGAAGAGGTGTTCAGCTACCCCGGCCTCGGCCAGGCCGCCGTCACGGCCGGCCTCGGCGGGGACGTGGCCCTGCTCGCCGGCATCGCGCTCGTATCCGCCGCCATCGTGTTCGCGGGCAACCTGGCCGCGAACCTCATCTACGGCCTGGTGGACCCCCGCATGCGCCCGGTGGCTCGGCGCCGTTCCGAGCGCGCGCGGCAGGTCGGGGAGCCTTCGGGCGAAAAAGGGAGGCCCCTATGACGCAGATCGCTCCGTGCGTTCCCTCGGACGCTTCCGAGGCGCCGGTGTTCTCCGCGCCGCGCGCGAGCCGTCTTCCCAATCGCAAGCGGTCGGTGGCCCTCGCCGTGGGCGGGGCGCTGCTGCTTGCCGCTGTCATCGTCGCCGGTCTCGTGCTCCAGCCCGCGGCCCAGGCGACCGATTTCGCGGCGAAGAACCTCGCGCCGTCGCTTTCGCACCCCTTCGGCACCGACTGGATGGGCCGCGACATGCTCTGCCGCACCCTCGCCGGCCTCTCCACGAGCGCGCTCGTGGGTCTCGGGGCCGCGGTGGCCTCGGCGCTCATCGCCCTTGCGCTCGCCGCCGCAGCGGCGCTCGGGCCCCGCTGGGCCGATGCGGCGGTCGGCTGGCTGGTGGACCTCATGATGGGCATTCCCCATATCGTGCTGCTCATTCTCATCTCCTACGCGCTGGGCAAGGGCTTCTGGGGCGTCACCATCGGCGTGGCGCTGACGCACTGGCCGAGCCTCACGCGCGTGCTGCGCGCGGAGATTCTGCAGTGCAAGAGCGCCGACTACGTGACCGTGGCCGCGCGCCTGGGCCAGAGCCGCCCGGCCATCGCCGTGCGCCACATGCTGCCCTACGTGCTTCCCCAGTTCGTGGTGGGGCTCGTGCTGCTGTTCCCCCACGCCATCCTGCACGAGGCGGCCGTCACCTTCCTCGGTTTCGGCCTGCCGCCGGAGATGCCCGCCATCGGCATCATCCTCAGCGAGTCCATGGGATACCTCTCCGCGGGGTTCTGGTGGCTCGCGGTGTTCCCCGGCGTGGCCCTCGTGCTGGTCGTCATGCTCTTCGACGCCGTGGGCGAGAGCCTCCGCAAGCTCGTCGATCCCGCGAGCGCCCAGGAATAGGAGGGGGATATGACCGAAGCTGCCAACAGCTCGCGTAACGAAGCTCCCGCCGCCATCTTGGGCGGGCGCGCCGGGTCGAAAGATCCCGAGCGCAGCCACGAGCACCTGGACCGCGAGTGCTTCGACCACGAGCGCCTGGACCATGCCGCCTCTCCGGTGCACCATCACCATTCGCACGCCGCCGACTCCCGCCACGCCCACGGGCACCACCTGCTCACGGTGGAGGACCTCTCCATCTCCTTCCGCATGTACGAGGAAGGGGAGGGGAAAAGCCGCGCCCGGGCCTACGTGGACGCGCAGCGCCGGGAGGTGGAGGTCATCCGCAGCCTGTCCATCTCGGTGCACGAGGGGGAGATCGTGGCCGTGGTGGGCGCGTCCGGCTCGGGCAAGACCCTGCTCGCTGATGCGATTCTCGGCCTGTTCGAGCCCAACGCCCTCGTGCGCGGCCGCATCTGGTTCGACGGCGCGCCCATGGACGCCGCGACGCTCGCCGCCGAGCGCGGCCGCGGCATTGCGTACGTGCCCCAGTCGGTGGCAAGCCTCGACCCGCTCATGCACGTGGGCCGCCAGGTGGAAGGAGCGCCCCGTGGCCGCGGGGCGGGCCGCCGCGCCGATGCTGCCCGTCGCCGCGAGCGCCGCCGGCAGCTCTTCGAGCGCTACGGTCTGGCCGAGTCGGTGGCGCGCCTGTACCCCCACGAGCTTTCCGGCGGCATGGCTCGCCGCGTGCTTTTGTGCTGCGCGCTCATGGAGTCGCCCCGGCTCATCATCGCCGACGAGCCCACGCCGGGGCTGGACGCGGCCCTCGCCGCGAAGGCCCTGGCCGACTTCCGCGCCTTCGCCGATGCGGGCGGCGGCGTGATGCTCATCACCCACGACATCGAGCTCGCCCTCACCGTGGCTGACCGCGTGGCGGTGTTTCGCGACGGCACCGTGCTCGAGGAGACTGCCGTGGCCAACTTCGCCTCGCCCGACCTGCTCGTGCACCCCTTCACCCGCCAGCTCTGGCACGCCCTGCCCGAGCACGGCTTCGCGGTGACGGAAGGGGAGAAGGCGTGCGGCTGGCCTGCGGGAGAGGGCGTCCCGCCCGAGCGGCCGGCGGAAGGCGCCGCCGCCGATCCGTGTGCGGAAGGGGAGGCGTCATGCTAGAAGCCCGAAATCTCGCGGCCGCCTTCGACGGCCGTGTCATCTTCCAGAATCTGAGCCTTACGGTGGAGGCCGGCGAGCGCGTGCAAATCGTCGCCCCCTCCGGCGCCGGCAAGACCACGCTGGCCCGCATCCTCGCGGGTTACGCGCGGCCCCGGGCCGGCGAGGTGCGCGTTGACGGAGCGCCGCTTCCCAAGCGGGGAACGAGCCCCGTGCAGCTCATCGGCCAGCATCCCGAACGCGCCGTCGACCCGCGCCGGCGCATGGCCGCCATGCTCGCCGAGGCCTCGGCCGACGAAGCGGAGCTCGCCCGCCTGCGCGAGGCCTTCGGCGTCCAGGATCGCTGGCTCGCCCGCTACCCCCACGAGCTCTCCGGCGGCGAGTTGCAGCGCTTCTGCATCGTGCGCGCCCTGGCCGCGGGCCCCCGCTACCTCATCGCCGACGAGATCTCCACCATGCTCGACGCCCTCACCCAGGCCCAGATCTGGCACGCCCTCCTCGCGGAAGCCGAGGCTCGCGGGCTGGGCCTCATCTTCACCACCCATTCCGCCGCCCTGGCCGCCCGCATCGCCACCCGGCAGGTGGGGCTGGGGCCGGCGGTCGCGCCGTCCGTGGATAGTTCGTGGACGAACGCTTGTCAAACACGCCGTTAAGCCGTAATATAAGCAACTGCTGTTTTCGCCGCACTGTGCGAGCAGTGCTTGCGTATAGAGAAGTATCAGTTGTAGAAGGAGTTCCATTTCATGGCAGTCAAGATTCGCCTCGCCCGCCACGGCGCCAAGAAGCGCCCGTACTACCGCATCGTCGCCGCCGATTCCCGCGCCCCGCGCGACGGCCGCTTCATCGAGGAGGTGGGCCGCTACAACCCCTGCTGCCATCCGCACCTCATCCAGTTCGACATGGAGAAGATGGAGAAGTGGCTGGCCAACGGCGCCCAGCCCACCGACACGGTGGAGCGCCTGTATAAGGCCGCCCGCGAGAACGCCTAACGCCATGGCCGATCTGACGGAAGATCTGGCCGGCCTGGTCGATTCCATCGTTCGCCCGCTGGTCGACGAGCCCGACGCGCTGGAAGTGTCCTCCGTCGAGGCCGAGGACGGCGGCGTGATTATCGAGATCCGGGTCGCCGAGGGCGATGCCGGCAAGGTCATCGGCCGCCAGGGCCGCGTCATCAAGGCCATCCGCACGCTGGCCCGCGCCGCAGCTTCGCGCTCGGGCAAGCTCGTCGAGGTGGAGCTCATCGATTAAATGCGCGGTTGGTGTGACATCGCCTATCTGGCGAAAACGAAGAACCTGAACGGAGGGCTCGTCGCACGAGGTGCGTCGGGCCTTCCCGTTTTGCTGTACCCTGGGCTGGAAGTGGCCCTCGTGCCCCCGGTGCTCGACGCCCCGCGCCGCGTGCGCGTGGCCTCGGTGGCCGAGATGGGCGAGGCCGAGGCCCTCGTGACCTTCGACGAGGTGCCCGACTTGGACGTGGCCGAGCGCATCGCCGGCTGCCGGTGTCTTGTGCGCGAGGCCGACGTGGACCTCTCCCTCCTCGAGGACGGAGACGACCTTCCCGACTGGGAGGGCTGGCGCGTGGAAGACGCGCGCGCCGGCTTTGTGGGCGAAGTGGCCGCGCTGGACGACCGGGCCATGCAGCCTCTGCTCGTGGTGCGCCGACCCGACGGCCGCGAGACCCTCGTGCCGCTCGTGAACGAGTTCGTGGAAGCGGTGGACGAGGACGCCCGCCTCATCCGCCTGTCCTGCCCCGACGGGCTTCTGGATTTGTAGCGGCCCGCGCGCTTTCGCCCGGCCGCCGCGCTTTCGCCCCTCGCTTTCCCATCGCCCGCAACGAACGGATTCGTGCCATGCTCATCGAAACCCTCTCGACGTTTCCCCATATGTACGACTCGGTCATGGGCGAGTCCATGATGAAGCGCGCCCAGGAGAAGGGTATCCTCGATTTCCGCGCCCACGATCTGCGCGACTGGACCCACGACCGCCACCGCACCACCGACGACGACCCCTACGGGGGAGGGGCCGGCCTCGTCATGAAGTGCGAGCCCATCTTCGAGGCCGTGGAGGCCATTGCGGGGGAAGAGTCCCCCCAGATCGTTTTCCTCGCGCCGCAGGGCCGCACCTTCGACGACGCCTACGCCACCGAGCTGGCGGCCGCCGACCGCCTGCTGTTCATCTGCGGCCACTACGAGGGCATCGACGAGCGCGTGTACTCCCTGGCCGATCACGTTATCTCGCTCGGCGACTACGTGCTCACCTCCGGCGAGCTCGCCTCCATGGTGGTCATCGACGCGGTGGTGCGCAAGCTGCCGGGCGTGCTGGGCGCGGCCGAGGGGCCCATCGACGAGTCGTTCACGAGCGGCCTTCTGGAGTACCCGCAGTACACGCGCCCGGCGAACTTCCGCGGCATGGAGGTGCCGGCGGTGCTTTTGTCGGGCAACCACGCCGCGGTGGCCCGCTGGCGGCGCGAGCAGAGCCTCGCGCGCACGGCCGACGGCCGCCCCGACCTGCTGGCGGCCTTCGAGGCGTCCGGACGCCTCACCCCCGCTGACCAGAAATTTCTGTTGTCTCGCGAACCCGGCGCGGCAAGCGCGGGCGAAGGGGTATCATAGCCTTTCACCGTATGTTCATGCCGCAGGAAGGGGCCGCACAAGCCATGTACGAGAGCGACTACGCCGCCTATCAGCAGCGTCCCAGCCGTCCCGCCGGCTTTCTGCGCACGCTCATCAGCGTGCTCGGGCTCATCGCCATGGTCATCGTCCTGTCGTGGGGCCTGCGCACCTTCGTCTTCCAGGCCTACGAGATCCCCTCGGGGTCCATGGAGGCCACCATCATGCCCGGCGACATGGTCTTCTCCGAGAAGATCACCTACTACACGAGCGAGCCGGCCTACGGCGACATCGTCACCTTCGAGGACCCGGACGTCGATCATGCCGGGCGCATCCTCATCAAGCGCGTCATCGCCACGGGCGGCCAGACCGTCGATTTGCGCGACGGGCGCGTCTACGTCGACGGCGTGCAGCTCGACGAGCCCTACACGCGCGGCGAGCCGTCGCTGCCGCTTTCCACCTACTACGACGAGGAGATCACCTATCCCTACACGGTGCCCGAGGGCGGCCTGTGGGTGATGGGGGACAACCGCACCAATTCCCAGGATTCCCGCTATTTCGGGGCGATCGACGAGTCGACCGTCACCGGGAAGGCGATATTCATCTACTGGCCGCTGAACGACGTGGGGGTGCTCTAGGGGCGAGCCGCCCCGCGCCGCCCGTCGCACCCGTTCCGCGCAACCGACCGAAGAAGGAGAGCCATGAGTTCGCAAGCCAAGGCCCCGGCAGGGCAGGAGAAGCTGCCCCCCACGTTCCAAGACGTCATCATGAACCTGCAGCGGTACTGGGCGTCCGTCGGATGCGTGGTGCTGCAGCCCTACGACAACGAGGTGGGCGCCGGCACCAACGCCCCGGCCACCACGCTGCGCTCGCTGGGCCCGGATACGTGGCGCACCTGCTACGTGCAGGGCTGCCGCCGTCCCACCGATGGCCGTTACGGCGAGAACCCCAACCGCGGGCAGTTCTACTACCAGTTCCAGGTGCTCATCAAGCCCTCGCCGGATAACATCCAGGATCTGTATCTGGGCAGCCTCGAGGCCATCGGCATCGATGTCGCCGCCCACGACGTGCGCTTCGTGGAAGACGACTGGGAAAGCCCGACGCTCGGCGCCTGGGGCCTCGGCTGGGAGGTGTGGATCGACGGCATGGAGGTCACCCAGTTCACCTACTTCCAGCAGGTGGGCGGCTTCGAGTGCAACCCCGTGCCCGTGGAGATCGCCTACGGCCTGGAGCGTTTGACCATGTTCGTCCAGGGCGTGGACAACATGTACGACATCGTGTGGGCCCGCGGCGACGACGGCGTCACCTTCACCTACGGCGACGTGTACCTGGAGAACGAGCGCGAGTACTCCGCCTACAACTTCGAGGTGGCCGACACCGAGTTCCTCTTCCAGGAGTTCGCCGACCGCGAGGCCGAGTGCCTGCGCACCCTGCGCGCCGACCTGCCGCTGCCGGCCTACGACTCGGTGCTGAAGTGCTGCCACGCCTTCAACCTGCTCGATGCGCGCGGGGTCATCTCGGCCACCGAGCGCATGGCCTACATCCTGCGCGTGCGCACGCTCGCCAAGGCCTGCTGCGCCTCGTACATGAAGAACGTCGTGGGCATGGACGTGGAAGTATTCGAGACGACCGACGAGGAGGCCTAAGATGGCGAACACTGCAACCCTCGCCTTCGAGATCGGCACCGAGGAGATTCCCGCCTTCGATCTGAAGCGCGCCACCGAGCAGCTGGCCGAGCTCGTGCCCGCAGCGCTCGACGCCGTGCGCATTCCCCATGGGGATGTGGCCGTCTACACGAGCCCGCGCCGCCTCATCGCCGTGGTGGCCGACGTGGCCGCCTCCACCGAGGCCTTGGAGGAGGTCTTCCGCGGGCCGGCCGTCTCCATCGCCTTCGATGCGGAGGGCAAACCCACCAAGGCCGCCGAGGGCTTCGCCCGCGGCAAGGGGCTTTCCGTGGACGACCTGGAGCGCCGCGACGAGAACGGCACCGAGTACGTCTACGCCGTGCGCCAGGTGCCCGCCCAGGACACCGCCGCGCTTCTGCCCGAGGTGCTGTGCGGCGTGATCGACGATATCAGCTGGCCGAAGTCGTGCCGCTGGGGCACCACGAGCGAGATGTTCTCGCGCCCGGTGCGCTGGATGGTGGCCCTGCTCGGCGATACGGTGGTGCCCGTGGAGTACGCGGGGCTTAAGGCGGGCAACGAGACCCGCGGCCATCGCTTCTTAGCCCCCGGCCCCCACGAGGTGGCCTCGGCCGACGTGCTCGTGGACGTGGTGCGCGGCGCCTTCGTGGTGCCGACCCAGGCCGAGCGCGAGGAGGTCATCCGCGAGGGTGTGGCCGCCATCGAGGCCGCCACGGGCTGCAAGGCCGAGCTGCCGGCCAAGACGCTCGCCGAGGTCATCAACCTCTCCGAGTACCCCACGCCCATGCTCGGCACCTTCGACGCGGAGTTCTTGAAGGTTCCCGAGGAGATCATCGTCGACGCGATGCTCATGCACCAGCGCTACTTCCCGCTCTACGATGCCGAGGGCAAGCTCACCAACCAGTTCATCATCGTGTCCAACGGCGATCCGGCCCACGAGGCCACCATCGTCGACGGCAACGAGCGCGTGGTGGCCGCCCGCCTCTACGACGCGAAGTTCTTCTACGAGGAGGACCTGAAGCGCCCGCTCGAGGACTACGTGGAGCGCCTGGACGAGGTGGTGTTCCAGGAGGCCTTGGGCACCATGCGCGACAAGACCGCCCGCGTGGTGAAGCTGTCGGCCCGCATCACCACGGCCGCCGGCATCGAGCGCGAGGCCATGCGCGACATCGCCCGCGCCGCCTACCTGGCCAAGGCCGACCTGGTCACGGGCGCGGTCGTGGAGTTCACGAGCGTGCAGGGCATCATGGGCAGCTACTACGCTGCCGCGGCCGGCGAGCCCGAGCGGGTGGCCCGCGCCATCGCCGAGCACTACCGCCCGCGCTTCTCCGGCGACGCCATTCCCGCCGATGTGATCGGCCAGGTGGTGGCGCTCTCCGACAAGATCGACACCATCTGCGGCCTGTTCGCCGTGGGCCAGGCCCCCACTGGCTCCTCCGACCCGTTCGCCCTGCGCCGCGCCGCCTTGGGCGTGCTGGCCATCCTGGAGGAGACGGGGCTTCCCATCAGCCTCGTGGAGACCATCGACGCCTCGCTCATCATCTACCGCGAGGCGGGGCTCGAGTTCGACAACGCCGCGGTGCGCCGCGAGATCATCGACTTCTTCATCACCCGCGAGAAGGTGGCTCTGCGCGATGCGGGCGTGAAGGCCGACACCATCGACGCGGTGCTCGCTTGCGGCATCGAGGAGCCCATGGTGCTCGCCGCCCGGGCCCGCGCCCTGGAGGCCGCTCGCACCCACGATCCCGAGGTGTTCGCCGATCTGGCCACCGCCTTCGCCCGCGCCAACAACCTGCGCGAGATCGGACTCGGCACCGGCTACAAGACCGCCGAGCTCACCGAGGTGGAGCGCGAGCTGTCGGGTGCCGTGGAGGCTGCCGAGGAGGCTGTGGCCGCCGCCCTGCGCGAGGACCGCTTCGCCGACGCGCTTACGGCCCTGGCCGCCCTGCGCGCGCCGGTGGACCGCTTCTTCGAGACCACCATGGTCATGGACGAGGACGCCGAGGTGCGCGCGAACCGCCTGAAGCTCCTGAACCGCTTCGCCAACGTGTTCTCGCATGTGGCCGACTTCGGCCAGATGGCGAAGAAGTAGCATGCACAACCACACGCCCGACGAGCGGGCCGCCCGCGTGCCCACCATCCATGTGGTGTCCGATTCCATCGGCGAGACCGCCCAGGTGGTGGCGCGCGCCGCCGCGGCCCAGTTCGGGGTCACCAACCCCCGGCTCGAGGTGTTCTCCAAGATCAAGAGCTACCAGGAGGTGCACGACTACCTGGTGGACCACGTGGCCTACCACCAGCGCACCTACGGCGACGACCGCATCCTCGTGTTCTACACCATCGTGGACGCGGGCATCCGCCGCGAGCTGGCGGCCTTCACCGAGCGGCACCCCAACATCCTGGCCGTGGACGTCATGACGAGCGCGGTGGACGCCATCGCGGACATGAGCGGCATGGAGCCGGTGGGGGAGCCGGGGGCCCTGCGCGTGGTGGACCACAACTACTTCCGCCGCATCAGCGCCATCGAGTTCACCATCGCCCACGACGACGGCCGCGCGCCCGAGGACCTCACCCAGGCCGACATCGTGCTTCTGGGCGTGTCGCGCTCCTCGAAGACGCCGCTGTCCATCTACCTGTCGCAGCAGGGCTACAAGGTGGCCAACGTGCCGCTCGACCCGTCGACCGAGCCTCCCGCGCAGATCTTCGATGTGGACCGCACCCGCCTGTTCGGCCTGATGATCAGCCCCGACGTGCTCATCGGCATCCGCCAGAAGCGCATCAAGAAGGCCGCGGGCAAAAACGGCGGCGGCCAGTTCACCATGCTGGCGAAGAACTACGCCGACCCCGAGTACATCTACCGCGATCTGGAGGCCTCCCGCGCGCTCATGCGGCGGCTCGGGTGCATCGTCATCCACACCGAGGGCCGCGCCGTGGAGGAGACCGCCCAGGAGATCCTGCGCTACTACGAGCGCAGCCACCCCACCACGACCGAGGTGCTCGGGTAGGGGGCGGCTCTCGCCCGCAGCCTGCGGCCGCCGCGCCGCGTCGCGCCAGCGGGGAGGGGCTCTGCTCGGTACCCCAGGCCCGGCGCGGCCCCGAACCGGGCCTTGTGCCGCCACGACCCTCGATTCGCGCCCGGGTTCGTCTCGGGGTCTCTTTCGGGCTGCATGGCGCCGCCGCTCGGGAGATTTTGCGGTACAGCGGCAGGTCGATGGCTGCCGGGAGTGCCATCGGGGACGAAATAGCCTATAATCTGGGGCAGTTCATTTAATGAGCGCGTCGGGGTCGTCGGCATCGCGCCGCAGGCAGCCGACCGCGCCGTCCCCGCTGTCCTGCGCCCGCGTTGTCCGCCGCCTTATGGCTGCCGGCGGCGCCGCGAGGGGAGAGGGGCGTCGCGCGGTCGCATCCGCTTTGCGGACGAAGGCCCGGGCGGAAAGGTAAGCCGCACGCAAACGTGCACAGCTTAAGGAGAAGTAAGGTGACAGAAGCAGTGAAGCGCGTCTACGCCTTCGGCAAGGACGCCAACGGGAACAACGTGACCGAGGGCAACACCGATATGAAGTGGGTGCTCGGCGGCAAGGGCGCGAACCTCGCCGAGATGGCCAACATCGGGCTGCCGGTGCCTCCGGGATTCACCATCACCTGCCAGACCTGCATGGAGTACGCCAACGCCGACAACACCTGGCCCGAGGGCGCGCTCGACACCATCGCCGAGTACCGCGCCGATTTGGAGGAGCGCATGGGCAAGCGCCTCGGCGACGCGGAGGATCCGCTGCTCGTGTCCGTCCGCTCCGGCGCCCCCTTCTCCATGCCGGGCATGATGGACACCGTGCTGAACCTCGGCCTGAACGACGAGTCCATCAACGGCCTCATCAAGCAGACCGAGAACCCGCGCTTCGCCTGGGACTCGTACCGCCGCTTCATCCAGATGTTCTCCAACGTGGTGATGGGTCTTGATGGCGACCTGTTCGAGAACGCCATCGTGGCCATGAAGAACGACCGTGGCGTGGCCTCCGACACCGACCTGACTGCCGAGGACCTGCAGGAGCTCGTCGCCGAGTTCAAGGCCATCTTCTCCGAAAACGTGGACGGCGAGGCCTATCCCTCCCTCGTGGTGGACGGCACGGTGGCCTTCCCGCAGGATCCCATGGTGCAGCTGCAGCTGGCCATCGAGGCCGTGTTCGGCTCCTGGAACAACCCCCGCGCGGTCCTCTACCGCCAGAAGGAGAAGATCGCCGACGACCTGGGCACCGCGGTGAACGTGCAGTCCATGGTGTTCGGCAACAAGGGCAACACGTCCGCCACGGGCGTGGCGTTCACGCGCAACCCCGCCAACGGCGAGAAGGAGTTCTACGGCGACTACCTGGTGAACGCCCAGGGCGAGGACGTGGTGGCCGGCATCCGCAACACGAGCCCCATCGCCGAGCTGAAGGAAGTCGAGGGCCTGGAAGAGGCCGGCGCCCAGCTCGAGGAGATCTTCGAGGTGCTGGAAAACCACTTCCGCGACATGTGCGACATCGAGTTCACCATCGAGCAGGGCAAGCTGTGGATGCTCCAGACCCGCGCCGGCAAGCGCACCGCCGCGGCCGCGCTCGCCATCGCCATCGCCATGGAGAAGGAGGGCCTCATCACGAAGGAGGAGGCCGTCATGCGCGTGGCCCCCGACCAGCTCGACCAGCTGCTGCACCCGCAGTTCGACAAGGACGCCTCCTACGACGTGGTGGCCCGCGGCCTGAATGCCAGCCCGGGCGCTGCGGTGGGCGAGGCCGTGTTCTCCGCCGCCGACGCCGTGGCTGCCGCCGAGGCCGGCCGCAAGTGCGTGCTCGTGCGCTGGGAGACCAACCCCGATGACCTGGCCGGCATGATCGCCGCCGAGGGCATCCTCACCTCGCACGGCGGCAAGACCAGCCACGCGGCCGTTATCGCCCGCGGCATGGGCGCGCCCTGCGTCTGCGGCGTGGAGGCCCTGAAGATCGACGCCGCCAAGAAAGAGGCCGCCGTCGCCGGCACTGACATCGTCATCCGCGAGGGCGACATGATCTCCATCGACGGCACCACGGGCATCGTGGTGCTGGGCGCGGTGGACCTGGTGATGCCCGAGCTCACGGGCGATCTGGACACTATCCTGGAGTGGGCCGACGAGTTCCGCACCCTGGGCGTGCGCGCCAACGCCGACAACCCCGAGGACGCCGAGCTGTCCCGCGACTTCGGGGCCGAGGGCATCGGCCTCTGCCGTACCGAGCACATGTTCCTGGGCGACCGCAAGCAGATCATCCAGACTTTCATCCTGAACGACGACGAGCTCATCCGCGAGAAGGCCGTGGCCGACCTCTACGAGGCCCAGGTGGGCGACTTCTACGGCATGTTCAAGGCCATGGACGGCCTGCCGGTGATCGTGCGCCTGCTCGACCCGCCGCTGCACGAGTTCCTCGAGAGCCCGCGCGAGCTGGACGTGGAGATCGCGAAGCTGGAGGCCACGGGCGCTGCGGCCGACGTCATCGCCGAGAAGCGCGCGCTGCTGGAGAAGATCGACGGCTTCGCCGAGCAGAACCCGATGCTGGGCATGCGCGGCTGCCGTCTGGGCATCGTGTACCCCATCCTGCCCGAGATGCAGGTGCGCGCCATCGCCACCGCGGCGGCGCAGCTGAAGAAGGAGGGGCTGGATCCGAAGCCCGAGATCATGATCCCGCTCGTGTCGGTGCTGCCCGAGCTGGCGAAGCTGCGCGGTGTGGCCGAGGCCGTCATCGCCGAGGTGGCCGCCGCCGAGGGCGTGGAGCTGTCCATCCCCGTGGGCACCATGATCGAGCTGCCGCGCGCGGCCGTGACGGCCAACGAGATCGCCACCGAGGCCGACTTCTTCTCCTTCGGCACTAACGACCTCACCCAGACCACCTTCGGCTTCAGCCGCGACGACGTGGAGGGCGAGTTCGTGCCGCAGTACCTCAACGAGCACCTGCTGCCCTACAACCCGTTCGCCACCATCGATCCCGGTGTGGCGAAGCTCGTGGAGATGGGCGTGGAGCTCGGCCACGAGGGTAATCCCGACATCGTGTGCGGTGTGTGCGGCGAGCACGGCGGCGATCCGGAGTCCATCCACACGTTCAACCGCATTGGGTTGAACTACGTGAGCTGCTCTCCCTACCGCGTGCCGGTGGCCCGTCTGGCCGCCGCCCAGGCTGCCATCAAGCAGCGCTAGGGAAGGGGCGTCCCGCGCGGTGCGGGATGCGCGCTGATGCGACCATCGGGGGCGCGGGGCTTCGGCTCCCGCGCCCCTTTTCCTTTGGGGCGCACCGTGCTTCCCCGTCGCGGCGGCGGGGGCGACCCGCGCCCCGTCGAGGAGCGCGTCCCTGGTCGTTGTCCTGGGCAGTGGGCCTCGGCATGGTATTATGACGGGACGAGCATACGCACTATTTTTGGGAGCAGCTATGAAGCTATCAATCAAGAACCTGCCGAGGACGATCTGCGTCGAACGGGGAAGTGCCGTGCCGTCGCACGGACGGGCGGCCTCGGAGAGCGCGGCCGTGGCCGCTTCGGGGGCGGTGGCCGCGGCGGCCCTGGCCGGGGCCGGCGATGCGGCGCCTGCCGCGCGCCCGCAGGTGGTCATGGTCGATCAGCGGGCCCTTCCCGACGAGCTCGCGTGGATCAGCACGTCCGACTGGCGCGAGGTGGTAGACGCTGTGCGCGAACTCGCCGTGCGCGGCGCGCCGGCCATCGGCGTGGCGGGGGCGGCGTCGGTGATGCTCGCCGCCTTCGAGCTGGCAGGGGAGGGCGCCGAGGGTTCGGGCGATGCGGAGAGCGACAGCTCCTCGCGCGCCGCCGCCCCGTCGCCGGCGCTCTTCTCCGTCCAGCTGAGGAAGGCTGCCCGCGAGATAGCAGAGGCCCGTCCCACGGCGGTGAACCTGTCCTGGGGGGTGAACAGGGCCCTCCAGGCGGCCGCTGAGGCCCTGAGGGACGGTCAGACGCCCCAAGAGGCCGCCGAGGCGCTCTACGGGCTCTCCGAGGCCCTCATCGACGAGGACGAGGCCGCCAACCGCCGTATCGGCGCCGAGGGGGCTCGTCTGCTGCGCGAGCTGGCGCGCGAGAAGGGCCGGCCGCTGTCGCTGCTGACCCACTGCAACGCCGGAAGCCTCGCCACCGCCTTCTTCGGCACGGCGCTCGGCGTGGTGTACGCCGCCGCCGAGCAGGGCCTCGTCGAGCGCGTGTACGCCGACGAGACGCGTCCGATGGGCCAGGGCGCCCGTCTGACGGCGTGGGAGCTGGCGCGGGCGGGCGTGCCTGCGACGCTCATCTGCGACAGCATGGCTGCGAGCCTCATGGCGGCCGGCAAGGTGGACGCCGTCGTGGTGGGCGCCGACCGCATCGCCGCCAACGGGGACGTGGCCAACAAAGTGGGCACGCTGGGCTTGGCGGCGCTGGCATGCCATTTCGACATCCCGTTCTTCGTGGCCGCGCCGACGAGCACCCTGGATGCGGCCTGCGCGACGGGGGCCGATATTCCCATCGAGCAGCGCGCCGCCGAGGAAGTGCTCCCGCGCCCCATCGAGGGCGTGGAGGTGCTCAATCCCGCCTTCGACGTGACGCCGGCCGCCCTCGTGGACGCCGTGATCACCGAGGAGGGCCTCTGGGAACCCGAGGAGGAGGCGCCGAGCGCCGAGGGCGACGCCGACGGGGAGGAGCCGCCGAGCGACGAGCGCGGTGGCGACGGGGAAGAGACGTCCTGCGCCGAGGACGAGGGCGACGAGGAATCGCGCGCCGCCACCGAGGCCGGCGGGGAAGGAGCGCCGTGCGCCGACACCGAGTCTGACGGGGAAGGAGCGCTGCGGGCCGAGGCCGAGGAGACTCCGTGCGCCGAGGGCGAGTCGGCCGCTGGGGGCGGTGCGCGTACCGCATGTCCGGACGAGCGAGATGCCGCGCCGCGGGCGGGTGGCCTTCGGGTGTTCTTCCGCCGCTTGTTCGGGAAGGCGAGCTCCTAAAGTCATTACACCCTATATTCCCAATAACATTATATGTTATAGTTGTCCCGATGAGAATCGGGGGCACCTCGCTCCGCCTCGGTCATGCCGTTTTGCCGGCACCGCCGGGGCGGAGCGCGTGTCTCCACCGGGAAAAGGGAAGGAACGCGGCATGATTACACTGGCGGCTGCCTCGCAGAAGGGCGGAGTCGCGAAGACGACCACCAACTTGGCCATCGGGGCGAAGCTGACCCAGGATGGCGCGCGGGTGCTCTACATCGATCTCGATCCCCAGATGAACCTGTCCACCACCTTGAAGGCCGCGACGGCCGGAGTGCCCTCCTCGCTGGAGGTGCTCACGGGCGAGTCCACCATTGCCGAGGCGGCCCAGGTCATCGACGGCTACGCCGTGGTGCCCGCGAGCCGCCTGAACGGCAAGGCCGACGACCTCATGCCGAGCGTGGGCAAGGACTACCGTTTGCGCAAGGCGCTCGCCGTCGTGGCCGACGACTACGACTACGCCATTCTGGACACGCCGCCGGCGCTCGGCACCCTCACGGTGAACGCGCTCACGGCCGCGTCCTGGGTGGTCATTCCGGCCCAGGCCGACGCCTACTCGCTCGACGGCGTGACCGACCTGGCCGCCACCATCGAGGCTATCCGCGAGTACACCAACCCCGACCTGAAGATCGCCGGCATCCTGCTCACGCGCTACAACCCGCGCACCTCCATCTCGCGCGTTATCCACGAGGACGCCGAGGCCATGGCCTCCGAGCTTGACACCAAGGTGTTCCGTGCCTGGATCCGCGAGGCTACGGTCATCAAGGAGGCCCAGGCGGTGAAGCAGCCCCTGTTCGAGTACGCGCCCTCGGCCAAGGTGTCCTACGACTACCGGTTCTTCATCGACGAGCTGATGGAGGAAGTCAATGGCTAAGAAGGATCTGCGCGCCCAAATGGACGCCGCCCGCGCGGCGGCCGCCTTCATCGGGGCGGCCCAGGAGGCCCATGACGATCTCCCGGCCGCCCGTGCCTCCTCGCAGACCGAGTCGGTGGCCTACGAGGTCGTCTCCACGAACGATGGCGGCCGAGAGGGCGCCCTCGCGGCCGACATGCCGTCCGCCCGTCCGGCCCCTGACGCTCCTGTTTCCGAGCCTGCGATCTTGTCCGATGGCGAGAGGGGCTCGGCACCCGCCGGGGTGCCCGCCGCCTCCGAGGAGGTCGCTCAGGTTGGAAAGACCGTGCATCAGGTGAAAAGCGCCGCCTCGGATGTGACGATGCCGGCGACCACTCCCGATTTCTTCGTCGAGGGCGGCGAGGAAGCCTCCTCCGTCTCGGCAGAGGCCGAGCCCGCTCCGTCGGCGCCCAAGACGGCATCTTCCTCGGCAAAGCCCCGGGCAAGCCGGGCCCGTAAGCCGCGCAAAAAGGCTCCCGAGCCCGTGGAGGAGGTCTCCGAGTCGTCGGCTCGCATGACGGCCCAGGTGCTCGTTCCCATGACCGCCGAGCAGCGGGAGCACGCCGATTTGCTGGCGCAGGTGATGAAGGTGACCCGCGCCGAGGTGATGCGCCAGGCCCTCGACGAGTACTGGAGCAATCACAAGTCCGAACTGCAGGCCGCCGTCATGGCCTACGAGGAGCTCATCAAGAAGCTCATGAAGTAACGGCCCACCGTTGCGCCCTCTCTCCGATAGATAGGCGACCTCGCACACTGCGGGTCGCCTTTCTCTTCCAGTGCGGAACCCACTTTTGCCTCCAGGTGTCAGCATGGGCGACTTTTCGTTATTCGCTAAAAGTCAAGTCTTTTTATATCTCCATCTCTTTCATAATATGAAACAAATGTTTGTTGTAGAGAGAGGAGAAATCATGACGAGCTGGGAGATCCAGGTGAGGGCATTTCGTGAGGAGGACGGCCCTCAGGGTGATGAGACGAGAAAGCCGATTCCGTTTTCCAATCAGTATATGTTCGGCCGGGTAATGTGCCGAGAGGATCTTTGCCGCGGTTTTCTCGGGCGCGTCATGGGGATCGAGGTAACCTCCATCGAGTATCTGAACGCAAAGCAGGTGCTCGAGCCGACGCTTACTGGGAAAGGATCCGAGCTCGATTTGTTCGTTCGAGCCAAGGAGGGCGTTTTCGATATCGAAATGCAGTGCTCACCACGTGGGTCACTCGCACGGCGCTTTCGCTTCTACCAGGGTGCGATGGACTCATCGAGTCTGCGCAAGGGGAGTGCCTACGACGAGCTTCCTGAGAGCGCCATCGTGTTCGTGTGTGACTACGACCCCTTCGGCCTCGGGCTCCCGGTGTATCGCATCGAGCCGGTATGTGAGGGAGCTGCCGAGGCTGACATGGGTTTCGGTCAGACCTGGATTGCCCTCAACTGCCCGGCCTGGGAGGACGAGCGCGATATCCCGATGCGTAATTTGCTAAAATACGTCGCAGAGGGTGAGCCTGTTGCAGGTGATACCCTGATTGAGGAAATGGCAGAGGCCGTCAGCGCTGCCAACGACGATGAGAAGTGGGTGAGCAACGTGTGCGCAGTCAGCTATGTGCTGGAAGATCTTGAGCGCGAGCGAGGCATCGCCATGCGTGCCGCCCGACGCGAGGGACGTGAAGAGGGACGCGCGGAGGGTGAGGAGCGGCTGAGGGCGCTCGTTGCCGCGCTCTTGGCGGACGGCCGCTCCGAAGACGTGGCGATTGCCGTGGAGGACAAGGACCGGTGCCAGAGTCTCTTTGCGGAGTACGGCCTCTAGCGATTGCCGTGAAGGGCGAATAGCGCCTAGGAGGGACGCGCCCGGTCGGCGCGGTGAGAATTGATCGATGGAAGCGCGATCGGGGTTTGACCCCCGGTCCCGCTTTGCTGTTGATGTCTGTTGATGGGGGGCGTCGCGCTGCGTGAGGGGCGGATGCCGTTTGGGGGCTTAATGGAGCCGATTCTTATTTGAGCGAACTTTTTGAGAAAAATTTTCAAATGTTTCCGGGCTGTAATTTTTCTTACACATTGCATCATATAAGGATTATTTAGTTAAATCATATTGTGATAAAGCAATTTTGCTAAGAGTGGATTCTAGAATCATATAGAAATATAGTGACATAAGAAAAATTGTTTTGATACGGAGTCTATCAGGGGATTCTCGCGAAAATATTTATGCAAATCATCAATATAGAATGTAATTATAAAGAGACATAGACATTATATAATTTAGT
>NZ_CAUASN010000016.1 GCF_958431955.1 uncultured Adlercreutzia sp. | reverse complement strand
GTGGTGTTTTCGTGGGATCGGAGATGTGTATAAGATACTGTGTCGTGGGAGGGGAAAGGCCGATCAGGGAGAGGCTGGGGGATGATGCGGGCGCCCGATAATGGGGAAGGCGTCCGCACCGTGCGCCCCAGCTTATCCCGGGGAAGGAGGCTAGGACAGGGTGCCGGCCGGCTCGTCTAGCTCTGCCTCCGATGCTGCGGCAACACCGCGTGCGGTGCGTTCCGTGTCGGCCTCAAAGGCTGGAGCGCCGACCTTCTTCCGTGCGATCAATGGGAAGGTGATGGCATGACCGGGGCATGCATCGGCGCAGGCGCGGCAGCGGGTGCATTCGTTGAACGTGGTGCCGAGCTCGGGGTGGCGGGGGTTGATGGCCGCCTCGCACACCTCGGCGCAGCGACCGCAGGTGGCGCCATGGGCGGTTTCCAGGCACAGCTCATCGTCGATAGCCGGCTGGAAGGTGCGGTTCGCGCGGCCGATGAGGCTCATGAACGAGGAAATGGGGCACAAATGCGAGCACCACTTGCGGAAGAACACCACCTCGAGGAGCAACAGCACCGGCACCGCCACCACCGACCAGGTGACATCGCCGCCGCCGAACAGGGCGATGAGCAGGAAGATCATGGCGAACGAGAGGCCCACGGGGCACACCAGGCAGAAGACAGGAAAGCCGAAGATGGCCGCCGACAGCAGCGTGCCGCCCAATATGAAGTGGCGCGAGTCGGCGGGCTTGCGGTCGGCGCACGAGGCGCAGCCGCCGGCACAGGAGGTCTTCAGCGCCTGCTTCTCTTCTGTCGAAAGCGGGGTGGTGCTGGCAGGCGCCTCGGTGCCGGCGACGTCCTTTCCGCCGCCCTTCTTGAAGAGCCCGCGCAGCTTGCTCACGACGGGCACGGGGCATAGCCAGCCGCAGAAGGCGCGGCCTAACAGTAGGATGGCCGCCACGGCCAGCACCACGGAGATGACGGCGCGGGGCACGACCATCTTGGAGGCGAGCATGGTTCCCAAAGCGCCAATGGGGCAGATGAGCGAGATGGACTCCCAGCCGATGGCCGACAGGGTGCCCACGCTGGCATGGGCGGCGAAGGCCACGCCAGCGATTGCCAGCAGGCCGAGCGGAACGATGATGCGCAGTTTCTGACTCATAGCGGGCTCCTTCAGGCTTCGCTCTCGGGGACGACGATGATGGCGCGCGAGGTGGCGCCGGCGGCGTAGGAGCCTTCCTTCTGGGACACGCACACGTTCTGGCAGGCGCCGCAGCCGTTGCAGGCATCTGCCAGAACCACGGGGCGCCCCGCGTCGTCCAGCTCGATGGCCTCGTAGGGGCAGGCGTCGTAGCAGAAGCGGCAGCCGTTGTCGCGGTACCACGCCAAACACCAGTCGCGGATGAGCACGGCCTTGCCGATGATGACGGACTCGGCCGTGGCATCAGGCGCGAGGGTCAAAGCCTCGGTGGGGCAGGCGGCTACGCACAGCGGTGCGCCGCCGTTCTCCTCGTCGCAGAAATCGCACCAGCCCTCGTTGAAGTTCGAGGTGGGCGTCCGCACCGAGACGATGCCGTCTTCCAGGTGCGCCGGGCGCAGGGCGCCTCGCGGGCAGGCCTCCACGCAGCGCTCGCAGCGAATGCAGCCGGCGATGAGCCGCTCCTCGTCTTGGCCGCCGGGCGGTCGCACCTGGGCCTCTGCCGGCACCACCTTAAGCGCCCCCATGGCCAGAAGCGCGCAACCGCCGCCCACACCTAAGGCGAAGGTGCGGCGCGACAGGCCCGCGCCTGCTCGTTTCCTCTCGTCTCCCATGCTCTCTCCTCTGTTGCCCGCGCCGTCTTCTCGGCGCCTCTTCTAATCTTCGGCGACGAGGTCTTCCAAAACCTCGCGGTCGGTATCGAGAAAGCCCTCCGTCAGGAAGGCGAGTCCCCGGTAGAAATCGGTCTTCGCGAACTTCTTCATCTCGGCGGTCAAAAGCGGTGCCCAGGCGAAGAGGTGGTCGTCGAAGAAGTGGTATTGCGAGCGCACCCACAATGCGGCCTCGTCGTCCTTCCCGGCGCGCAGGGCCCGGGCCGTGCGCTCGGAGAGAATCTGCATGTACTCCAGCTCAAGCGCGATATGATCCTCGCCTTCCTTCCAGCTGTCTTGCTTGGAAAGGCCCGCGGCCCGGTACAGGGCCAGCACCTCGTCGCGCGCGCTCTGCATGAGCAGGCGCTTCTCGCTGGAATACACGCTCTCGAAGGGGTAGGCGGCCGCATGGCCCGAGTAGCCGTGGCCGAAGAAGACGCGCATGTAGTCGGCGGCCAGCTCGGTGAGGGTGTTCTCCCACAGGCCTGACAAGGCGCTCGCGATGAGGCGGTTGCCGGCGTCGGTGTCGTCGTTGCCGGAGCTGACGGGCCACAGGGTGCCGTGGAGCTCGGCGAGCAGCGCTTCGTCCACCTCCTTGGCGTACAGGCGCGAGAGCAGCCCGTAGGTGGCGGCCCGCTGGTTGAACAGGGCGATGAACTCGGCGGTCGTGAGCGCCGCCTCTTCCAAAATCTCCTCAGTCATGGCTCCTCCTTACCAGTTCACGCCATCGGTGGTGGTGGGCACGTCCGCGCAGGTGGCGTCTTCGAGCGCCGGTACCTCGTAGGTATCGGTTACCGCGGCCAGCGCTCCGGCCAGCGCCGCCCGGCCCGCCTCGGTGGTGTGCCAGGCGCCGTCGCTCCACACGAAGGCCCCGGCACGTTCCAGGCTTTCCACGAAGTGCTGCACGTAGAAGCGGCGGTTATCCGCCACGGCCGGATCGGTGTCCACGGCCACGGACATAAGGCCCATGGACGTGCCCGCCGCCTCGTCGGCCATGAGCAGGATGCGCTTGTATACCGGCAAGAACTCAGGCTCCCGGGCAAAGAGGCGCTCGATGCGCTCTGCGGGGTCGTCCTCGGCGAGCGCGGCCGTCCCCGCCTCGGTGGTGCGCCAGCAGACCGGCGGCGGGGTGGTGGGCTGCCAGAACTCCTGCCCATCTACCTCCACGATGGCAGGCGCCGCTGTCTCGGTATCGTAGGGCGCACCGTCGGCCGTCACGCGCTCCAGGGCGCCGGCCGCTTCCAGCATGGTGCAGAAGTTGGAAGGGCTGTACACCGAGAACTTGCGCCCGCTGATACGCTCGACAGCCTCCTTCAGAGAGCTCGTGGCCTGGGGTTGTTCGCAGGCGGCCAGCAGGCCCAGCAGCACGGCGCGGTGCGGCCGCATCTGCGAGAAGAGCTCGCGGGTGCGCTCGATAGCCGGACGGGCGGCCCAGGCGGGGCTGTCCAGGCTCACCATGTTCTCGATGACGGGCATACGGTCGGCATCCGGGGGCAGAAACTCGCTGCGACCCTCCACGTTGGGCAGGAAGATCTCCGACGAGTCAAGCTCGCGGTCGCTTCCCTCGTCGATGGCCCAGGTGTCCAGGGTCGGGTCGAAGCTGAAGTTGAACGCGGAAAGATCCGGTGCGCTCATGGGAGTTCTCCTCTCTAGTTCAAGCCGGCGTCGCGCAGAAAGCGCTGGCCGCCGACGGTCGTGGGTCGGGCTTGGCCCATCTCGCCGACAAAGCGGCTGGGGGACAGGCGTGCGAAGGGGATGCCCCCGCGCTGGACGGTGCGAAGCGAGGGAAGGCGGATCTGATCGGCCAGGGCGGCCTCGGCCTCGCAGAAATACGAGAGCACCACGTGGGTTCCCTCTGCACCGCAGAGGCGCCGGAAGGCTTCGCGCTGCTCGGTTAGAGCGCCCTCGGCCGCATTGCTGCCGCCAAGGGCCGCGGCCGTGGGCAGCAGGCCCTCGGTGCATCCCACCACGAACAGCCACGCAAACCCGCTCGCCGGGGCGCGGAAGTCGAAGATGACGGCGCGGGTGCGCTCGGCGGCAGGTTCGCCTTCGGCGATGTCGGCGCGCAGACCCATGGCCTCGCAGGCGCGGGCGAGCTGGCCGGCCCAGGTGCGGTTCGGTACGGCGAATCCCAAGCGTCGCGGCGTGACGAGCTTGTCGCGCAGGAGCACGGCGGCCCCGGCGGCAATGCCCTGCACCTCGGCCGCGGGGCTCGCCCACTTCACGAGGGCGTGCACTCCCGGGATGCGCGCGGCGTGCTCGGCGGTCTCAGCCATGGTCGGCCTCGCTAGTCCTCGAAGGAGCTGGCGTCGGCATCCCAGATGCGCGTGGTGCCGTCGGCGCCGATGACTGCCCAGCGGCGGTAATCCACCGCGAAGTCGAAGGGCTCCTCCTCTTCTTCCTGAACCCGCTCCGGGCGCGGCAGTGCATCGGAGTCGGTCGGCGGCACGGCGGTGTTCTCGTAGCTCTTGGCGATGATGTCCTCGGCCAGAAGCTCCTCGCGGGTCTTTGCCGGTGCGTCCTTGGCCGCTTCCGACACCGTGCCGGCCTCCTTATCGGCGTCGTCTGCCGTGTCTTCCTCGGCCTCCGGGTGCTCGACGATCCACGCCTCCCAAGCTTCGGCGCGTTGGGCGGCCCAATCTTCGGCACAAGGCAGCTCTACTCGCACGGCGCCGGCGAAGGTGCCGTCGTTGCGCAGCGCACGGGCGCGGCTTACGAGGACAGCGGCTTCTTCGGACACCGCACCGGCACCCTGGGGCCGCACCGCTACGGTAAAGGCGCTTCCGCCCAGCTCGATGTCCAGCGTGTCGAAGAATACCTCCGGGTAGCCGATCTTGCGCTGGCGGTCGTTGAACACCTTCATGTTGTTCCCGATCTTGCGCAGCATGTTGCCGATCCAGGGCCCCACGATGGCATTCCACCGTTCATCGGCTCCCTCGTCGGCGGAATTCAAATAGGAATAGGTGCCCATATTCACGATCAGGCGCGCTGTGTTGCGCACGGGTGCGTCCAGCTCCGGCTCCCCATGGGTGCGAATAACCGGCGTGCCGATATGAGCGTAGCTTCGATTGATCTCGAGGATGGTCTGCTCGGCGGCGACGCGCTCGTCAAGATCGAGCACGAGCGTCAGCGACGGTCTCAGCAAGGCCATGATCCCTCCTTCTCTCGATTCCCCAAGTACGCGGCTCAGTGTAGGAGGGCTTTCATAGGCGGAATAATATGGCTCCTATGATTTCGCCTATGAAATGGCCTTTATGATGGCGGAAACCACCGAGGACAAGGGGGAAGCCATGGCGAGCATCGACACCATGTTGGGACTTATCGGCAAGCTGGAAAGCCCGTACATCACCGTCCACCAAGAGCGCTGCGTGCTCGTGCGCAACCGCCATGCCGACTGCCTGCGCTGCGCCGAGGCGTGCGCGTCGGGCTGCATCTCCTACGACGGCGCGTCGCTTTCCGTGTCCCCCGAGCAGTGCATCGGCTGCGGAACCTGCGCCACCGTGTGCCCCACCTGCGCGCTAGAGGCGCATCATCCGGGTGACGCGGCTCTTGAGGCGGCGTGCGACGCGGCTCTTGACGCCGGTGCCGGCAGGGTGGCCATCGGCTGCGGCACGCTGCTCGACCGGGCCCGCGGACGCTTTGACGAGTCCATGGTCGTGCGCGTGGAATGCCTGGGGCGCGTGGACGAGTCGCTGCTCGTGCACCTGGCGGCTCAGGGGTCAGCCGAGGTGACGCTCATCCACGGCGATTGCGAGCGGTGCGCTCATCGGCGCGGCCGTGCCTGCGCCGATGCGGTCGCGGAGACGACGGGCCGACTCCTCTCGTTGTGGGGCGCTCCCATGGTCGTGCGCTTTGCGGGCAAGCTGCCCGCTGCGGTAAAGAAGGCGGCCGACTACGATGGTGATCGCCGCGCCCTCTTTGCGGAAGGGGCCCAGACGGCGGCACGCGCCGGTGCGCTCGTGGCCGAGCAGGCCATGGCCGAGGCCTTGGGAAAGGCGGCACCGTTTGGGGACGCAGAAGGAGAGGAGCGCCCTCCGGCCTCTTATTTGAAGGTGATGGACGACGGCACGCTTCCCCATTTCGTTCCCGATCGGCGCGAGCGCTTGCTCGACGACTTGGCCGCTCTCGGCGAACCGGAGGATGTCATGGTGGATACGCGGTTATGGGGCCATGTGATCATTCATCCCGAACACTGCACGTCCTGTCAGATGTGCGCCGTCTTCTGCCCCACTGGCGCGCTGGCGAAATTCGCTGACGGCGATGGCGTCTTCGGCGTGGAGCACCGTCCGAGCGACTGCGTGAAATGCCGCAGCTGCGAAGCCATCTGCCCAGCCGATGCCATCGAGATTTCCGAAGAGGTGTTCGCCGTCGATGTGTTGGGCGGTGTGACCGATCGCTATGAGATGCGACCACGGGAGGTGCGGCATGACACGCCGCACACCATCTGGCACAAAGCCCAAACCATGATGAAGACCGACCAGGTCTACGAGCGTTAGGGTCCCGTAACGCAGGGCCCTATTCCGCCTCCATGCTCTCCACCAGCTCGATGAGCTCGTGCTGGGAATGCACGTCGAGCTTACGGTAGATGTGCCGCATGTGGGTGTTGGCCGTGCCGGCGGAAATGTAGAGCGCTTCCTGGATGGCCGCGGAATTGCGGCCCTTCGCCAAGAGGAACAGCACCTCGGTCTCCTTGCGCGACAGCAAGAACGTGTCGGCCACAGCGGCGCACTTGCGCTTGAAACGCCCGGCCCGCTGCTCGGGAGATTCGGCTGTCTGCGATTGCGCCGCGTCCGGAACGGCGTGCGATCCCGTCTGCGCATCAGGCCGCAGGCTTTCCTTTGCCGCCTCTGACGAGACGGCCCCCGGCGCATCGCTTCCGGTGCCCTGCGCGCCCTCGCCGCCTGCCGCCATCGTCTCCGAGATGCTCGGATCGGGCGCTATCTCGTAGCGCGCCTCGCCGCTCATCAGCTCTTCCAGATCGGTATGGTCGGTAAACGACGGGCAGAACCGCCCGCGTTTCAGGGAGCTGCGCACCTCGGCGGCGTTGGGCAGCACGGCCGTGCCCAAGGTAAGGGTAATGAGTCCGATGAGGGCGAGTGCCAAAGGATCGTCCCCCGCGCCGGCCAGCACGCCGCCCGGCTGCAGCAGGAGAAAGCCTACGAGCGAGCCAGCCGACAGAAGGCCGTGGCCGAAGCCGAAGGTGGTGAACGCGCTCACCCGGTAGCTTTGGGCAATGTCGGAGTACATGACCCACAGGCTCGCCTCCAGCATGAAATAGCAGCTGAACAGGGCGAAGCAGTTGAAGAACGCATCGTCGCCGCAGGGTGCGCACAGCAAGGCCAAAAGCGCCGCTATGAGGGGCACGAGCATGCGGAAGGCGAAGTTGCGCGATTTGCGCAGGGTGAGCATGGCCATGATGAGGGCCAGCCCCGCGAAGAGGCTTGCCGTGAAGATGGCCGAGGCGAAGGCGTTGGCCGCCGCATCGCCCGCTTGGAACAGGTCGAGCAGGGGCCCCGTCAGCGCGCAGGTGCGCAGCACGCCCAGCAGCAGCCCGAAGACGAGGGACGGCACGCCGATATGCCCGGCGAACGAGGCCGTGCGCACGGGCATGGTCAGAAACGAGAACTCAAGCTTGTCCACCAGGTCGGCCGAGCACTTGTTCAGGCAGAGCAATTCCATGAACGGCAGCGCGAAGCACAGAAGAGCCCCGACGGGCGCGACAAGGGCGCTCAGGCTGATGGTGATGGCGAAGACGAGGGCGCTCGCGGGAACGGAGAGCGCCGTGCACAGGGCGATGGTGGGCAGGTCGCATACGCTGAAAGACACTCCGAAGCTCATGAGGAGCATGGCCGAGCCCACGCCGCTCGTTACGCCGGCGGCGACGAACACGGCGGCGGCCAGCGCGCCTGCCCCCAGCAGGTTCCCCGCCATGCACAGAAGCGTGGCCGCGGCCACGAGGATGGCGGCGATAACGCGGTTGCGGCGGATGTGCTGGGGTGTGTCGAACAGCGTGCGCGCCTGCTTCAAGAAGATGGCGTACATCAGCAGCGCCGCGGCATGGGTCGCGCCCGAGGTGGCCGATAGCAGCGTCTGCATGGCGGCCGTCTCGGGAAAGAGGATGTACTGGCCGTTGAACATGAAGAGATACACCCAGGCCCAATGCAACCCGAACCCGGCGATGAGCGCTGGCGACACCTTTCCGGGCGCGCCCGTCTCCTCTTCGCGATATTCCACTTCAACCTTGATGTGCGGCAGCTTCATGGTTCCCCTCTTCCAGCGCATACCCCGTAAGGGCGTTCCTCGAAACGCTCCTCCGGCACTTCTCTATGCAGCTGCTCCCCCATATGTCCGCAGCAAGATTTTCGCTTGGGCGATGATAACACAGAGTCAGCAACTCGGCGAAAAAATGACGGCCCTTTCAACTCGACCCCAGGTCAGGGGGTCTCATATGACCTTATCTCCGCAGAAATAATAAGCCGAATCATAGATGCCCTATGAAGGGGTGCACTGGCTGCCTTCGTAGAATTGCGCCCGTAAGGCACCGGTCTTCAAGCGTCCCGGGGAAAACGGCGCAGCGTCGCTCGACAGCGCGGCGTCGTGGGACATGTCGCCCGCAGACTCGGTGGGAGAAACGGCAAGGAACAGAAAGAGAGAGGTGGGGATTTTATGGCACAGCTAACCATGTCGCGACGCAACTTCGTGAAGACGATGGCCGTCACCGGCGCAGCTGCCGCAGTAAGCTCCTCGATGGTCGCTCCGATGCGAGCCCTCGCCGAAGACGCCGATGCCACCGCTGGCGAGCTGAAGCACGTGCGCACGTGCTGCCGCGCCTGCGGCAAGGTGGAGTGCGGCGTGTGGGTGACGGTGCAGGACGGCAAGGCCATCAAGGTGGAGGGCGACGAGTCGGCCCCCCAGAGCCGCGGCCATTGCTGCGCAAAGTCGCAGTCGTCCATGCACGCGGCGTATCATCCGGACCGTCTGCGCTACCCCGTGAAGCGCACGAACCCCAAGGGCTCGGACGATCCGGGCTGGGTGCGCATCACGCTGGATGAGGCCTTCGAGCTGACCGGCCAGGGCCTGGGCGAGTGCGTCGACAAGTACGGCGGACAGTCCATCTTCGTGATGTGCGGCACTTCGCGCGTGTGGTCGCTCGGCCCCTACCAGGGCATGAAGCAGCTGTTCGGCACCCCGAACGCGCATCTGGCCTATCAGGTGTGCAAGGGCCCGCGTCACTGGGCCGGCATCATGACCGACGAGATGGGCTCCCCCTGGATGGAGGTGGAGGCCGAGCCGAAGGTGTATCTGCAGTGGGGTACCGCGGTAGAGTACTCCAACTACGACACCACCAACCGCACCATCTCGGATGTGGCTCCGCATGCCACGGCGCACATCTGCGTCGACCCGCGCGTGACGCCGCTGTCCAAGGAGGCCGACATCTGGCTGCCCCTGCGCCCCGGCACCGACGGCGCGCTGGCGCTCGGCTGGTTCAACTGGATCATCGAGAACGAAGCCTACGACGACACCATGGTGCGCCGCTGGTCCAACGCCCCCTTCCTGTTCTGCGACGACAAGCCGTGGAAGACGGAAGGCTGGCTCGTGGAGGGCAACGGCGGCATCAACATGCGCACGAAGCTCATCACCGAGGCCGACATCAAGGAAGGCGGCAAGTACCAGCGCTTCATGGTGTGGGACGAGAACAACAACCGCCTGACCTACTGGGATGCCGAAGAGGGCAAGTGGGAAGGCGAGATGCACAAGATCCCGACCACCGGCTCGTTCATCGAGCACCCGCTGGAGGGCCTCGTGGCTCCCGGCTGGCTGCCCGACCCGTCGGTGTGGTGCGACCCGGCCGATGCCAAGTTCGACGCCTACTGGGACGAGGGCAACGAGAAGGGCAAGATGACCAACCCGGCCGGCCTGCCCAAGAAGCCCGCGCTGTTCCCCGGCGAGGTGGAGGTGCAGCTGAAGGACGGCAACACTTATAAGTGCCGCACCGTGTGGGATGGCTTCCACGACCTGACGAGCCAGTACACCTGGGACAAGGTGGAGGAGATCACCGGCGTTCCGGCCGACAAGAACGAGGAGGCCGTGAAGACGTGGACCACCCGCGTGGACCCGCGCCACGGCAACGGCGGCATCCACTTCCAGCTGGCCACCGACCAGAACGGCAACTCCATCCAGAACTGCCGCGTGCTGCAGATGATGTCCTGCGTGACCGGCAACTCCGATGAGCCCGCCGGCAACCGCGGCTCCTGCAAGAGCCAGTTCGACGGCAACCCGGGCCGTTCCAACATGCAGAAGGCTGCTCCCTACGGCGATGCGGCCAAGGTGTGGCCGGGCCGCGACTACTCGCTCGAAGAGGTCGCCAAGCACATGCAGGATTTCGTGCAGTACCTCATCGACGAGGATTCTCCCCTGGCCGAGCGCTACGGCAATGCGGTGCCCTCCGACGAGGAGGCCATCGTCATTGCCAAGCGCATGGGCGGCGCCATGCTGCCCTCCCAGGGCTGGCCGAATCCCGCGACGGTGTTCATGCGCCAGGCCGGTCAGGTGGACGCCGACCGCTTCCCGCTCAACCGCTTCTGGGCCCGTTGGGCCGATGCCAATGCCATCTGGGACGCCTGCCTGCAGGATCCGGACTGGTCGCTGGCCATGGAGAACGAGAACAAGGAAGTGGGCTACAACGTCAAGGAGACCCTGTACGCCCTGCACGGCGGCGTGTGCCAGTCCGGCGATATCATGAACATGGGAAACATCGCCCGTGCGTGGGATGCCACCACCCAGCTCGACTTCTTCGTCGATATCAACCTGTGGTTCTGCCCCAACAACGGCAACGCCGACGTCATCTTCCCCTGCCAGCACTGGATGGAGATCGACTCCACCCGCGTGTCCCAGGGCTCGGGTGGCATGTTCGGCTGCTGCTGCCAGGCCATCGAGCCTCCGGGAGAGACTATCTACGACCCTGACTGGAACGTGGGCATGTACAAGGCCATGGGCGTGCCGTGGAACACGAAGGACCCCGAGGCCGCGCCGGCCGAGAACCTCAACTACGCGCCGCAGTGCCAGACCTTCATCGACAAGTGGTCCGAGCAGCTCGGTGCCGACTACGACGCCTCGGGCGCGCCGAGCTACCTGTGGCCCGATCACGACCGCGTGCTGAAGGACAACGTGGACGCGTGGAAGACCGCCGAGTTCCCCGACGGCCCCACCTGGGCCGAGGCCAAGCAGTGGTTCACCGACCATGGTTGGATGGATTGCCGCGAGTGGCATCCCGAGCGTTGGGGCACCTTCCGCCGTCATGAGATGGGCTGGCGTCGTCAGCAGGGCGGCTTCAACCTGTTCCCGCTCGTGGACTTCCACCCCGGCTTCATGACCGCGTCGGGCCTGGTGGAGATCTGGTCGCTTGTGTGCGAGGCCTACATCTGCAACATGGGCGAGGTGCCGGAGGACTCCGACAAGTGGGCGCACTCCGACCTGCCGCAGTTCCAGGGCGACGACGATCGCTTCCCCATCTACCGCGAGCCTACCGACTCGCCGGTGGCCAAGCCCGAGTTGTACGACCCGGCGCTCATCGATCAGGCTGACGACACCTACTTCATGAACCACGGTTACAAGGACACCCTGAAGGCCATGCCCGAGAACATCTTCCTCATGACCACGGGTTCCCGTCAGCCTACCTACTTCCACTCCGAGCATCGCCAGCTGCCCTGGTGCCGCGAGGTGTGGCCGTCTCCGCGCATCGAGATGAACCCGAAGGACGCGGAGCGTCTGGGTCTCAAGCAGGGCGACTGGGTGTGGATCGAGACCCCGTGGGGCAAGGTCCGCGAGGTGCTGGATCTGTACTACGGCATCTCCCAGGGCGTGGTGAATGCCAATCACGCCTGGTGGTTCCCCGAGTTCGACACGGCCTCCCATGGCTTCGAGCTCGTCGGCATCAACTGCGTGAACGACCCCTACGGCCAGGACACTGTCGGCGGCTGCGCCACCATGCGCTCCACTCCGACCATCGTCTACAAGGCCACCGCTGAGAACTCCCCGTTCGGCAACCCGGTGCCGTGCGACCCGAACGGCGTGGAGTGCATCCATGACGCCTCCGACCCGCGCCTGCGCGAGTGGGTGCCCACGGGCAAGGGCCTGCGTGCCCGCTTCGAAGGCGAACCCGAGTGGGATGGGAGTGTGATGTAAGATGGCCCGCTACGCTATCGTTACCGACCTGAACCGCTGCGTGGGCTGCCAGGCCTGCTCGGCGGCGTGCAAGACCGTCAACGGCGTCATGCCCGGCGACTTCTGGATCAAGACCCTGCGCATCGGCCCCACGCCCACCCCGGGCGGCTCCGGCGACTGGCCCGACGTGGAGATGTACTTCCTCCCCATCCAGTGCCAGCACTGCGAGGATCCCGAGTGCGTGAAGGTGTGCCCCACCCAGGCCTCCCATGTCACCGAGGACGGTACGGTGCAGATCGACAAATCGAAGTGCATCGGCTGCCAGTTCTGTGCCATGGCCTGCCCCTATGGCGTGCGCTACCTCAACGAGGAGGAGCGCGTCGTGGAGAAGTGCACCTTGTGCCAGCAGCGCACCGCCCAAGGCGAGCTGCCCCAGTGCGTGGCCCAGTGCGGCTCCCGCGCCCGCTTCTTCGGCGATTTGGATGCCGGTATCGACTCCTTCCAGGCGCTCGCCCCCACCCATGACTTGGCGACGCCCTACGAGGAGATGATGCAGAACCGCACCACCCTGAAGGACTGGGTGGAGCCCTACACCGAGGCGGACGTGTACCACCTGACCGACACGGGCAACGGCCCGAAGCATTGCTACATCCTGCGTAATCGCACGTGGCAGGGAAAGGAGTAGCGCGATGGAACTGCAATGGCCCCTTATTCTGTTTACGACGCTTCTGGCGTGGTCTGCGGGCGTGTTCGGCACCCAGTGCCTCTACGCGCTGCGCGGCCAGGGCGCCCGCACCCAGATGCCGGCGCTCATCACCTCGACCGCGCTTCTGGTCGTGGGCGGCATCGCGGTGTTCTTCCACCTGGAGCACTGGGAGCGCATCTTCAACGGCTTCGGCCACTTGAGCTCGGGCATCACCCAGGAGCTCATCGCCATCATCGTGCTGTTCGTGGTGATGGTGGTCTACTTCGTGTACCTGCGTCGCGGCGGCGATGAGGCCAAGGTGCCCGCATGGCTTGCCGTGGTGGGTATCGTGATCTCGGTAATCCTCGTGGGTGTGATGGGTCACTCCTACATGATGGCCTCGCTGCCCGCGTGGGACACTGTCATGCAGATCGGCTCGCTGCTCGGCGCGGCCTGCGGCTTCGGCCCGGCCACCATGGCCATTCTCGTGGCCGTGAAGGACGAGTCGACCGACTACGCGGCCAAGGTGAACCTCATCGGCCAGGTGGTGAACGTGGTGCTGGTGGTGGCCTACCTCATCGCCATGCAGGCCACGGCCGGTGCCTACACGCAGGTTGAGTTCTGGTTCGACCCGACGAGCCCGACGCTCGACGTGACGCCCGACGGCTCCACCGAGCCCTTCTCCGGCGCGTCGCTCGGTTTCTCCATCGCGGCCATCGTGGCGGCGGCGTGCGGCGTGGCCGCCGCCTTCGCCGGCAAGGCCAAGGGCGACTGGAAGGTGTGGGGCGCCATCTGCGTGGCCTGCGTGCTCGTGAGCGCGCTCGCCCTGCGCACGGTGTTCTACATGACCGGTGTGAGCATCTACCCGTTCTTCTAGGAACAGCCGGGCGCGTGCCCGTGCGGTGCGCGCCCCCGCTTTAGCGGATAGACGGGTCAAGCGGCCCGCTTTCGACAAAGCGCCGCAACTGAGAAGGCCTCCCTGCGGGGAGGCCTTCTTCACGTTCGGAGGTGGTGTGCGGCTTAGATGCGGTCTAGCTCAGTTTCCCGCCCAGCTCTTTGGCGGCGACCGTTCTTATGCCGTTTGCCAGACGTCACGTCCGAACTTGCTAATAGTTGAGGCCGAAGGCCCAAAGGGGCACGACGTTGGCAAAGCCGTATTCGATATCGTCCTTAACCACGTATCCCCGCTCCGCACTTCGCACCTGGTCGGAGCCTTTGCTCTTGCCGCCCACCTCGAATGTAATGCCGTCGATTTCGAAGTCGGATACGGGGGATGCCGTCACCAGGTGGTTGACGCGCATCTGATTGAAGAAGAAGGTCTCGCGAACCGTTCCTCGATCGGAGTTCTCATCGCCAAGGTTCATGAGGATGTTGGAGTTGTCCAGATACACCTTTTCAACTTTGCCGAGCAGGTTGATGGACGAGCCGGATTGCCTGAGCCGGGCTATCATCCCCGCCTTCTCCATGAACATGAAGTAGTCCTCAAGGTTGTTGCGGCTCACCTCGATTTTGCCGGCAATGCTCGCCATGCTCGGCTTGAAGGGAGCCATGGTGCTTACGAGGGCCATCAGGCGTTTGAGCTTGCGGCCAGTCGCGGCATTCATGTTGGCGAATTGCGGTATGTCCACTTCCAAGGTGCGAGTGATCACCTGACCGAGCTCGATATCAAATTCAGGATCGCTTCCAAACGGATAATAGCCGCTTGCGAGGTATTCCCGGAAAAGAGGAAGGGGGTGCTCGACCCCCGGGATCACAGCTTTGTGGGCGAGTATCTCCTCGAGCGTATAGGGCTCGCAGCTGATGTTGTGGCGCATGGTGAGGAACTCTCGGAAGGAGAGGCCCTGCAGGTGGTATTTGGGGGCGCGGCGGCTGAGGTCGGCCTCACCCTTCTCGATGTCGAGCACCGAGGAGCCGGTGAAACGCACGCGCAGATGGGGGAAGGAGTCGTAAATCGCTTTCAGCTCGCGCGACCAGCCCTCGTATTTGTGCACCTCGTCGATATAGAGGAAGGTGCCGCCGTTTTTCGAGAAGGCCTCGGCGGTATCGAAGAGTGTGTGCTCCGCGAAGTACATGCTGTCGGCAAATACGAAGAGGGATTCATTTACCTGATCGCTGTTGAGGATGTGCTGAAGGAGAAGGGTCGTCTTGCCCACGCCGCGAGGACCGACAATGCCGAGCATGCGGCTCTCCCAATGAATATGCGGGTAGAGATACCGAACAAACCGATTCGGTGTGTTAGCGAGCAGTCGATGCATATTTTCATAGAGCTGATCCACGGGCGCTCCTTCACAGTATTGCACTCATTGAGTGCAGTATTCTAGCATATTCTGCACTCAATGAGTGCGATTTGCTTTTAGCTCTCTTAGGGTGCTTTGGCTTTTTAGCGAAGAAAGCCCTCGCAACGACCCGCGTCCCAAAGCTGAACTGCCTTCCATTTCTCGTTGTCAAGAAATGGAAGGCAGTTCACCGGGAGACCTCGTTTTTGCGTCCAGTTGCCAAATATCTGAGTGAAAAACTTTGATTTATCCCCTTGAACCTCCAGTAGCTGGAAGTTGTAGAGTCGCCTTGGCTCGATGGCCGGGCGACTTCTTTTCCGGGTCGCCCTAAGTTTCAAATCAGAGAAGAGGAAGGAGGTCGATGCCATGATGGCTCAGAGAGGCGTGACGCGCCGCATGCTTATAGGAGGGGCGCTCGCAATGGGCGGAGCGCTGGCAGGTGGTGCGCTGTGCGTGATTCCCGGGGGCACTTCGCAGGCGCAGGCAGATGAGGGGATCTCAACGGCTGATGCGCATCGCGATGGCATGCAGTACGGGTTCATCGTGAACGCTCATCGCTGCATCAACTGTGGTCATTGCATCGAGGCTTGCCGCCTGTGGAATCGCACGCCGGAGGAAGAGCAGGCGCGCCGACGCATCAGCACATATCAGGTCAGAGATGGTGGAGAGGTTTATCTGTCCACTTCGTGTATGCATTGCGAGCGCCCTTCCTGTATGGACGTGTGCCCAGCAGGGGCCATTACCAAGGGCGATGGCGGCATTGTGCATGTTGACGGAGACCGGTGTATTGGCTGCAAGTACTGCTATCAGGCATGTCCCTATGGTGTGCCTCATTACAACTCCAGCGGCATGGATAAATGCGATTTCTGCAGCGAAGTCGGAGTGGAGCTGGGCGATCGCCCCCATTGCGTTCGGGCCTGCAAGACCGGAGCCCTGCGATGCGGCCCCTTGGACGAGCTGCTTGCTAAATCGGAGCGGGTTCGCCAGCTTGATGGGCCAAATGGGCCGTCGCTGGTGCTTCGCTGAGGGCGCCGGGAGAAGAGTCGAGAGGTCGGAGGAGTATAAGCTATGGAAGGACTTGAGTTGGTGTGGGGATGGCAGCCAGCAGCCTACCTCTTTTTGGGCGGTTTGGGGGCAGGCGCCTTCGCAACGGCGGCGGTCTTGTTCTTGCATGATCGCGAGAAGGCTCGCCGGGCACTGAACATGGCCATGTGGGCGGCGCTCGGCTGTTTGGGGCTGGGACTGCTCTTCCTCGTCACCGAGCTGGTGTTCCCCCTGCGGGGAGTGCTTTTGTGGCAGAGTTTCAGCCATTTCACCTCGTGGATGACATTTGGTGCCTGGGTGGCGTTTGCCGCCATGGCGGTGTTTTTCGCCTGCGCCGTGCTTACTTGCCCCCAGGTACAGAAGCTCGTTGACGGTCGGCGGAACGCAACCGCGGATCAGCTGAAGGATGGTGGAGAAGCTGCCAAATCGCTGTCTGATCGGGTAGCGCGCCCGCTGTATCAGAGCAAGGCGGTGACGGTTCTGATGGCAGTGGGCCTGGTGCTGGCCCTTGGCGTTGCGGCCTATACGGGCATGTTGCTCATGTCGGCTCCAGGCGTCCCGCTGTGGAACAGCCCGTTTCTCCCGTGCTTGTTCACGGTGTCGGCCCTCGACACCGGTGTGGCATTGGTGGAGCTGCTTGTTATAGCGACACGGGAACCCGTCGGGAAAAAGGCGCATCGAGGGCTGGAGATCGCCGTCGTTGCCCTGGTGCTGCTCGAGGCGATTGCCCTCGCGGCGCTTCTCACTTCGGCGCTCAACGGGTCGGGCGCGGCGGGGGCTGCATCGGCGGCCGCAGCGACGTTGCTTTTGCAGGGCGGCTTTGCGCCGTGGTTCTGGCTCGTGTTTGTGGGCCTCGGGCTGGTCTTCCCCCTTGCCGCTGCTATTGCGGGGCTTGCTGCGTCGAACATCTTCATGAGAAAGGTTACGGTTGTGGGGGCGGCGGGGGCCTTGGTAGGCGGTTGTGCGCTCCGGTTTCTCGTGGTGTTCGCGGGTATGCACGCCGACTATCTGGCGTACGCCGTCGCGCTATTGAATTGATGACAGGATCTTCGCGTTTTGAAGGCGATGGGAATATGAGAGAAGGGATGTAGTTATGAAGCGAAAGTTATTGGCAGGGGGAGTGGCGCTGGCGTTGGCCGCGACGGCCTCTCTCGCAGGCTGCGCGCAGGGCGCCGTTTCCGAGACGGCCGATCCTGAGCTGGTTTCGGCGGGGTTGCCGAAGATCGTGGAAAAAGACGATGGCACCCTTATACAGATTACGCCAGAAGACACCATCGACGATGTTGCGTACTTCAAGCAGCCGGGGTTCCAAGCCTACAATACGGTATACCTGGATGCCGACAACCGTGGCTGCAAGTCGTGCCACGAGGATCTGCGCCAGCTGCTCGCAGATGGGGAATACGAGCACCCGGGACTCAACGGCATCGACTGCGAATGGACGGTGGACTCCTGTATCGACTGCCATGAATACGGCCGCGGTTCCTACCAAACAGTCGAGGACTCGTTCTCCACGATGATTCATGCGATCCATCGCGATGATGCCGACTGCTGGAGCTGCCACGATACTTCCACTACCGATGAGTCGTCGAAGAGCACCATGTATCTGTGGGATGCCGTCAAGCATGCGAAGCTGCGCGGTATCACCGACATCGACAGCGATGGCATAACTGGGGCTTTCGCATCCACCCAGGACGGTGCTGTGTCGCAGGAGGAGCTCTTCGACCTCAACGCCATCTACTTCGATTGGGATCGTCTGCGCCGAGACAATCGGGTGGAAAATGTGCCGCTGGATGAAAGCCTTCTAGACGAATGGACTATCACCGTGGGCGGCGCTGTGGAGCAGGAGAAAACCTGGAGCCTGCGGGATCTGATGGAGAACGCGCCTTCCGAGACCCATCTCATCAAACTGCACTGCACCCTTGAGCCCAATGGCGGCGGCGGTATCGGCCAAGTGGAGGCCACGGGCATCCCCCTGTCGTTCTTCACCGAGCAGGTGGGCGTGAAGGACACGGCAGTTTCCATCATGCTCCAGGGACAAGAGGGCTACGCCGCCGGTACCACCATGGAGAGCATCAAGGATCAAACCGCAATGGTGGTCTATGAGATCAATGGCGAGCCGGTGTCTTGGAGCAACGGCTATCCCTGCTTGTTCATGACGGGGGGCACCGGTGCTGGGTGCTTTGTGAAGGAGCTTTCCGGCATCCAGTTCTGCGATGCTCAGACGACGGCGGAGAACGGTCTGGGCGATCGCAACGGCTGGTGGGACCAGGACTACGTTATGGTGAATACCCCCAACGCCGGCATCATCGGTCTCGAAGAGGGTGAGATCGTGCAAGCCGGACAGCCGCTGACTATCGAGGGTTATGCCGATGCCTATGATCGTCCCATCGTCGCCATCGAAATATCCATGGATCGCGGCAAAACCTGGAAGCGCTTCGACATAGAGGAGAACAATACCGATCAATGGGTGCGCTGGTCCTACGAGTTCACCCCTGAGGCGGACGGCGCCTACTGCATCGCGGTGCGAGCTCTTACCGATCCGTCTCTCGAGCAGACCAATCCCCAGCGTCGTATCCTCGATGCCGAGACGGGCGAATGGGAATTGATCAGCACTCCTAGCGTGACGCCAGACCCCGTTGAAGTGATGTTTGTGGCTCATTCCGATCTGGACGCATTGCGCACTGCGGCCGCGAGCGAAGCCGACGCTCAGTAACCAGGAGGGAGAGAAAAGTTATGAAGAAGACGCAAGTTATGAGTTTGGCGGCCTCTGCGCTGCTCGTTGCTGGAAGCGCGACTTCTGCGACCGCCTTAGCTGCCCAACCGGCTCTGGCCGACAGCGCGATTGACGAGGGTGTCGTGGCTGATCGAGCGGGCAACCCTATGGTTCTGCTGCCGAATGCGGCGGGTGCCTTCGATTATTCTCAGGGGGCGCCTTCCAGCCTGGGCGAGATTCGCCAGGCACTCGGCCAGATTCCGCAGGTTCTTTGCGGAGCGCAGGCTCCGGACTCCCGGAGTCTTTCCGAGACTGAAGCCGCGGCGTGGTCGGTGACGGTGGGCGGAAGCGTGTCGTCGGCGTTTACGGCTACGTTGGGCGAGCTGGCTGAGGAAGGCGAGGCCCGCGTTGTCATGATGGGATGCTCGTGCGCCGGCAATCCGGCGGGGGAGTACGGGGCGGTCAACGCGGAGACGACCGGCGTGACCCTCGCTTCCATCATGGAGCGCGCCGGTGTTTCGGAAAGCGCCAACACGGTGGTGTTTACCTCCGAGGACGGCTACGAGGTGGCGTTGCCCCTCAGCTTCGTCAGGCATCGCTATGCCATGGTGGTATATGCCATCAACGGCGCGGAGTTGGCCAATTCCGTAGGCGGCACGAACCAGGTTTGGATGGGAGCGACCTCGGCTCAGAACTTCGCACGCAACGTCGTATCGATCCAGTTCGAGGAGCGCGAGACGCCGCCCGCGGTTCCGGGACTCGTTGAAGTGGGCGCCTAGGCTTCTACCCGGAGAACAATCTGAAAGATGTCCTCGGATTTCCCGTGCATGAGCGCTGGGATATCCGAGGGCACTTTTATGAGGAAGTCGCCGTCGGGGGCAAGGTCGTTTTCCTCCGCATGGCGCAGAAGGGTCTGTGCGGCTCGAATGGTAGCCCGCTCGTTGGTTTCCTCATCGGCCATGCCCCGACCGCCCATGGTGAGGTATTCGCCGGAGGGAACGATAGTGAGACGATTCTCCAGGGCGTCCCACGCTACGGGGGGCACCACGACGAAGGCGCTGGCGAAAGCTGGGCTGCGATCTCGGCACGCCTGCAAGGTGTAGCGGGCGCCTACGTTGCGGAAAAGCAGGGAGAGGGGGATTTCCAAATGCTCTGCGTCGAGGGTTTCGGCAATGGCGATCTTAATGGCGCGCAGATCGCGCAGCCAGATGGCCAGGGCGTCTTCATAGTCAAAGCTGGTGGTGTTCGGCAGGCTGCTCTCTCCCATGGGGAACTCCCAAATTCGCTGTTCGGGAAGAAGCTCGCGGGTAATGGGGGCCGCTTCTGCCCGATAATGCTCAAAGAAGTCGAGCCCGCGGAGCATCTCGCGGGTGGCTGCGAGGGACGCGCTGACGACTTGCAGCTGGTGATCGAGATCGGCGATGCGTTCCGCGAGTGCTCGTCGCAGAACGTCCTCGTCGCTCGTGTCGATGATCGTTTTGATATCCTGCAGGGAAAGCCCGGTTGTCTGCATCTGCTGAATGAAATCGAGGGCGGAGCATTGTTCCAGGGAGTAGTAGCGCCGACCGTTCTCCAGGTCGATGCGGTCGGGCACAAGGAGGTTCTTGTCGTGATAGAAGCGCAGGGTCTTATCGGAGATGCAGTTCAAGGACGCCATGCGCCCGATGCTCAGCCAATCCTCTTCCATGGTGCCCCCCCTCATGGTACGTCATGGTATGCCAGTAGTATAACAAGGAATGTGGAGGGGTAGGCAAGGAAGGAACTGGTATGGGAGGCAAAGGGCAGCTGCATTATCCGATTGTCGGCGCGGCCCTGCTGATTCTCGCGGCTGCTTTGCGAGGCGCTGGAACGCTTGCCGTGAAGGATGCCGTCGACATGTGTGGGTTCGCGGCGGCTGTCGGGCTGCGCTTCGCCCTGGCCGCTCTGTTTCTCGCGGGCGTGGGTTCCCGGCATCTTGTGAGGGGCTTGTCGCCGACGCTGGTGCTGCATGGCGTTGCCCTTGGTGTAATTTCTGCTGGCGTGTTCCTGCTCAATCATGCGGGCCTTGCTTTCGTGAGCCCGTCGCAAAGCTCTTTTCTCACGTCGACATATTGCGTTGCGGTTCCGTTCGTTGCCTGGGCATTTGCGCGAGTGCGCCCGAGGGCTTCTCTCATGGCGGCGGCGGTTGTGGCGGTCGCGGGCATATGGTTGCTGTTCGAGGGTGCTGAGGGCCCTGGGTTCACATGGGGAGCCACGCTGAGCCTGCTCGGTGCCGGGCTGTTCGCCGTGCAGGTTGTGGCAACGGGAGCGATGGTCGATGCCCGAAACGCCATCGCACTGTCGGCGGTGCAGATGGCCACCGTGGGCATCATCGGTCTCGGTATTGCGTTGCTGCAGGATGGCGCTGGGGTCATGAAGGCGGTCGGAACCCTTGACGTATGGGGCCTGATGGGGTTCGTCGCAGTGTTCTCAACGCTTGTGCCGCTGCTGTGCCAGAATGTAGGACTGCGCTTCGTTCCTCCGTCCCTGGCCTCTATTCTGCTGTCGACCGAGGCGGTGTTCTGCGTGATTACCTCGGCGATATTAGGCACAGAGTCTCTTCAGGGTATGAGCTACGGCGGCTTTGCCTGCATCTTCGCAAGTGTTGTTATCGCGTCGATGGGAAGCGCCCGAGGTATGGGGGATGCTTCTGCCCCCTCGGGTGAGGAAGCGCTTTAGTCTCCCGCGGCAGCGCATCGGCACCACTTCGTTGTCGTGCTAAATGGTACTGAGAAGTGCGCTCAATAAGTGCGCCTCTTCTTCAAATCCTGCACTCATTGAGCGCAGTTTGCTTTAACTCTTTTAGGTCGCTTTAACTTTTTTAGCGAAGAAAGACTTCCCGGTCGGAGGAGGTCTTTGGGATTGAGAAGGCCTCCCGAGGGAGGCCTTCCTTGCGTTCGGAGATGGTGCGCGGCTTAGATGCGGTCTAGCTCAGCTTCCCGCCGAGTTCCTTGGCGGCGGCTGCCTTGTCGAAGTTGCCGCCGGTGCGCTTCGTGAGCTCGCCCATCACGCGGCCCATGTCCTTCTTGGTGGTGGCGCCGGTGTCGGCGAGCACCGCGTCGATGAGCGCGATCAGCTCGTCGCCCTCCACCTGCTTCGGCAGATAGCCTTCCAGGATAGCCACCTGCTCGGTGAGGGTGTCGGTGCGCTCCTGGTTGTTCCCCGCCTTGATGGAGCCGTCGAGCGTCTCCTTCGTCTGCTTGATGACGCGCTTGAGCATGGCGTCCACGTCGGCCTCGGTCACGTCGCGGCGCTCGTTCACCTCGATGGCCTTCAACTCGGTGTGCACCTGACGCAAAATGTCGCGGCGATGGTTGTCGCGTGCCTTCATGGCCGCCTTGATCTCGTCTTGCAACGACTGGTATTCCATGCTGGTCCTTTCGCCTGCGGAAATTTCAGGCTCCATCATAGCGCTTTTTACCCCTCGGTGAGGGCGGTTTTCGTGATGCCGCGGGCGGCCAGGTAGGTGACGAGCATGTAGCCGCCGTAGATGACGACGGTGAGCCCTGCGGCCATCATGATGGGGGTGAGGGTGCTCACGCCGATGGCATCGAACATGGAATCGGACAGCACGCCGATGGCGCAGGACGCGTGGCATACCGCCAACGCCAGCGGTACGAGGAAGTACACGAGCACCTGGGCCAGCAGCGAACGGTAGATCATGCCCGCGTCGCAGCCGAGCTTCCACAGGATGCGGTAGCGTGGCGCCGAGTCGGAGGCTTGGCTCAGCTGCTGGATGGCCAGGATGGCGGCGGTGGACACGAGGAAGATGAAGCCGATGTAGAGCGCCAGGTAGGTGATCATGAGGCGCAGGCCGGCCGATTGATCGGTCATCTCGTGGGCCGTGAGGATGCGCGTAACGGGCCACAGCAAGCTTGCATAGGGGTCGTCGGCGCCGCTGCGCCCCTTCTCGAAGCCGCCCATGTCCGCAGGCTGGGTAGCGGCCACGATGTCTCCTAAAGCCGCATCGTTTTGGGCGGCGGTCTTGCCGTTGTCGGCGTACATCACGTTCAGTATCTGGGTCGTGGGAATGAGCCCCTCGGCGCGCAGAGCCTCCACCGCTTCATCGGGCACCACGAAGATCAGCGCAGTGGCGGTCATGGCGTTGTCCTCCATCTGCGTGTCGTAGATAGGGCCGGCCAGGGCGAGCTCTTGGCCCGCCACGGTAATGGTCGGGGCCGCCTTCAGCACGGCATCGGCCAAGGGCTTGACGATCTCCATGTTGTTTGCCAGGCCGCAGGTGCCCGGCTCAAGCTCCACGGCCGGCTGCCCCTGCAGAGCGCGGGTGGCGTTGAAGTCGGACAGCGACACCACGCCCACGGCGGTATCGCGCACCTTCCCCAAATCGTCGAGGCGCATGTCGTCGGCGCTCGCCACGGTCTCGGCGGCGTTGATGAGGGGGTCGTAGGTCATATCGGGCAGCGACCAGGTGGTCACCTGGGCCCACTCGCCTATCGTCTCGGCCCACAGCTCGGGCGCGCCCGCTTCAAGCACGGCGGCCATATCCCAGTCGTACTCTTCGGCGATGGTCAGACGGTCGGGGGCATCGGCTTCCATCTCGGCGCGGCGCTCGCGCTCGCCGGCCGAGGAGCCCGGTGTGCCGTCAGGGCCGTACCACACCCCGGCGCTCAGACTGGCCGAATAGGGATTGGCCTTCTCCACGCCGCCGACAAACACCTCCACGAGCCCCATGCCCGACGAGAACACGGTGATGGAAAAGAACAGCAGCACGCACACGGCCCACAGCGACAGAAACGCCGTGTTCACCTTGCTGGCGATCTGGCGCACGGTGAACAGGTTCAGCTTGCGCAGGTACACGCCGCGCAGGTGCGTGAGCACGGCGATGGCGAAGCCGGCAAGCGACCAGAAGAACATGAGCGAGCCCACGAGCATACCGATAGTGGCGCGCACGAACTCGGGTTGGTCCATCATCACCAGGCCGTTCTCTATGAGCTGTTGGTAGGCGTAGGCCAAAACGGCGATGGACGCGATGAACACCACGAGGCATACCCACGGGTTACGCACGCCGGCCCGCTCGTTCTTCTCGCCGGCGCGGATGAGGTCGATAAGCTTGCAGCGGCTCACGGTGAGCGTGTTGAACAGAGCCACCACCACGTAGATGGCCGCGAAGCAGATGAGGGTGGTCACGAGCGCGTCCGGTGAGAACACGAACTGGTAGTTGCTCATGGTGGTGCCGAACAGCGCCGCGGTGAAGAACGACAGCGCCTGGGACAGCAGCACGCCGCAGATAAGTCCCACGGCCAGCGAGATGAGGCCCACGAGCACCGTCTCGTACAGCACGATGCGCGACACATGCCCCGGCGTCATGCCGAGCACCAGGTAGGTGCCGAACTCGCGCTTGCGGCGGCGGATGAGGAACTGATTCGCGTACAGGATGAGGAAGCCCAGCACGCAGGCCACCACCACCGAGAACATGCCGAGCATCTGGGTGGTGGCGTCGAAGATGTTCGATGACGCCGAGCTTTCCATGTCGAAGAGAATCTGCTGGCTGCCGATGGAGTTGAACGCGTAGAACACCGCCACGCCGAACAGGAGCGTGATGAAGTAGACGGCGTAGTCGCGCACCGATCGGCGGATGTTGCGCAGGGCGAGTTTAAGATACATGGCCGGCCTCCCCGCCGAGGAACGACACCACTTCCATGATGCGGGCGAAGAAGGCGTCGCGGCTCTCGTCGCCCCGGCGCAGCTCGTTGAACACGGCGCCGTCCTTGATGAACAGCACGCGGTTCGTGTAGCTGGCGGCGAAGGCATCGTGGGTGACCATCATGATGGTAGCGCCCATCTGGACGTTCATCATCTCCATGATCTCGAGCATCACGGTGGCCGCGCGGGAATCGAGCGCGCCGGTGGGCTCGTCGGCCAAGATGAGCTTCGGGTCGCACACCATGGCCCGTGCCGCGGCCACGCGCTGCTTCTGGCCGCCCGACATCTGGTAGGGGTACTTGGAAAGCACGCCGTCCACTCCGAGGCGCGCGGCTATGGCGTTCACCTTGCCGGGAATGGTTCGCGCCGGCTCGCCCTTGATGGTGAGCGCGAGCGAGATGTTCTCGAAGCCGGTGAGGGTGTCGAGCAGGTTGGAGTCCTGGAAGATGAAGCCCAAATCGTCGCGGCGGAACTTTGCCAGCTGGCGGCGGGACATGCCGGTGATGTCGCGGCCGCCCACGATGATGTGCCCGCTCGTGACGGTGTCGATGGTGGACACGCAGTTCAGAAGCGTGGTCTTGCCGGAGCCGGACGGCCCCATGATGCCGACGAACTCGCCGGCGACCACGTCGAAGGAGATGCCGGCGAGGGCATGGGTGACCGAGTCGCGGCTGCCGAAGACCTTCTCGATGGAGCGCACCGACAGGATGGGGGAGCCCGCAGGGCGCGGGGCAGCCGCGTGGGCGCCGTGGGGCGCGGAGGCAGGGGCGCCGGCTGTGTGGGCGGCGCGGCCCGCGGCGGCCGAGGAGGCCCCGGGTGCGTAGCTGTCGCGCGAGAAGGCGGCGGCCAGGCCCTCGAGGGCGTCGCGGTCATCGGCGGAAAGCGGCAGCGGCGTGCCCGGGTCGGTGGGGTTGGCGCCGAAGGCCGAGGGGGTGGGTTCGGTGTACACTTCAGCCATTAGTGGTAGCTCCTCTCGGTCTTGGGCAGCTGGTGGGCGATCATGGCGCCCACCACCCCGATGATAGCAACGGCAAGGATGATTTTCCCTGGCATGTTCACGGCGTTCCTTTCTCTCGGCGAATGCGGCTCGGCTCTTCGCCCCTGCTGGAGGCAGTCGAGCATGCCCTATCCCTCCAAGCTCGACTTCGGGATACTCCGATTCGCTCAGACAGTCCTCGCTCGGCGGAACAGTCCGCCGGACTGTTCCGTTCGCTGCGGAACTCGCTCGGTCGAAGCATCCCGAAGCCGAGCTCTACGTAGTCGGGGTCGGCGCATGCCCGGCATAACGTGGGTTGCGAGCCTGGTTTCATCCTAGGGAAAGGGACGCGGCGGCTCCATCGATCGGGCTTACGCTTACCTTACGAACGTGTCAGGTTGGGAAGGGCACCCCGGGGGACGCCGAGCGTTCCTGGGCGGCAGGCTGCCCCGTCGCTCAGGCCTCATCGAGTGCCCGCACCGAGCGAGGAAGGTACAGCACCAGCCCCAACGTCAGGCAGGCGAGGCCGTCTAGCAGGAAGAACGGTGCGATGCCGATCTGCTCGGCCAGCACGCCGCCGACGGCTACGCCGATGGGCGCCGCAAGGCCGGTGGCCGCCGTGAGCAGGCCCATGGCGCGACCCATCTTCTCGTCGGGCACGTGACGCTGGGTGAGCGTCATCAGCGGCCCGTTGAACCAGGCGCAGGCGACGGCCATGGCCCCCATCATCAGCACGAAGGCGGGGAAGCCGTCGGGTGGCAAGAGGCCGCAGACTGCTGTGCACACGCCCACGACGACCGCGGCCACGGCGATGAGCCCCGCCAGGCGCCGGCCCCCGCCCCAGGCCATGAGGATCATCGAGCCCGCCAGCATGCCGATGCCGAAGGCGGCCTCGCCGATGGAGGCGTCGTAGCCGTTGCCGCCGAAGTGGTTGTAGGTCATGAGCGGGCACATGGCCGACAGTGGGCCGAAGATCATCATGCCTACGGTCACGCCGCCGATGAGCAGCAGAAGCCCGCGGGTCTTCGCCACGGCGCGCCAGCCGTCGCGCAGGTTGGCCAGCACGTGCTGACGCTCGGCCGACGGGTCTACCACGGTGGGCACCTTCGCCAGCAAAAGCCCCGCGACGGCAATGCAGGCGCCGGCGAAGTCGAGGAACATCACCGACGAGAAGCCGAGGGTGGTGTACAGGAAGATGCCGAAGGCCGGCGCCCCGATGGAGGCGATGGCGGCCAGCAGCTGGTCCAAGGTGTTGATGCGCAAGAGGTGCTTGTCGGGCACGAGCATGGGCATGGCCGCCATCATGGCCGGGGTGTGGAAGGCCTGGCCCACCGCGCGGGCTACGCACACGGCCAAAAGCAGCGGAAGGGACACATCGCCGGCTAAGATGAGCAGGCCCGCAACCAGCGATATTGCGCCTACGGCCCCGTCGGCGGCGATCATGATGAGCTTGCGGTTGTGCTTGTCGGCCACGATGCCGCCGAAGGGCGAGAGCAGCCCGATGGGCAGCATGGCGGCGATGTTCATGGCGGCTAGCGCGAGTGCGCTGCCGGTGGATTCGGTCACGTACCACACCACCGCGTAGCCGGCGGCGAAGCTGGTGATCATGGAAACCGCCTGGCCGGCCCAGATGAACGCGATGATGGCGAGCCAGTTTTTGGCCAAAGGAAGGCCGGCGGCGCTCAAGGGCGCGCTGGGGGCAGAGGGGACGTGCGGTGCAGTTTGGGGGTTCTCGGTCACGGGAATCTCCTTCGAGGTATGGTCCGGCGGCGGTCGCCCTCGCAAAGAAGCGCGGGGCACGCTGTCCAGTGTGGGGTTGCGGATGCGGTTGCGCCATCACCTGCGGATTGCAAATGCGCGCGCAACGAGAAGTTGCCCTGTCGGCAACGAACGCTCACGGCCCGGAGCGTATCCGGACGATAGCGAAGCGCGTATGTTAGAGCAAAAGCATCTCGGCCATCAAAGCACCTTACCTCGGTCGATTCCAAGTTCGCCCAGTGTAGGAAAGAAAACGCTCTAAGTCAAATTGCTGCATTTGAATGAGAACATTTGTGCTATAATAAAACAAATGTTTAGGTTGGTTCGCCTAACTCCTCGGAGGACAGCCGATGGTCGGTGGTGAGAGTTAATCGGCAACACTCTCTTATTAACAAATATAAAAATATTTGTTATTCTGAGGAGGTGCAGAAGAATGAAGGGGTATTCTTCTCGACAAGTTATCAGGTTGCTGAGGGCGGATGGCTGGTTCGAAGTGGCTGTGGTGGGCAGCCACCACCAGTTCAAGCACCCTGAGAAGCCGGGTCGGGTAACCGTGAAACATCCCGTTAAGGATATCCCGCGGAAAACGCTCGACTCCATAGGACGGCAGGCAGGGCTTGTGTTCCCCTGACAAGAGTGATGAGAGAAGGGGCTATGATGAAGAAACCCGAACGATATTTCTATCCTGCGGTGTTCTCCTACGAGGAGGGGGAGGACATTGCCGTGGTCTTTCCCGATCTTGATGTTGCGACGAGCGGTAAAGACGAGGACGACGCGTTGCTCGCCGCCCGTGAGCTGCTTGGCTGCGTGATGTTCGGCCGGGAGGAGGACGGCGAGGAAATTCCGGCGCCCACGGCGCTCAACAGGCTTTCCCTGGGGAAGAACGAGGAGACGGTGCTTGTCGATGTATATATGCCGTCGGTGCGTCAGGCGCAGTCGTCGAGGGCGGTCAATCGCACGGTCACCTTGCCGGCGTGGCTCAATGCGGCGGCGGTGGAGCATGGAATCAACTTCTCTCAAACGCTGCAAATTGCTCTGCGACAGCAGCTGGGGATGTGAGGCTGATGGTTCAGCTTACGCGGGAAAACTTCGATGAGGAGGTCACAGAGGCAGCGGGATGCGTGCTCGTGGATTTCTGGAGCCGGGGATGCGGCCCGTGCCGCGCCATGGAGCCGGTGCTTGAGGCAGTGGCCGCGCATCATCCAGAGGTGAAGGTGGCTCAGCTGAATGTGGCAGAGCATCCTGATATCGCGTGGGCGTTCCAGGTCGTAAGCGCCCCGACGTTGCTGCTATTCCGTGACGGAGTACTCGCTGGTGAGATCGTCGGCGCCGTTCCCCGCTCGCGCATAGAGGAGCTCTTGGCGACCGGCGCGGTTCGTTTTTGAGCGAATAATCCGCTACTGACGTGCTATCATACGAGAATTAGCGTGTTGGAATGCCGCCGCAGGGGGCGGCCGTCCGCGATCAGCCGAGGAAGAGGGAATTCGCATGGTGTCCTTGAGTCGTATCTTTCGTCGGGGCGAAGCATCTGGAAGCGAAGCGGGCGACGCTCAGGCGAGCAACCCCTCCCCCGCCGAGCCGTCCGCTCCTTCTGCGAGTCCCGAGGTTCCCGCAGCTCCCTCGCCGGACGCGAGCCCTGCGGAAGCGCCTGATGTGCTGATGCTCGCCCGGGAGTTTCTCGGCAACTTCCCCGGCGGCATGTTCCGCTATCCCGCCGAGGGACCCGATACCCTGGATTGCGTGAGCGCGGGAATGCTCTCCCTGTTCGGGTGCGCCGACGCCGTCGCGTTCAGCGCGCTGACGGGCGACACGTTTTCGGGGCTCGTGCATCCTGACGACCGGGAGCGCGTGCTGCGCGAGATCCAGGAGCAGATAGCCGAGCGCAACGACGACCATGTGCGCTACCGCATCCTGCGCGCCGACGGCGAGGTGCGCTGGGTGGAGGACTGGGGGCATCTGGCCGCCGACGCCGAAGGCAAGCGCTGGTTCTACGTCACCCTCATGGACATTACCGACCAGGTGCGCGACGAGGGTGACCTGCGCCGCGCCAACGAGCGCCTGGAAATCCTCACGGCGCTCTCCAACGACGTGCTCTTCGATATTGAATGCGCCACGGGGGCGGCCCATGTGTACGGCGATTTCGAGGGGCGCTTCGGCCGCGCGCCGGAGCAGCCCGACTTCGTGGTGCACCGCCGTTGCCAGAAGCCGTGCAATCTGGACATCACCTCCTACGACCTCTCGCCGCTCATGGAGCAGATCGGCGAGAACTCCCTGGTCGACTTTGAGACCTCCACACCGGGCCCCAACGGGGAGCCGGTGTGGTACCGCTACCAGTCGGTGGTGCTCTACGACGAGGAGGGCGGTCCGGTGCGCCATGTGGGGCGCCTGCTGGATACGAGCGAGGCGGCCCAGCGCGAGAGCCAGTTCCGCCGCAAGGCCGAGCGCGACGGCCTCACGGGACTCTACAACCGGGCGGCGGCACTCGACCGCATCGAGACGCTGCTCGCGAGCGAAGACCGCCCGTGCACGCTCATCGCTGTTGACGTGGACGACTTCAAGGGCGTGAACGACACCTACGGTCATTTGGCGGGCGATGCGGTGCTGAAGGAGCTGGCCGCGTTCCTCTCGCAGGTGATGCGCAAGGAGGACGTCGTGGCCCGCATGGGCGGCGACGAGTTCCTCATCTTCGCGCCCGGCCTGGCCGCCGGCCCCGCCACCGACCGCGTGCTCGAGCATTTGGCCCGCGGCCCCTTCGCCACCCAGCGTGCTACCGACGAGGCGGCCAAGGCCGCGGGGCAGGCGCCTTCCCACGCCACACCCTCCATCAGCATCGGTGCCGCGTGCTGCCTCACGCCGCCGATGCCCTTCGAGGAGCTGTACGCCGTGGCGGACAGCACGCTCTACCAGGCGAAAGACGCCGGCAAGGCCCAGTACTGCCTGACGGTGATCGGCTAGGTGCCGGTACGATCGCGCGCGGCACGCGGCGCATGAGTGGGTGGCGCGCGGTGCGGGCTGGTGCCCGGCGCCCGCGGGATCTAGCCCTTCTGCAGCAGCGGCCCCTCGCAGCGAGTGTGCGGACGCGCATCCGCGGTGGCTACCAGGTGGGCCAACTCGTCCATCGAGCGCGGGAAGAGGCAGCGGTCTAAGTCGCACTGGTCGAAGAAGCGGTGGTCCACCATGGATGCCAAAAAGGCGGCCAGAGGATCGTAGAAGCCGTCGATGTTCAGCAGGAAGCACTCATGCGGCCCCAGGTCGAGCCGCACGCGGGTGATGATCTCGGAGATCTCCTCCAAGGTGCCCACGCCGCCGGGCAGCGCCACGAACACGTCCCCCAGCTCGATCATCTTCGCCTTGCGCTCGCCCATGGTCTCGCACACGATTAACTCGGTGAGGTCGTGTTGGGCCACACCGGCCTCGATGAAGAACGCGGGCTCCACGCCGATGACGGGTGCGCCTCCCTCGAGGGCTGCCTGGGACACAGCGCCCATGAGCCCCACGGAGCTGCCGCCGTAGACGAGAGTGTGCCCCTCTCGGGCAATCCAGACGCCGAGTGCGCGGGCCGCTTCAATGAAGCGCGGGTCGTCGCCGGGGTTAGACCCGCAGTATACGGTAATGTTCATGGTTCTCTCCTCGGTAGTGGGTTTCAGCTGGTCGGAGAAAGACCCCAGCATAGCACGACGTCTGCGGAGCGGCAAATCGTCCGATCCGGTCTCCGCCCGCGAACGCCCTGCTGTGCGGATGCACCTGCGATTCGGTCCTCCTTCGGGTGCTCCGACCCTGCGCGCTGATGCCTTACGGCCTCCAATCACTTCCCTTACTCTGCTGTCACCTTTGCTGCGCGATGGCAGCCGCCGCGCTATGCTGACCCTCGTCCGATGCACAAGAGAGAAGGAGCGGGCCGGTGGGCGCCATCAAGCATTTTCTGGGGAACTACAGCGAGAACTTCGCGGCGGCGCTCATTCTGTGGCCGATAGTGGCCTTCCTGCTGACCTTGCCGATTCTGGCCTACCTGTACCATCGGGACGGGCGTTTGCGCTTCGGCTCGTTCGCCGGCGCGTACCTGGCGGTCCTCTACATGGTGGGACTTGGGTGCTTCACGCTGTACCCGCTGCCCTCCGGCGATGCGGGGCCGGGCATCACCTATGCAGTGCCCGCCAACTTCAACCCGCTGAACTTCGTGAACGACGTCGCGAAGGACGGCTTGAAGGCGGTCTTTCAGCTGCTGTTCAACGTGGTGTTCTTCGTGCCGCTCGGATTCATCGCCGGCCGTCTCCTGCGCCTGCGCTTCGTGCCGTCGGTCCTGCTCGGCCTGGCCGCGTCGGTGCTTATCGAGACGGCGCAGCTCACGGGATTTTTCGGGCTGTACCCTTATGCCTATCGCTGCTGCGATGTGGACGACGTGATCACCAACACGCTCGGCGCGGCGCTCGGGTGGCTGTGCGCCTGGCTTCTGGGGCGGGTGGTGCCGCCGGGAAAGCTCGCCGATGCCGAGACGACCGAGCGACCGGGTTTTGTGCGCCGATGCGTGGCGCTGTGGCTCGACCTGCTCATCGTGGGCCTTGCGGCCATCGTGCCCTACGGCGCGGCAGCGCTGGCCTTGGAGGCGGTCGGCGCGTCGGCTCTGCAGCTGCCCGGGCTCACGGCGGCTCAAACGGTGGACGCGGTCATGGGCACCTGCGCCGTGGCGGCCTTCGCGCTCGTGGAGGTCGTCATCCCCTGGATTCACGACGGCTCCACACCCGGAGGCTCCTTCGTGCGCATGACCTTCGAGACCCATCCGCGCACGACGGGCTACCGCGCGGTGTTCTACGTCGTACGCACGGCCACCCTCGTCGCCGCCCTCTTCGTGTGGCCGTGGCTCATCCCGCTGCTGCTCCTGTTCTACCTCATCAAGCGCGAAATGCCCTACGACCTCATTCCCTGAGGCGGTCTTTTGAGCAGAAAATGCCGGTTTTCGTAGAATTGGCGACACAGTGCCGTGAATTGTGAAGAGTCCACCTGGGAAAACGCCTGATCTGGAATCGGCCGGGCCTCTACTTGGCTACGAAAACCGTCGGTTTCTTCCCCGTTTGCGCGAAAGGGGCTGTTTTGTGCAGTCGCTCAGCACCTTGCGGGGCGTTTTGGCCCCTCGCGGAGGCGAAACGGGACGGCAACGGAAGCCGTGCCATAATAGGCGAGGTCGGCTCGCGGGGCGGCCGCGCCGGCAGTCGCGCAGCAAGCGCGGCGGGGCGCGGGGCGCACGAGCGGGCAGGCCGCGCCTGTTCGCCGCGATGATGCGAGGTTTGCCAATGAGCGATACCAAGACTGTGCCCACCATGGGTGCCGACGATGCCCCCGACGCCGTTTACGATGCCCGAACCCTGGGCGCGCCGAAGATGACCATCTTCGGTATCCAGCACATGTTCGCCATGTTCGGCGCAACCATTCTGGTGCCCACCCTCACGGGGCTTTCCGTGTCGGCGACGCTTCTGTTCGCCGGTTTGGGCACGCTGCTGTTCCACTTTCTCTCGAAGGGGAAGGTGCCGGCCTTCCTGGGCTCGTCCTTCGCGTTCATCGCCGGATACGCGGCCATCGCCCCGAACGGCGAGGCGCACCTTCTGCCCTACGCGTGCCTGGGCGTGGCGTGTGCGGGTCTTCTGTACCTCATTGTCTCGGCGCTGTTCAAGGTGTTCGGGCCGCGGCGCATCATGCGCTTCTTCCCGCCCGTGGTCACCGGCCCCATCGTCATCTGCATCGGCCTCATCCTGGCCTCGTCGGCCATCGCGAACTGCGAGACGAACTGGCCCGTGGCGCTCGTGGCCATCGCCATCATCGTCATCAGCAACATCTGGGGCCGCGGCATGATCCGCATCATCCCCATCCTGCTCGGCGTCATCGGCTCCTACGTGGTGGCGGCCATCGTGGGTCTCGTGGACTTCACGCCTGTGGCTGAAGCCTCATGGGTGGGCCTGCCGGTGCTGTGGGACAACACGGTGTTCGCCCTGTTCGGCCCTGAGTTCGATACCGGACTAGCCATCACTGCCATCATCACCATCATGCCGCTGGCCTTCGCCACCATCATCGAGCACATCGGCGACATGTCGGCCATCAGCTCCACCTGCAACCGCAACTTCATCGCCGAGCCGGGCCTGCATCGCACGCTGCTCGGCGACGGTCTGGCCACCATCCTGGCGTCGCTCTTCGGCGCGCCGGCCAACACCACCTACGGCGAGAACACCGGCGTGCTCGCGCTGACCCGCGTGTTCGACCCGCGCGTGGTGCGCATTGCGGCGTGCTTCGCCATCCTGTTCTCGTTCTGCCCGAAGTTCGCGGCGGTCATCTCCTGCATGCCGGCCTGCGTGATCGGCGGCGTGTCGCTCGTGCTGTACGGCATGATCTCGGCGGTGGGCATCCGCAATCTGGTGGAGAACCACGTGGACTTCATGGCCAGCCGCAACGTGCTTATCACCGCGCTCATCCTGGTGCTGTCGCTCGGTATCGCCTATAGCGCGGCCGGCGCCATCGCGTTCGAGGTGGGCGGCGTGACCATCGCGCTGTCGGGCCTGGCCGTGGGTTCCATCGTGGGCATCGTGCTGAACATCGTGCTGCCGGGCAAGGAAGAGGCCTGGGACGGCGGCCTGGCTGCCGAGGCCGAGGCCGACGATGTGCCGCTGCCTTTGGAGGCGGAAGTCACGAACCTGCCTATCGCGGACTAGCGCGGCGAATTTCAATCGTCCGGGCGCGTGCGGGACTGCCCGGCGCGGGGATGGGGCGGAACGCCCCGTGCTCAAGCAATGGCTCGCTCGGCGGAACAGCCCACTGGGCTGTTCCGTTCGCTGCGCAACCTGCGCGCGGGGCGCCCCGCCCCATCCCCGCGCCTCCCTCGCTTGGCGGTACGCGCCCTATTCGTGCTCAGGGAGCCACTGGGCGAGCACGACGGCTTCGTTCTCCTTCTCGTTGCGGGCGGCGTACAGGAGCGTGACGCGCGGGTAGGCTGCCACGTCGGGACCGGCGAGCTTCTTCGCGAAGGCGAGTGCCTCGGGGTTCGCGTTCAGCTCTTCCACGTACTTCGCCTGGAACATGTCCCATTTCGCCGGGTCGTGGCCGAAGGCCTTCCGCAGTTCGGTGGAAGGGGCCAGAAACTTCGCCCACTCGTTGTAGTGCACGCGCTCCTTCGTCAGCCCGCGCGGCCACAGCCGATCCACCAGCACCCGGTAGCCGTCGCTTTCCTCGTAGGGCTCGTATACGCGCTTGATGACGATTTCCATGACTGGCCTCCTTGTCTGACGGCCATGATTATGGCGGCCGAAGTCCCTTGCGTGCTGGGCGGGCGCAGCCTGTAAACAAAACGCTCTCGCCTTGTAACAGGCGAGAGCGTTTTCGATTGCGGGGAGTCGGGCGAGAACTCGGCGGAGTTGCTCGCGCGCAGGGTGCGCAGCGGCCGGGTGACCCTACAGCGCCAGCTTGTAGATCTCCGCGGCGTCTTCCAAGGTCAGCTTTTTGAAGCTGCCGAAGGGGACGCCCTTGTTCTGGGCGAGCGTCGGCAGCATCTTCGGGATATCGGCCTCTTCCACGCCCAGCTCGGTCAAGGTGGTGGGCATTCCCAGGCTCGCGAAGAAGCTGCGGGTCTCATCGATGGCCGACAGCGCGTCGGCGTTCACGTCGCCAGTGGGCACAAGCCCGAACACCGCCTGGCCGTAGAAGGCGAAGCGCGCCGGGTTCTCGCTGTAGACGTACTCCATCCAGGCGGGGAACATGACGGCGAGGCCCGCTCCGTGGGTGATGGCCGGGTCGAGTGCCGACAGCTCGTGCTCCAGCCCGTGGGTGGCCCAGTCCTCGTGGCGCCCCACGCCGGCGAGCCCCTGGTGGCAGAGCATGCCGGCCCACATGATGTTCGCGCGGGCATCGTAGTTGTCGGGATCGGCCAGCACGCGGGGCGCCTCGGCGCGGATGGTGTTCATGAGCGACAGGTTCAGATTGTCGGTCACGGGCACCGCGCCCACGTCGTCGAAGAAGCGCTCCAGCAGGTGGCAGTACATGTCGGTGAGGCCCGCGGCCGTTTGGAAGGGCGGCAGCGTGAAGGTGAGCTCGGGGTTCATGAAGGCGAACTTCGGGCGCTGGGCGTTGTTGGCGTAGCCGGTCTTGCGTCCCAGCTCGTCGTTGGAGACGACGGTGTTCTTCGAAGCCTCGGAGCCCGCAGCCGGAATGGTGAGCACCACGGCGATGGGCAGCACGTCGTGGTCGAGCGCCTTCGTCTCGAAGAGCTCCCACACGTCGCAGTCCACGCAGGCGCCGTTGGCGATGGCCTTGGCCGAGTCGATGACCGAGCCGCCGCCCACGGCCAAGATCCAGTCGACGTCGCCCTCCTTGCACAGGCGCACGCCCTCGCGCACGAGCGTGATCTCGGGGTTCGGGCGCACGCCGCCCAGCTCGATATGCTCGATGCCGGCGGCGTCGAGCGAGGCTCCCACGCGGTCGATGAGCCCCGAGCGGCGGGCGCTCTCGCCGCCGAAGTGCACGAGTACGCGGCGGGCGCCGGCCTCGGCCAACTTGGCGCCGACCTCATCCTCGGCGCCGCGGCCGAATACGAAGTGGGTGGGGGAGACGAATTCGAAGTTCTCCATGGATATCCTTTCTATCGGGCGATACGGTCGAGCAGGTCTATCTTCTTGCGCACGGCGTCGACGATGGTGGCGATGCGGCGCTCGGGAATGTTGGGGTTCTTCGCGAGGATGGCGCCCACCTGCTCGGCGTAGCCATCCAGCATGGCGGCGTCATACCAGTCGAAGTAGCCGTCAAACAGGCGCAGCTGGTCGGCCGGCTTCATGCCGTTCATTTTGAAGGGCTTGGCCATGTACAGGAAGTCGCCGGGAACCTCCAGCAGCTCGGCGTTGGACCACAGGCACGACCCCGTGTCGAACACCGGCGCGATGCCGGTCACCTCCAGGGTTTCCACGTTGCGGATGATGCCGAAGTTGCGGTAGTGGCGATCGCGGTTGGCCAGCACGAAGTCGCCGGCGAACATCTGGGCGAGCGCGGTCATGGTTGCATCGCGATCAAGGCCGAGGTCTTCCAGCCGTTTCACGTAGAAGCCGAGGTCGGACAGGTTGTTCGGCTGCTTCACGTTGCGGATGACATCCCAGGCGGCCACGAGCTCCTCGTCGGGTCCCAGCAGGTTGGCGCAGGCGGAATAGACGCGGCGCCCGTCCTCGAACAACTCGTAGGGCGTGAACGCGCCAGGTGCCATGATCCGCTCGTGCAGCGCCGTGGCGGCCACCTCGTTGTAGGGCTCCTGGTTAACGAAACCCACCCCCGATTTCAGCAGCACGCGCTTCCCGTTCACGATCTTCCACTTCTTCAGAAGGTCGCCGCCGAGGGTGCTGTTGGGCGACGATAGGTTCACCGTGTGGTAGTCGGGCGCGTCGGGGGAGGAGCCCGCCGAGTCCTGGCCGAGCGTGAGGAAGCCCAAGTCGTCGGAGAAATCGTTGTCGAAGAAGTTGATGTCGTCCCAGCGCTTCGGGTCGTCCTCGTCGTTGAGCCAGTAGCGGTCGGAAAGCGACAGGCCGAAGCTCTTCTCGGCGAGCACCAGGGTGCTTTCCAGCTGCAAGTTCTCGAGCAGGCGCTTGACCTGCGCGCGGGAGGCCGGAATGGCGCGGTGGCGCCACCAGTAGTTCAGCTCGGCCCTCGAGATATCGCCGTGGCGGTCGGTAAGCCCGAAGGGCGCCGCCTCGGGCGCGATTACCTCGCGGATGCGCACGGCCTTGTGGTCGTCCAGGTCGTAATCGAACGAGAGCACGGGCGTGTTCTTGTTCATAAGCGTGTAGTGGGCAGTTGCCATCGACTCACCGCCTTCCAAAGCCCTTCCGCATGATGCTTCCCCATTATAAGGGAGGCGGCTTGGCCCTGCGGCGCTACAATGGGGGAGATTTCGGAAAAGGAGGAGCCCCATGACCGTACTGTTCGTGAACGCCTGCCTGCGAGGTGAGGAGTCGCGCACGCTCACCTTGTGCCGCGAGTATTTGGGGGGCATCGAGGATGTGAAGGAAGTCGATCTCGCCGAGCTGAAGCTCGAGCCCTACTACGGCCCGTCGGCAGCCTATCGCGCCCAGCTGGAGGCCAAGGGGCTCTTCGACGACCCCATGTTCGACATCGGAAAGGACTTCGCCGAGGCCGATGAGATCGTCATCGGCGCGCCGTACTGGGACTTGTCGTTTCCCGCGGCGCTGAAGATATACATCGAGCACGCGGCGGTCATGGGCATGACCTTCCACTACACCGAGGAGGGCCGCTGCGAGGGGCTGTGCCGCGCGAAGCACCTCACCTACATCACCACGGGCGGCGGCGAGGTGAGCACCATGAACTACGGCTACGAGTACCTCTGCGGCATCGCCGGCATGTTCGGCATTCCCGAGACGCGGTTTGCGGCCGCCGAGAACCTGGACGTGGTGGGCGCCGACATCGAGGCGAACATGAACGAGGCCCGCGCCACCCTCGCCAAGCTGAAGGCTGCGCGCTAGCCTTCCAGCTCGCGGGCGAGGTAGCGGCCGGTGATGCTCATCGGGCAGGCGGCCACCTGGGCGGGCGTGCCCTCCGCGACGATGCGGCCCCCCTGCTCGCCGCCGCCCGGGCCCATGTCGATGAGGTAGTCGGCGTTGGCGATCATGTCCAGGTCGTGCTCGATCACCACCACGGTGGCGCCGTGCTCGATGAGGTTCTGCAGCACGCCGATGAGGGTTTCCACGTCCAGCGGATGCAGCCCGATGGTGGGCTCGTCGAAGACGAAGAGGGTGTCGTCCTGGTTGCGACGCATCTCGCTGGCGAGCTTCAGGCGCTGGGCCTCCCCGCCGGAAAGGGCCGGGGTTGCCTCGCCTAAGGTGAGGTAGCCGAGTCCTAGGTTGTGCAGGATCTCCAGCTTGCTGTGCACCTTCTTCAGGGGCGCGAGGGCCGCAAGCGCCTGATCCACCGTGAGCGAGAGGATCTCCGGCAGCGAGAGGGTGCGCATGCCGTGGAAGTCGGCGGCGTGGTCACTCGCGCGGTGCGCGGCGGTTTCGGCGGCCTCCGCGTTTTGCGTAGCGTCGGACGCGCCGGGATAGTCGTTCACCTCCATCTGGATGGCCTCGGCCTCGTGCCCGTAGCGCGAGCCGCGGCAATCGGGGCAGGGGATGTCCACGTCGGGCAGAAACTGCACGTCGAGCGACACCTGGCCGGTGCCGTCGCAGGTGGGGCAGCGCAGCGACCCGGTGTTGTAGGAGAAGGCGCCGGCTTTGAGCTTCGCCGCCTTCGCCTCGGGTAGTTTCGCGAAGGCGCGGCGCAGCTCGTCGAGTACGCCGGAGTAGGTGGCCACGGTGGAGCGCACGTTCACGCCGATGGGCGTGGCATCCACCAGATCCACCCGCGCGATGCCCGGCGCATCTGCCTCTACCACGTGCCCGGGCAGAGTCCGCCCTGCCAGCTGCGCCTTCAGGCCGTCCACGAGGCTTTCCAGCACGAGCGTGGTCTTGCCCGAGCCGGATACGCCGGTCACGCAGGTGAGCCGTCCCTTGGGAATGCGCACCTCAAGCGGGTGCACCGTATGGATGGCGCCGGTTTCCAAGCGGATCGCGCCCTCGTCGAAGAGGTGCTCGGGCGCCACGGGTACGCGCACGCGCACCTTCGCCGTGCCGGCCAGAAACGGCCCGATGCGGCTTTCCGGGTCCGCTTCAAGGGCGGCCACCGAGCCTTGGGCAATCACGCGGCCGCCGTCGGCGCCCGAGCCGGGGCCGATCTCGATGAGGTGGTTCGCGTGGCGCAGCACGGCCACGTCGTGGTCTACCATCACCACCGAGTTGCCGTCGGACAACAGGTCGTCCATCACGCCGAGCAGCCCCTCCACGTTGGCCGGGTGCAGCCCGATGGAGGGCTCGTCCAGCACGTAGAGCACGCCGGTGGTGCGGCTGCGTACGGCGCGCGTGAGGGCCACGCGCTGGCGCTCGCCGTTGGAGAGCGTCTCGCTCGCGCGGTCGAGGGCCAGATACCCCAGCCCCAGCTGTTCCAAGCGTTCGATGGGCTCGCGCATCTCGCTTGTGATGGCCTCGGCCATCGGCCGCATATCGGCGGGCAGCCAGGGGGCCACCGTGGGCAGCCAATCGCGCAGCTCGTCCAAGGTGAATGCCGTGAGCTGCGCCAGGTTCAGCCCGTTTATCTCGCTGCCGCGGGCCTTCTCCGACAGGCGCGTGCCGTGGCAGGCAGGGCAAACCGACTCGCAGAGGAACTTCGCCACGCGGGCCATGCCCTTCTCGTCCTTCACCTTCGCAAGGGCGTTCTTCACGGTGTTCACGGCGCTGTAGTAGGTGAAGTCCAGCTCGGTGGCGTGGTCTTTGCCCTTGGGCACGTACAGGATGTGCTTCTTCTCCATGGGGCCGTGCAGCACGATGTCCTGCTCCTCGGGGGTGAGGTCCTGGTAGGGAACATCGGTGCGCACGCCCATCTCGCCGGCCACCTGGCTCATGAGCGACCACATGAGCTGCCGCCACGGAGCCACCGCTCCCTCGTCCAGGGAAAGCGTGGGGTCGGGAATAAGCGTGGACTCGTCGATGGTGCGCACCACGCCCGTGCCGCCGCACTCGGGGCACGCGCCGCCGGAGTTGAAGGCCAAATCCTCGGCGCCGGGGCCGTAGAACTCCTCGCCGCACACGCAGCAGGTGATGGGCTGCTCGGCGGCCACGGCCAAGGTCGGCGGGTTCAGGTGGCCGTGCGGGCAGCGGTGGCTGCCGAGGCGCGACATCATGAGGCGCAGGTAGTTCAGAAGCTCGGTGGAGGTGCCGAAGGTGGAGTGCACGCCTGGCACGCCCGGGCGCTGGCGCAGGGCGAGGGCCGCGGGCACGTGCAGCACCTCGTCCACGTCGGCGCGGCCGGTCTGCGAGATGCGCCGGCGGGTGTAGGTGGAAAGCGCCTCCAGGTAGCGGCGGCTGCCTTCGGCGTACAGCACGCCCAGCGCGAGCGAGCTCTTCCCCGAGCCCGACACTCCGGCAATACCCACGAGCTGGCGCAGCGGCACCTTCAGCGAGAGGTTCCTCAAGTTGTGCACCCGCGCCCCGCGCACCTCGATGCACTCGGGCTCAGTGAAGGTAGCGGGGCTGGCAGACGCCGGGTTGGCCAGCGCAGTCACGGCGGGGGTAGCGGAATCGGTCATAGTGGCTCCTGGGGAAAGGTGCGATGTCTTCCTGCTAGTGTAGCCCTTTGCCGCCGCAGGAAGGCGGCGACTTCGTTTCAGTTCCCCGAACGACGCGTTTGCGCACCTTCCGATTGAGGCACTGGTCGAAGAAAAAGCCCCGCAGATATTGGATGATCTCGAGAATATTTCGCCTATGGCGTCCCATAGCTCCGATTGGGTCTACACCTTCGGACGTGACAACGTATGGCAGCAACTCGAGCGCGCCATCTCTGCCGCTTCTAGTAGGTTGGCGAGCGGGTGTTGCCCTGAGAGCGCGGCTGTGGCCGCTGCTTTCTCACGGTTCGAAGGCCCCCATCCGCCCTCAGGTCCGCCAATTTTTAGGACGCGTTCGCAGACGGTTTGCGCCTGGCTTCGCAGCGTTCACTCTGGGAAAGGAGGGGCGTCCCCTGCTAGTCTTGAGTCAAGGGTGCTGAAACATCGTTGACGCAGGGAAATGTAATGTAGATTGCGGGTTGACCGAAGCTGAGTATTGCTTGAAGATGAAGCAAACAGTCCTATCGATTGTTTTCGATGGTTTCCCTTCGTGTCCACAAATCAGGAGGAAGCGTGCCGAAGTCCCTCAACGCCCTCATGAAGCATCTTCGCGATAGCGGGATAGCTATCAGCGGCTCCTCGCAGAAGCGGAAGTTGAAGAACATCGGGTACTATCATGGGTACAAAGGTTATCGATTTGCCGGCAAGGCCGTGAACAGACTTCCTATTACCAGCTTTACTCAAGTTGCGGCGTTGTACGACTTCGATACCCAGCTCAAAACACTGTTTTATCCTCGTGTTATGGCTATCGAAACGGCGTTGAAGAACTATGCGCTGGAGGCTGTGGTCCAAGACGCAGGCTCGGCGTCCTTCGAGATCATATGGCGCAAGAGTCTCACGGGCTATCGCTCCAAAACGGGAAAAGCCTATCGCAAGGCCTGGGAGGAGAGACAGCGCTTGCGTCAAGAAGTAGATGGCATGATTTACGGCCACAGAGGCCGAGACGTCATCGGCCATTTTCGGGATGCCGACAAGGACGTCCCTATCTGGGCTATCTTTGAGGTGATGACGCTCGGCAACTTCGGTGCGTTCTACCGTTGCCTCGATGCGCGCGTCAAAGCGAAGGTTGTGGACGATCTGGGCATGCCGGCGAACATCGATTCGGAGCGCAGATTGGGAGAGATGATCTTTGCGCTGAAGGACTTTCGCAACGCTATCGCTCATAACGCGGTTGTGCTCGATGTCAGATTCCAGAGTGGTGCAATCAGCGCAGCCGTTTCTCAATTACTCAAGCAGGAGACGGGCGTGAGTGGAGTTGACTTCGCGGACATAACGGACTACGTGGTTTTGCTCGTGTACCTCTTACGCCGCATGGGTTTCTCCAAGACGGAGTGCAGGCAGCTCATTGCAGGATATGATGCCATTATCGAGCGATATCGCGCGGAGCTTCCCTTCAATATGTACTCGAAGATTGTCAAGACGACCGCGCGCGGGAAGTTGACCGCCCTCCGACAATTCGTTAGCAACAGTTAGCGCTGGGCGGCTCGTTTGACATCCGTGTTAGAATGTTCCTTGAAAGCGGTGGAAGGCTGCGGCCGACACCTAGAAAAGCCCGACGCGTCGGGCTTTTCTCATGTCCGGCAAAGGATGTGGCATGATGGTCTGAGGAGCCGGAGGATTTCCTGGGCCTGCTGTGGCACTCCTGTGATAGTCTGCGGGCAACCTCGCTCAAAACGAAAGCAGGCCAGCAAGCTTTTCACCTGCTGACCTGCGGAAGTTCTGGAGCCAACGAGCGGATTCGAACCGCTGACCTACGCATTACGAGTGCGTTGCTCTACCAGCTGAGCCACGTTGGCATACGCGCTTCTTTCAGAAGCGACTGCAAAGTATAGCGAAAGCGAACGGGTTTCGCAAGGAGAAAACGCGAGGTCTTCGCAGGGGAGGTGAGCGGGGCGCGGGCGTTGCTGCCTTCCCTGCACCCGCCCTCTAAGCCGGGAAGCGGATGATGAGGTAGATCGCGGCGATGGCCACGGTGAGCAGCATGCAGGGGAAGCCGACGCGGAAGAACTGCGCGAAGGTGATGGGGTGCCCGTTCTGCTTGCCGATGTCGGCGAGCACCACGTTGGCGCTCGCGCCGATGAGCGAACCGTTGCCGCCGAGGCACGCACCGAGCGAGACGGCCCACCACAGCGGGGTCACGTCCATGCCGCCGGCCTGCATCGAGAGCAGGATGGGAATCATGGTGGCCACGAACGGGATGTTGTCGAGAAACGCCGAGACGATGGCCGAGCCCACGAGCAGCACGAGCATGGTGGCGAACACGCTGCCGCCCGTCGCGCCGATGATGCCCTGGGCCACCATGCCGATCACACCCGTTTCCGTGAGCGCCCCCACGATGACGAACAGCCCGGTGAAGAAGGCGAGCGTCACCCACTCCACCTCCGACAGCGCCTCCTCGATGCTCGTGCGCGACAGCAGCAGGATGGCGGCCGCCGCGGCGAGCGCGATCACGCAGGATTCAAGCCCCAGCGCGCCGTGGAACACGAATCCCACCACCACGAGCGCCGTGAGCACTGCCGACAGGCGCATGAGGCGGCGGTCCTTGATGTAGTCGGCGGGGTTCAGGGCCATCACCACCGCGGGGTTACGGGGGCTCCGCTCCATCTTCCGTCCGTAAACCAGATAGAACACGACCATCACGGCCGCAAGCGCCACGAGCACGGCCGGCCCGTCGACGGCGAGGAAGTCGGCGAAGGTGAGCTTCGCCGCCGAGCCGATCATAATGTTGGGCGGATCCCCGATGAGGGTTGCCGTGCCGCCGATGTTCGACGACAGGATCTCCGCCAGGAAAAACGGCACAGGGTGCAGATTCAGAAGCCGGCACAACGTCAGGGTGACCGGTCCCACCAACAGCACCGTGGTCACGTTGTCGAGGAAGGCCGACAAGCAGGCCGTCAGCACCATGAGCAGCGCCATAATGGCCCAGGGCCGCCCGCGGGCCGCCCGCGCGCAGCGGATGGCCAGGTACTCGAAGACACCCGAGCGCTTCACCACGGCCACGAACAGCATCATGCCCAGAAGTACGCCGAGGGTATTCAGATCCACGTGATCCATGGCCTGTTCGAAGGACACCACGTGCAGGATGAGCAGCAGCACCGCGCCGGCCAGCGCCGCGAGCGCGCGGTTCACCTTCTCGGAGATGACGAGCGCCAGCGTGCCGAGGAACACGATCACGGAGATGATCTGCGCTGCGGTCACCGGACACCTCCCGGACGAGTGTAGCTGGCAAGAACTGAGAATTACGCAACAACATTCTAGATCCGGACACCGTCTTTCGAGATTGCCCTTAAGCGCCTGGGAACGTGCAGGGGGAGAATTGTTACCCCGCAGATGAAGTTTCGGCAATGGCCCCCTGCCGGCCGCAACCACCCGTTTGGGGGGAGGGCGGCTGTGGTAGGGTGGCCTCGCAACAGAAAGGGGTTTCCATGATTTGCAATGTATATGCCAGCGTGCCTTTCGTGAACGGCGGCCGCTCCCTGATCTTGAACGGCTACGATCACACGCCGCCGTCGGTCAAGCGGGCCTACGTCGATGCGCTGTTGGGGGAGGCGGCGGGGTTTGCCGGCGAGGCTGTCGCTTGGGACGTGCGGAGCCTGACGTTAGGCGGCGGCTCGGCAAGCACGTTGCCCGAGGAGGAGCTGGGGAAGATGCTGCGGGGGCTCGGCCGGCTCCTTCCCATCGATCGCGCCACTCCCCTGTATGCCACGTTCGATCCCGGGTTGCTCACGGTGGGCCAGGCGAACCGCCTGCGAGAGGCCGGCCGCCCGCTGCCCGAGTTCCGCTATCTGGCTGCCGAGTCGCGCATCGCCGCCCTCTTTGAGATGCCCGCTGGTGAGGTGGAGATGGCGAAGACCGATCTGCTGCTCGAGCAGGTGGGTATCGACGATATCGGCATGCAGGTCGTCGTGGGGGCTCCGGGGCAGACTGCCGAGGAGGTTGAGGCGTCGCTGCGACGGGCCCTCCGCTCGACGGTGCAGCGCTTCACCCTGGTAACGCCGACTGCGCTTGGGGCTGATGCGCGTGAGACCGCAGTGGGCCACTACCGCCGGGCGGCCGCATGGCTCGGGGAGCGCGGGTTCGTCGAGCAGGCGCCGCTGCACTTCAGCCGCAACGGATCGGTGAATCCCGCGGTACTCGACCGCTACGCGCCCCTCGACGGCCCTGGTGTGGCAGGGCTCGTGTGCCTCGGGCCCTGCACGGCATCCTGCGCCGATGGCCTTGCCTGGTCGAACACTGGCGACATTGGCGCGTACATCGCAGCCGAGGGGGACTCCGAGATGGTGACGGCCCAGGTGGTCGAAATCGATACGCCGCTGCGCCGTTTGCGCGCCGACTTGAACGCGCTGTGGCGGGGCGATGCGGTGCAGGCCGATGCGTCCCGTCGGGCCGCGCTGACGGAGGGCGGTCTGTTCGAGAGCTGCGGCTCCGATGCCGTCGCGCTGTCGGAGTGGGGCCGCCTTTGCGCGGCTGAGGCCATGGCCCGCGCCGCGGAGGCTCTCTTCCGCTAACGCCTGCCTCGCCTCGCCCTCTGCCGCAGGGCTCTCCCGCGTCTCCCTATCGCAAGGGGCCCATCCCCGCAGAGATGGGCCCCTTTCTGCTATCGCCCCGATGTCGGGGGGTGCGGAGCCGGGCGCGGGGGAGGGAGGACGGGCCGCGCCCGGCAACGGGAAGGTCCTACATAGGGGGAGCGCCCTGGGGCTCGTTGGCGCGTGCCTCGGCCATCTGGGCTAGGAGAGCCTGGTACTCGTCGGCGGCCTGGTTGTCGGCCTCCAGGTTCTGGGCGATGTGCTCGCCGGCACAATAGCCCTGGGTGATGGCCAGGCCCACCGAATTGCCGGCCAGAAGCGTGTGGTACTGGATGGCGTAGCGGCCGCCGGCGGTGTTGCCGCAGGCGTAAAGCCCCTTGATGATGCTGTCGTCTACGCGGCGCACCTGGTGGTTGTCGGTGACCAGCACGCCGGACATCTGCACCATGCCGCTCATGCAGCGGCCCTTGTCGGCGGTTCCGGCCATGCCGAAGAAGGGCGGTGTGTCCAGGGGGTTCATGAGGTCTGCATCGCGTCCCCAATCGGTGTCCTTGCCAGCGGCGCACATCTCGTTGTAATGGGCGATCTCGTCCAACAGACCCTGCTTCGCCTCACCGGTATAGCCCAGGATGTCAGCGAGCTCGTCCAGGGTCTCGGCGGCGTACATCTTCGACTTGTTCATGCCGTAGCCGGTAAATCCGTACACCTCGAACCCGTCCGGACCCGTCGTGTAGTTGGCCAGATCCTGCTTCACCAAATCCCATTCGCGTGCGCAAGTGGTGGAGGACATGTTGTGCTCATAGCCCTGGTTCAGGATGTTCTCCTCCCACTTGCCGTCGGCGATGGTGCACATCAGCTCGCCGCGAGCGCGCCGGGCGAAGAAGCCCTGGCCGCCAAACTGGAGCTGCGCATCGTTGTAGAAGCGCTTGCCGTCGGGCCCGAACACCGGGTAGTTGCCGATGGCCGTCAGTCCGGGGGCGCCCATGCCGTTGCCGAAGTTCATGGCCGCGCGCGGACCCGGCTCCATCACGCCGCCGGCCCAGCAGGCCAGCTTCTGCCCCATGCCGTCCTGGCCCATGCCCATGAAGGCAGACGGGTCGGACGTGTCGATACCCGAGGTCTCGGCCAGCTGGCGCACCTCGTCATTCAGCGCGAGCACCATTTCGCCATTGCCGGAGAAGTCTCCGCAGGCCAGCAGCACCGCATCGGCATTCACGCGCACGATGCCGTCGGGGCCGTCCCCGTAAGCGCCAGTCACGCTGCCCTCGTCATCCTGAATGAGCACGATGGCCGAGGTCTGGAACAGCCACTCGGCGCCCAGTTCCTGGGACTTCTCAATGCTGTGGCGCATGATGGGGCCCCAGGCGGGCTGGTTGGCCCCGTTGCCCAGCGTGTCATTGAAGTCGCGATGCGAGACGGTGCCGGGGAACGAGGTGTAGCCGCTGTGGTTCACGGCCACTTTGTTGCGGCCGTTGGGGAAGCTGTAGAAGACCTGGAACTCGTCCAGCTGCTCCTGAGGGGCCAGTTCGCACACCCAATCGTACGCCTCGCCCGAGCGCGTGGCGTACATCTTGGCCACCGAGGGCATCGAGCGGCAGTACGTGCGCAGCTGCCACTCGTTGAGCACCTGCATCTCGTCGACGGGCTCGGCTCCAGTGTTCAGGTAGGCCGACGAGTTGATGGTGCCCACGTCGCAGCCGATGGGCGCCCAGGTGTCCTCGGGCTGCTTCTCCATGACCACCACCTGCATGCCCAGCTCGGCTGCGCGCCGTGCGGCGCACACGCCGCTCTCGCCACCGCCGATGACGAGCAGGCCGGTGTCGATGGTGCGCGTGACCTCGTCCTCATTCACCACGGGGGCGTCGCCCAGCCAGGACGGGTTTTCGCTCGCGCTGGGAGCCTCGACGTCCTCGCCGGTAGCGGCCATCTCCGACTGCTGCGCGGGCGCGCAACCGGCCGCCAGTCCTGCCGCGGCCATGCCGGCGCCGGCCAGGGCCGCTCCTCGCAGGAAGTTGCGGCGCGAGACATTGCTCGTTTCCAACATGTGAATCCCTCCTTGTGTATCCACATCGAATTTGCGCCCGGAGTCCAACGCTCCGAACGGCTCCGAGACTACCTCGTAACATCCCACCAGAAACGGGTGGTTTTCACGTATACTGGGCAAACATGGCAAAATCGGGTTCGCAAGGGAGGTGCGGCGAAGATGCAAGACGGTGGCGCGCGTCCGCGCGCGGGGGTGGCCACCCTGGGCCTGGGGCTTTTCCTCGCATGGCAGATGGCATCATTGTCGCTGCTGTTCCCCAGCTCTGCCTTTCCGGGCTTCTCCCCCTTGGCCCTGAGCGCGTTCAGCGTCGTGGCCCTCGGGCTGCTGTGCTATTACAGCTACCGCAGGGATGCGGGATCCTTCACCGGCCATTGGCTGCGCTGGCTTGCCGCCATCGCCGCTGCGGGGAGCTCGGTTGCGGGGCTGCTCCTTATGCTCGGTACGCTGCCGGTGTGGGGCGTCTACGGCGCGGCGGCCATCTTCGGCCTGTCGTCGGCCATGATGATGCTCGTGTGGGCGCTCTTGTGCGCACGCCTTTCCGGCACCTGCTGCCGTACCCTCGCCTTCGGGTCGCTGGCCCTCGGGTGCGCCGTTGATTACGCGGTCATGGTTCTGGGGGGCGATCTCATTCCCTTCATCCTCGTCGGCTGCCTGATCGGCTCGTGGGCGTGTCTCATGGTTGCGCTGGGATCGGTGCCCGAGGCGCAGCGCCCGTTGCTCGTCCGCCCCACGAGAACGCGCGATTTTCTCATGCTTGCGGTTGGCGTGGTCCTGTTCGCCATTGCCCTCGGCATCGTGGGCGGCACCACGGCTCGGGTGAGCACGCCCGAGAGCATGGGGGAACTGAATGCCGATGTGGCCCTCTCGGGGGTGGTGGTCGCGGCCATTGCCGCGGCCTGCTGCGGCATAGGGGGCCGCCACGTCGATCCCATCACGCTGCTGAAGGTGTTCGTGCCCTGCGTCATCGTCGTTATGCTGGCGAACATCATGGACTACGAGCGCAGCCAGTTTCTGCTGACCCTCACGCTGTCCGGATGGCCCTTCTTGCTGATCTGTCTCTTCCTGCTCATCGTGCAGGTCGATCGTGTCCGTATTCTCAGCATTCCACTGGGGTTTCCCGTCGGCTGGGCGCTCGCGTGGTCTGGCTTTGGCGTGGGCGTTGTCCTTGGTCAGAATGCGTTTCCCTTGGCAAGCGCCGATGTGCAGGCTATGACGAACAGTATTATCGTCGTAGTGGTTCTGGCTGTGATATCAAGCGTGCTGCTGCTGAGCAACGGCTTGGTCGTGCGCCTGCGTGCCGATGTGCCACCGGTCTTGCAGTCTGAGGCGGCCGAGGGGGAGCCTCGGCGTGAGGCGGAAGAGCTCGAGGAGGACGGCTTGGAGCGATGCTGCGGTCGCCTTGCCGACTTCTATCATCTCTCGGCTCGCGAGGCCGAGGTGTTCGTCCTGCTCGCGCAGGGCCATACTCGGGCGAGCATCGCCAAGAAGTTGTTCGTTTCCGAGAACACCGTGCGCGACCACGCGAAGAGCATTTACCGCAAGCTCTCCATCCACTCGCGTCAGCAGCTCATCGATTTGGTGGATGCGCGACGCTGATATCGTGTCCGTGCCGTCCCCACGGTATACTGAATGCCGCAAAACCACCGAGGACTCCGCTGTCCTCCAGATAAACGTTGAGGTGCGCATCATGGGCTTGAGGTTTACGCTCGCGAAGACGGCCGGGGCCGTTTCCACCTGGGGGTTGCGCCACGTGGCCCATCGTCCCGCGGCGAATCTGCCGGGGAAGATCGCGCTCGCGATAGATCCGGCGCTGCTCGGCGAGCTCGCCGGCAAGTGCACCGAGGGATCGGTCATCACCGTGGGCACTAATGGGAAGACCTCGACCAATAACCTGCTCGCCGACGTTTTCGAGGCCGCGGGACGCACCATCATCTGCAATCGGACCGGCGCGAACTTGGCGGCGGGCATCTCCTCGGCGCTTTTGCAGCAGCCGGCTGCCCAGTGGGGCGTCTTCGAATGCGACGAGCTGTGGCTTGCCCATGTGCTGCCGCGCCTGCGTTCGAACTACGTGCTGCTGTTGAACCTGTTCCGCGACCAGCTGGATCGCTGCGGCGAGATCGACCGCATCCAGACATCCATTGCCGGAGCCCTCGCGGCATCGCCCGACACCGTGCTCATCTACAACGCCGATGATCCGCTGTGCGCCCGCATCGCCGATGCGGTGGACAACCGATCGATACCCTTCGGCTTATCCGAATCCATGAACTTGGCCCAGAACACCGTGGCCGATGCCCAGATGTGCCAGAAGTGCGACGGCATGATCCAGTACCGCTATCGCCAGTACGGCCAGCTCGGCGACTACTTCTGCGAGCAGTGCGACTTCGCACGGCCCGAGCTTGCCTATGCCGGCCGCGACATCGTCCTCGGCGCCGACGGCGTGACCATGGAGATCTGCGGGCCGCAAGCTTGCGAGCGGGTGCGCACGCCCCAGCCGACGCCCTATGCGGCCTACAATCTGGTAGCCGCCTACGCGCTCTGCCGCGAGACGGGTGTGCCCACGGCCGACTTCCAGCGGGCGGTGGACGCTTTCAATCCGCGCAATGGCCGCCTGCAGCGCTACCGCCTCGACGGCCGCGACGTGCTGCTGAACCTGGCGAAGAATCCCACGGGCTTCAACCAGAACCTGAAGATCGTGGAAGCCGACGAGGGCCCCAAGATGGTGGCGTTCTTCATCAACGACCAGGTGGCCGACGGCCGCGACATCTCCTGGATTTGGGACATCGACTTCGAGGAGCTGGCTGCTCAGGAGAACCTGGTGGTGTTTGCCGGTGGTTCGCGCGCCCACGACCTGGCCGTGCGCCTGAAGTACGCCGGGCTGGATGCGCTCGTCATCGAGTCCGTCGACGATGCCTTCACGCGCCTCGGGGCCTTGACGGCCGCGGGTGCCATGCCAGCCGATGCCGCCGTGTACGCCATCGCGAACTACACGGCGCTGCCCCCGGTTCACGACGCCTTGGATGCCATGGAAGCCGCCGAGGCCGCTCGCGCTGGCACGAGCGCTGGCGCGCATCCGGCCCCGGCCCCTGTTGGCTCCGCAGCCCCCGCCGCCTCCGCTGGTGAAGGAGGCTCTTCTCAAGCTGCCGCCTCCGGGGCCACCTCCCCGGCCGCTCCCGCTGCGGAGGCCGTCGGCACCGCCGCCGATCCCGCTTCCGCCGAGCCGCCCGTGGTCATCGCCCATATGCTGCCCGACCTGCTGAATCTCTACGGCGACGGCGGCAACGTGCGCATCTTGGAGCAGCGCCTGCGCTGGCGCGGCATTCCCGTGGAGGTGCGCCGCGTGGGCCACGGCGAGACCGTGGACCTCTCCGAAGTGGACCTCGTCTTCATGGGCGGCGGCCCCGACCGCGAGCAGAAGCTGGCGAGCGAGCAGCTGCTGGCCATGCGCGACGATTTGGCCGCCTACGTGGAGGCCGACGGGCCCCTGCTCGCCATCTGCGGCGGCTACCAGATTCTCGGCCGCCAGTGGCTGTGGGGCGACGAGCTCGTGCCCGGCCTCGGCATCATCGACATGGAAACGCGCCGCCCTGGTACCTCGGCCGACCGCCTCATCGACAACATGGTGCTCGAGTCGCCCCTGGCTGCTCACCCCGTGGTGGGCTACGAGAACCATGCCGGCCGCACCTACCTGGGCCCGGGCGTGGAGGGCTTCGGCCGGGTCATTTCGCCCTGCGGTCACGGCAACAACGATGACGACCGCGTGGAGGGCGCGCGCTACAAGAACGTCGTGGGCACCTACTCCCACGGTCCGGCGCTTTCCAAGAACCCCGAGGTGGCCGACTGGGTGCTCGCCCGCGCCCTCGAGCGCCGTGCCGCGCGCACGGGGTTGGCAGCCCCCGCCCTCGCTCCGCTCGACGATACCGTGGAGCTCGCGGCCAACGAGGTGATGGTGAAGCGGCTCTCCTGACCTCTTCGCTTGGCGTTCCATCCTTACATTTATGGACAAACTGCCCGCATCCTGTGACGTTTCACTGGTAATGCGGGCCGTTTTCTTGCGCCGCGGGCCGCTTTTTACCAAAATGTTACTTCTATGACCTGCCTGCAAGGTCTGCGGCCGCGTGCCGTGGGCCCGTAATCGATGAAAGCGAGACCGCCCCGGATGACCGAGACATCAGGAAGCAACAATCCTCGCGCCCAGCATGCCTCCCAGCCGGTGGGGAGCAACAACCCCCGGCATTCCCAGCCCGTTGGGCAGACGAACAACCCGCGGCATTCCCAGCCGGTGGGCCCCTCGAACAATCCGCGCCACTCCCAGCCTGTCTCCCCGCAGCAGGCGCTCGGTGGCGCGACGCTGAACTCCGCGCCGCTTTTGCCGGCCATGCCGGACAACCCCTACGCGCGCGCCGCCGCCGGCGACGACTACGCGAAGGACCGCCGCCGCAAGAAGCGCAACCGCGTCATCGCCGCGGTGCTGGCCGTCGTGCTCGTGGGGGCTTTGGGCGCCGGCGGGGCCGCATTCGCCGCGCTCAACTACGTGAACAAGATCGACACCAACATGAACGAGGAGGTCACCCCCGAGGTGAAGGAGGCGCTGGAGCCCGTGCCCGCCTACGAGGGAGGCACCTTCTACATGCTGCTCCTCGGCACCGACAAGTCGGAGGCCCGCGCGGAATCCACCCAGTACGCGGGCGACACCTTCCGCTCCGACTCCATGATCCTCGCCCGGGTCGATCCCGAGAACAAGAAGGTCACCATGGTGTCGCTCCACCGCGATACCGAGGTGGAGATCGAGGGCGCGGGCGTGCAGAAGCTGAACGCGGCCTACGCCATCGGCGGCCCGGCGCTCGCCATCAAGACGGTGTCCCAGATGGCCGGCGTGCCCATTTCCCACTACGCCGAGATCAACTTCGACGGATTCGAGGAAGTGGTCGACGCCCTCGGCGGCGTCACGGTGGACGTGCCCATGGAGATCGACGACGACGAGGCCGGCGGATACGTGGCCGCGGGCGAGCAGGTGCTCTCCGGCGAGCAGGCGCTCATCCTGTGCCGCAGCCGCCATTCCTACGACGAGTACGGCGACGGCGACCGCTACCGCGCGGCCAACCAGCGCATGGTGCTCGGCGCCATCGCCAAGAAGGTGCTCTCCTCCGACATCGGCACCATCACCAAGTCGGTGGAAACGCTGTCGCAGTACGTGACCACCGACTTCACAGTGGCCGACATCATCGCCCTGGCCGGATCCATGCAGGGCATCGACCCGAGCACCGACATCTACTCGGCCATGGAGCCCACCGAGAGCGAGTATCGCAACGACACCTGGTACGAGAAGCTCGACACGGCCGCGTGGCAGAAGATGATGAACCGCGTGCGCGAGGGCCTGCCGCCTACCGAGGAGGACGAGGTGGACGAGCTGAACGGCACCGTGCTCGCCAGCATCGGCGACGGCACGGCGGCTGCCAGCGACAGCGACGGCGTGCAGGGCACCCAGCGCAAGACCTTCGGCGAGACGCGCACGGGCATCGTTACCATCAAGAACGGCAACGGCATCAACGGCGTGGGCGCCGAGGCCCTCGAGCGCATCAAGCCCCTTGGCTATACGGCCGACGCCAGCAACGCCAACCGCTTCAGCTACGAGGAGACCGTGGTGGTGTTCGACACCCCTGACCAGCGCGTGTACGCCGAGGAGCTCATCGACGCCCTCGGCTGCGGCCGCGCCGTGCAGAACACCAACGGCGAGTACGTCTACGACGGCGACTTCCTCATCCTTATCGGTTCCGACTGGCAGTAGCGAGGCCGCGCCCGCCCCCATCGAGTATCATGGAAGGCCCCGGACAGCCCGGGGCCTTCGCAGTAAAGGAGTCCCATGCGTTTCGTCTCGTGGAATGTGAACGGCATCCGCGCCGTGCTGAAGAAGAACTTCCTGGAGGTGTTCGACGCCTTCGACGCCGATATCTTCGCCATCCAGGAAACCAAATGCCAGGTGGGCCAGGTGGAACTGGATCTGCCGGGCTACCACCAGTATTGGAGCGCCGCCGAGAAGAAGGGCTACTCGGGCACGGCGGTGTTCACCCGCGAGGAGCCGCTGCGCGTGCTGCACGGGCTGGGCAACGACTACCTGGATGCCGAGGGGCGCATCGTGGCCTGCGAGTTCCCCCAGTTCTGGTTCGTGAACGTGTACACGCCGAATTCCCAGAACGAGCTGGCCCGCATCGACCACCGCATGGAATGGGACGACGCCTTCCGCGACTTCTGCAAGGGGCTCGAGGCCGGCGTGCTGCCAAGCGGCGAGGCGAGCGAGCCGAAGCCCGTGGTGATGTGCGGCGACTTCAACGTGGCGCACCAGGAGATCGACCTGAAGAACCCGGGCCCCAACCGCGGCGCCTCGGGCTTCTCCGACGAGGAACGCGGGAAGTTCACCGATCTTTTGGATGCGGGCTTCACCGACACGTTCCGCCTGCTGCACCCCGACGAGACGGGTCGCTACAGCTGGTGGAGCTACCGATTCCGCGCGCGGTCCACGAACGCGGGATGGCGCATCGACTACTTCCTCGTGAGCGACGAGGTACGCGATGCCGTGGTGGCCGCGAGCATCTACGACGACGTGGAGGGGTCGGACCACTGTCCCGTGGGGCTGGAGCTCGACCTTGGCTAGGCGCGAGGCGGCGAAGCCATGCTGCGCATAACTGTCATCGCCGTGGGCAAGCTGAAGGAGAAGTTCTGGGTCGCCGCCTGCGAGGAGTACCTGAAGCGGCTGCGGCCCTACGCGAAGGTGAGCGTTGCCGAGATTCCCGATGTGGATCCGGCGCGGGCCGGCGGGGTGGAGGCGGCGCGCATCCGCGAGGGCGAGGGCATTCTGGCCGCGGTGCCCGAGGGAGCCCGCGTCATCCTCATGGCCATCGAGGGGAAGCAGCGCTCAAGCGAGGGCTTCTCGTGCCATTTGGATGAGCTGGCCCTGCGTGGTGAGAGCGATTTGGCCTTCGTCATCGGCGGCTCCGATGGCGTAAGCGATGCCGTGCGCGCCCGGGCCGACGAGACGTTCTCGTTCGGCCCCATCACGCTGCCGCACAACCTGGCCCGCGTAGTGCTGCTCGAGCAGATCTACCGCGCCTTCAAAATCTCCCGCGGCGAGCCGTATCACAAGTAACGGGCGGCCGAGGCCCTACTTCTCCACCACTTCCACGGTCACCTCGGCCGGGGCCGGCAGCTCGGCGGTGCAGTGGGGGCAGCGGGTGGCGCCCACATTGATCTCCTCCAGGCAGAAGGGGCAGGTGGGGGCGTGCTCGATGACCTCCTCGTTCTTGCCGTTGCGGCGAACGAGCTTCTTCGCGCCGCCGTCCTTCATCTTGTTGAAGGCCTTCACCATAAGGAAGACCACCCAGGCCACGATGAGGAAGTTGATGATGGCGCTGATGAACGCCCCGAAGTCGATGCCGTTCTCGGTGCCGGGCACCGGGATGGTGAGGCCGGCCACGTCGGTGCCGTTGCCGCCGGTGATGAGCTTGATGAACGGGTTGATGATGTTGTCCGTCAGCGACGTGACAATGGCGGTGAACGCCGCGCCGATGATGATGCCGACGGCCATGTCGATCACGTTGCCGCGGTTGATGAACTCCTTGAACTCGGTCAGCAGGTTCTTCATAGTCGATCCCTTCTCGCAGGAGGCCTTCTGCACGCTATTATGGCGCTCTTTCCCCGCGCTTCGATGACGCCGTGATAACATGGCACCAACCGTTTACAAGGAGTTACGACAACCGTGGATACATCGAAGATTGAAGCAGGCGTCCGCCTGATCTTGGAGGGCATCGGGGAAGATCCCGACCGCGAGGGCCTGTTGGAAACGCCCGCGCGCGTGGCCCGCATGTACGAGGAAGCGCTCGGTGGCCTGGAAGAGGATCCCTCGCGGCACTTCGACGTGACCTTCGACGAGGGCCACAGCGAGATCGTGCTGGTGGGCGACATTCCCTTCTACAGCATGTGCGAGCACCATCTGGCGCCGTTCTTCGGGCGCGCGCACGTGGCCTACATCCCCGGCGAGGACGGCCGCATCTGCGGCATCTCGAAGCTGGCCCGGCTCGTGGACGGCTTCGCGAAGCGCCCCCAGGTGCAGGAGCGTCTGACCGGGCAGATCGCCGACACGCTGGTGGGGGCGCTCAATCCGGCCGGCGTCATCGTGGTCATCGAGGCGGAGCATTTGTGCATGTCCATGCGCGGCGTGAAGAAGCCGGGCGCGAAGACGACGACCCGGGCTGTGCGCGGCTGTTTCGAGACCGATGCCGACGCCCGCGCCGAGGCGCTGTCCCTCATCTTACGGAAGTAGGGCGGCCGCGTGCCCGTCCTGCAGGCGGGCTGGATCCCTGTGGAATTCAGGAGAAAGAAGGAACCTATGAAGTGCGTTATCTCCGTTCTGGGCAAGGACCGCTCCGGCGTGGTGGCCGCCATCGCCGGCGTGCTGGCCGACTGCGGCGCCAACATCGACGACATCTCCCAGACCATCCTCGGCGAGGGCCGCATGTTCTCCATGACCATGATGGTGACCCTCGATACCGCCATCGCCGACTTCAACACGGTGCAGGAGCGCCTGACCGCCACCGGTGAGACGCTGGGCATGCAGGTGCTCATCCAGCGCGAAGACGTCTTCCAGGCCATGTACCAAATCTAGCGTTACGATTTCGGTAAAGTGCGGTAAGAGGGACGAAGTGGGGACTTCGAGCCCTTGACCGGTACGGTAGAATGAAGGCTCAATGAAACAAAGCCAGTGAAAGGAGGAGCTTTATGGCGCACGTAGTCGATGTGGCAGCGTACATTCTTGAAGAACTCGGAACCGTTTCCACCATGAAGCTCCAGAAGCTGGCGTTTTACAGTCAGGCTTACTATCTGGTGGAGCACGGCGCCCCCCTTTTCCCGGAAGAATTCGAGGCATGGGCCAACGGTCCGGTAGCCCCCGATCTGTTCAGGCGCCATAGGGGGGAATTCGTCATCACGCGCGGGTTTTTCGGCCCGGTGAGGGAAGCTGCGCTCTCGGAAGACGAGTGCGAGGCTGTGGACCATGTCGTCGGCCGGCTGAAGGGTTGGTCGGGCGCCCAGCTCAGTGACCTTACTCATAGCGAGGCTCCCTGGCAGGCGGCGCGCACAGGGCTAGCGCCGAACGCCCGCTCGCAGCGGCCCATCGAGATCGATTTCATGAGGGCCTGCTACGAGACGAGGCCGGCGGCCAATCCTGTATTCGCATGAGCGGGACGCGAATCTCCAAGACCAAGGTAGGTAAAGCGGGGAAGGTGCTGACCTCCTCGCTTTCTTCTTCCCAGGAGCGCACCGATGCGCTCGCGATTGTAAACTACTGGCGCGAAATCCACGCCGAGGCATTGCAGCGTGCCCTTGGGGACATCGAAAGCTTAAGCGGCGTCGGTTCGGATGTGCTTGTCGCAGGGCGCATTAAGAAGCTGTCGACGATTGCGGATAAGCTTGAAAGGCCGAGCACACCTTCCGATCTTCAGACCATGTATGACATTGCCGGGTGCCGCCTGGTGGTGCCGGATATGCGGGCGCTGGATCGTGTGCACGATGAGCTCTCGACGCTTGCCGCCTTCGATCTCCCGAAGACAAGCCGACATGATTACATCGGCCATCCTCGTTCCAGCGGATATCGTGGCAAGCACGTCATCCTCCGCTACGATGACTTGGAATGTGGCCATCGGCTGTTCGTCGAGGTGCAGCTGCGCACGGAGCTTCAGCATGCCTGGGCCACAGCGGTGGAGATGCACGATGTGGCGGTGAAAACGCGGCTGAAGTTCAATGAGATAGACAACCCAGCGGGCCGGTTCTTCCGCAAGGCGGCGCTGCTCATCGCTCAGATAGAACAGCTCGGGGAAGTGGATGCGAGGGCCATTCGGAGCCTCTCGGAAGGAAGGCTGGAGCTGTCCGCAGCTGTCGGAGCCGTTGATGCGCTCGAGGCGGCCTGCGACGCGGTCTGCCTCCTCTCCGACGACTTATCGGGATGCGCCAGCGATTACTACCTGGTCGACTTCGTGGTGGAGGAGCAGACTCTTGAGCTTACGCGGCTCGATTCGATGGACGCCCTCGCAACGTACTTCGAAGCCGAGGGTGCAGACGGCGGCGGTGGCCGCGATCTCGTGCTGACGCGGGGTGCTTCCTACGAGCGGCTTGCGAAGTTGTATCCGAATTACTTCGGCGATATCTCCGATTTCGTGGGGCTTATCAAAAGGCACCTCGACGCGTTTGCGTAACTGCTCGGGCTCGATGCTTCGGGCGTCCAGGTGCGGTGCGACTGTGCGGTAGCGCCTACCGGGGACGATGGGCTTCGCCCCAGGTGCACATTTGATCGAGCACTTCCATGAGCGAGGTGCCCAGATCGGTGAGGGAGTACTCCACCTTCGGGGGAATCTGAGGGTACTCGGTGCGCGCGATGAGGCCGTCACGCTCGAGCTCCTTCAGGTTCACCGAGAGCGTCTTGTCGGAAATGCGGCCCAAATAGCGGCGCATTTCGTTGAAGCGTACGGGCTCGTATTCCATCAGGCAGTAGAGAATCACCATCTTGTGCTTTCCCTGGATGAGGGAGAGCGTGTAGCTGTAACCCGTCTGGGAGAAGTCGGCTTCGGCGATGGGGAGGCGCGTGCCGTCTGTCGGGGTCGGCGCGCAAGACGCGCTCAATGAGGTATTTCCTGCCATTATTCACTTTCCTTTAAGATAGTACCTAACTAATAAACCAGTACTAGAATTTAATTCTTCTGTATACGATACTCGAAGCGAACGGAAATGCAAGGCCTTCGAGAAAGGATGCGAACATGAAGAAGGACCTGGGCAGCGCGAGCGAGTTGTTCCCCCAGTCGGTGTTCATCGTGGCCAGCTACGATGAGGCTGGCGTACCCAACGCCATGAACGTGGCTTGGGGCGGCGCGTGCACGCGCAACGAGGTTGCCATCAACATCGGCGACCACAAGACCACCGAGAACATCCTGGCCAAGGGCGCCTTCACCGTGGCACCGGCCGATGCGGCCCATGTGGTGGAGGCTGACTACTTCGGCATGGCCACGGGCCGCACGGTGAACAAGGCCGAGAGGTCGGGGCTGACCTTCGTGCCGTCGGAGCATGTGGATGCGCCCGTCATCGAGGAATTCCCCCTCACCATGGAGTGCGTCGTGCGCGACGTGCAGGATTGGGGCGGCGAGAAGCGCTTTATCGGGGAAGTGGTGAACACGCGGGTCGACGAGGCGATCCTCGACGAGGAGGGCCGGGTCGACTTTGCCCGCATGCGCCCCATCGTGTACGACTCCACGCGGCGCATCTACCGCGTCGTCGGCGAGGAAGTGGGCGGTGCCTGGGACGCCGGCCGCGTACTGGTGTAGCGAATGGGGCTGTCATCCTGGCCGATACCAACGAGCGGCCCAAAGCCTGCGTGATATCAGCACCTAGATCAGCCAAGCGCGCGACTCCGCCAGCCTCCCGGCGGGGTCGCGCTCGTGTACAATGGGGGCGATAAGCAACGCGAGGGCAAGGTGGAGGCCATGACGCAGTCGACTGAGAAGCAAGGCATCGACGCGAAGGCGGCCGAGGGCTGCAACACCGTCACGTTCACCGCAACGGACGGAACGGTGGTATCGTTTCCGCTGGACTTCCTCATCGAGCGCGGTGCCATCATCGCCGACAAGATCAACGGCGAGAACATCGCCGATGTGATGGGGTGCTCCAACCAGCTGTGGATCCCCGGTTTCCCGGCCAAGTACTTCATTCGCGATATTGCGAAGATCGATTTCACCTGCGAGGAGGAAGTGCCTCCGTTGCCCGACTTCACCGATGACGGGCATGACTACACCAACCGCCCCAACGTCTCCTGCAAGGCGGAATACGTGGGGCGTGTGGGCGAGCCCATGATGTTCGAGGGTTGGGCCGACGATTTCGACAAGCGCATCGTGGCCGTGGAGTTCTCGCTCGATGATGGCGTGACGTGGACGCGCCATGAGACGACGGGCGCCGATGCCGTGCGCTGGGTATGGTGGACCTTCGAGTGGACGCCGCAGGAAGAGGGCATGTTCTCCATGAAGGTGCGCTCGGTCAACGAGGACGGAAAGGCAAGCCCCACCCCCGCCGTCCATAACTTCCAGGTTATGGAGTGATAGAATCTCGCGATGCGCAGGCGACAGCCGCGCTGGTCTAGGGCCGACTGCGACTTCAAGAGGCGAGATATATCTATGACGCGAATCTATACGAGCAACACTCCCATTGAGGCCGATCTGGTGGATGCGTTCTGCGCGCTGCAGAAGGGCTTCACCGACCAGTTCGTGTACTACGACAAGCAGCGCTCCTGCCGCTACATGGGCCTCGGCCGCTGCATCGCGTTGCCGAGCCTGCGCGAGGTGGAGTGGGTGTACGGCGAAGGGCCCTGCGGCGACGTGGGTGCGGAGGCCGCGGGTGGTTTCGGCCTGGGCGCGTTCCCCAACGGCGCTGCCCTGGGCGCCGCAACCTTGGGCGGCGCAGTCCCTGGCAGCGCAGCTCCCGGCGGCGCTGCCCAGCCGCCGGTGTTCTTCTCGTTCAACCGCTTCGACGCCACCAACCCCGCTCCCGCCGACGAGCTCATGGCGTCGTTTCCCCGCCTGCGCTTCATGCTGCCGGAAATCGTGCTCATCGAGAACGAGCGCGGGCGCTTTCTGCAGGTGAACTCGCTCGGCCCCGTGTATCCGGGGCGCGTGGCCCGCTTCCAGCGCATGGTGGCCGCCGCGCCGCGCCGCCAGGCCGAGGCGATCCCCTTCACCTTGGAGCCCGACTCCCGCGCCGCATGGGACGCGGAAATGGAGGAGGCCCTGACCGCCATCGCCGCAGGTCGCGTGTCGAAGGTGGTGCTCTCGCGCCGCCAGCGCCTGGTGGCCGCGCGTCCCTTCTCGTCCAAGGACCTGCTCGTGAACCTCATCGACGGCGACGCCCGCGGCACGGTGCTTTTGTACCGCTACGCCGACGTGTTCTTCTGCGGCTGCACGCCGGAGCTGCTCGTGCGCAAGCAGGGCGACCGGGTGGAATCCATGTGCCTGGCCGGCACGTGCTCCGCAGGCGCGACACCGGCGGAATCGGAGGCGCTGGCGGCGGCCCTTCTGGCCGACGGGAAGAACCGCGCCGAGCACGACTACGTGGTGCGGCTCATTCGCAGCGTGCTCGAGCGGGTGTGCTACGACGTGGACGTGCCCGCTACGCCCCAGATCATGCGCCTGGCCCACGTGCAGCACCTGTTCACGCCGGCCGCCGCCCGGGTGCTCGCGGGCGTGACCCTGTCCGACCTCATGGAGGATCTGCACCCCACGCCCGCCGTGGCCGGCACGCCGGTGGGCGAGGCGAAGATGCTGCTGCGGGCCATCGAGCCCTACAACCGCGGCTTTTTCGCCGGCGCCTGCGGCTTTGTGGACGGTGCGGGCGACGGCGAGTTCTCCGTGGCCCTGCGCACCGGCGTCTTCGACGGGGAAGTGGGCTGGGTCTACGGCGGCTGCGGCATCGTGGAGGGCAGCGACGCGGCGGCCGAGTACGACGAGATCGGCCTGAAGCTGCGCACCATCCTGTCGGCCTTCGGGGAGTAGGCGGCTCCGAGTTTCGGTACCTGCCGCTGCGCCCATGATGCGATGTTGTTGGAGTGGCGATGCGGCCCGAGTGCGATCGGGAGCGCTATCATAGAGCGGAACAACAGGCGGAAGGACGCACTATGACGACGAGTACCCATCAGACTGATACCGCGCTCTTCGTGGCGGCTTTCTTCGACGAGCTGTGCCGCTGGGGGGTGTGCGATGCCGTCATCAGCCCCGGGTCGCGTTCGACGGCGCTCGCCATGGCAGCCTACGAGCTGTCGCGCCGCCGTCCCGACGATTTGCGGGTATTCGTGGACATCGACGAGCGCGGGGCGGCCTTCCTCGCCCTCGGCATGGCGAAGGCGAGCGGGCGTCCGGCGGTGCTCGTGTGCACGTCGGGTACGGCGTTGGCCAACTATTACCCGGCGGTCATCGAAGCGGAGACGTCGCGCGTGCCGCTCATCGTGCTGTCGGCCGACCGACCGCCGCAGCTCCAGGGTCTCGGCGCCCCGCAGACTACCGACCAGCTGAAGGCCTACGGCGACCATGTGCGCTCCTTTCGCGCCATGCCGCTGCCCGGCGGCCGCGACGGCGACTTGACCTTCGCGCGGCAGGCGGCCCGCGAGGCGGTGCTTGCCGCCCTCGGCCCCTCGGCCACCATGGCCCCCGGCTTCGTGGCCGCGCCCGGCCTGCGCTCAGGGCTCGACGACTTCGCGGTGTTCGCCAATTACGATCTGGGACAGCAGGTGGCCTCGCGCGCCTCGGCGCACCTTGCCGGGCCGGTGCATCTGAACTTCCCGCTGGCCGCCCCCCTGAAGCCCGACTTCGCCCAGGCCGATGCGCAGGCTCTTCTCCGCGGCGTGCGGGACTGCTTCGCCGTCGGCGCGCGCCCCGTGCCCCCGTCCCGCCGCAAGGACGAGGACGAGGTGCCCGAGCGTCCCCAGGTGGGGCCGCTGCTGGGGCCGACGGGGCAGCTCTCGGGCGCGAATGTGGCCGCTCTTGAGGAGACATTGCGCAAGCGCCGCACACTGGTGCTCGTGGGGGAGGGCGCCTGCGAGACTCTCGCCGAGGCCGAGGAGATCGTAGCTTGGGCGCGCCGCTGGTCGTTCCCCCTGCTGGCCGACCCCCTCTCGGGCCTGCGGTCGCTCGACGAGCCGCTCGTCATCGACAACTACGACAACCTGTGCCGCCACGGCTCGTGTCCGCGCCCCGATGTGGTCATCCGCTTCGGCCGCTACCCCATCTCGAAGGCCACGGCGGCTTTCCTCGAGAAGGTGAGCCCGCTGTCCATCGTGGTGGATGTCGCCGAGACGCGCGACTTCAACCTGGCCACCGACGTGTTCATCGGCACCACGCCGCTCGGCTTCGTGCGCAGCGTATGGCACGGCGAGGGGCGCAAGGTGCAGCGCGCCTTCGCCGATGAGTGGATCGCCGCCAACGACGAGGCTCGCCTGCGGATTCTGGCAGTGGAGCGCGGCGAGGCAGCGGGCATTCCCCTGACGGGCGAGACCATGGTCTTCCCGCCGATGGGGTCGCCGCGCGGCTCGCTCGTGCTGCCCGCCGATGCGCCGCCGGCAGTGGAGGGCGCCTACGTGCGGGCGCTTCTGGAGCTTATTCCCGAGGGGTCATGCCTGTTCTCGGCCAACTCCATGGCCATCCGCGCGTTGGATACCTTCTACCTGAAGGACGGCAAGCCCATCGCCGTTATGGCGAACCGGGGGCAGAACGGCATCGACGGCGTGGTATCCACGGCGCTCGGCGCGGCCCAGCATTTCGGGCAGACTACGTTCCTCACTGGGGATTTTACCCTGCTCCACGACTTGAACGCCCTGGCCCTCCAGCGCGAGATCGTCGCGGTGCACGGGAGGCCCGACCGGCCCGAGGTCCCGAGCGCCGAGGAAGCGGGCGCTGCGGCCGGGCTTGCGGCGGCCGGTATGCGCAGCGCCGACGAGACGGCGATGCTCGCCCCCGTGGATGACGGGGACGCCGGCATCGGCGAGGCGGCCGCCTTCGAGCCCGCGCCTGCGGTGCCCTCCATCGTCATCGTGCTTCTGAACAACAACGGAGGCGCCATCTTCGACATGCTGCCCCAGGCCTCGGACGACCCTTACTTCGAGCGCTTGTTCCTCGCTCCCCAGGACGTTGACTTCCAGGCGGCGGCCGATGCCTTCATGGTGCCCTCGGCCCGTGTGTCCTCGGTGGAAGATTTCCGCGAGGCCTACGCCGGCTTTTTGGGGCACCCGGGCATCAGCCTCATCGAGGTGGAGCTGCCCTTGCGCGGTGTGAAGGAACGCTATGCTCCCTACCAGGCCTAACATGACCGCGCTTGTCTTCCTGCACGGTTTCGCACAAACGCCTCGATCGTGGGATGCGGTGGCCCGCGCGTTGCAGGAGGCGGGCCACCGCACCTACGTGCTCGACTTGTACGGGGCGGTCTTGGAGGCACCGAGCGTGATCGGAGCGGCCGAGTCCGGCTCGGCCAGCGTTCCCGGTGATTCCCTGGCATCGCTCGCGGCCGCGTGCGACCGCGTGGCTGCCACGGTGCGAACCGTGGCCGCAACCGAAGGCGCGCCGGTGCTCGTGGGCTACTCCATGGGCGGTCGCATCGCCGCCGAGACGGTGGTGCGCCACCCCGATCTTCCGCTTGCGGGGCTTGTGCTGGAAAGCGCGGGCCTGGGCCCGGCCGACGAGGCAGCTCGCGCCGCATTGGCCCAGCGCAATGGGGAATGGGCCGCGCGCCTGCGCCGCGAGGGTGCGGAGGCTTTCATGGACTGGTGGGAGATGCTGCCCCTGTTCTCCAGCCAGCGGGAGCTGCCCGCGCCGGTGCGGGAAGCCGTGCGAGCCGAGCGTTGCGCCCACGATGCCGAGACGCTCGCGCTCAGCCTGGAGCGATGGGGCGCCCATGAGCAGGCGTCCGAGCCGGAAACGCTTGCGGCCCTGGGGCGCGCGCGGGAGCAGGCCCTTCCCGTTCTCTACGTTGCCGGGGCGAAGGACGCCAAGTACGCCGCTGTCGCCGAGCGCATCCGTACTCACGGCGTGCCTGTTGCGCTCATCGAGGGCGCGGGGCACAACGTCCACCTCGAGCAGCCCGAGGCGTTTGCGACGCTCCTGAAGGAAAAACTCGCTCTTTTGGCTTAGAAAACACGGTTTTGTTACGCAGAAGGCTCGGAAAGGCGCCGGATCGCCTCGAAAACTCTCCCTTTTGCCCTTCGATGGCTTGAAAACGACGGTTTTGCGACATGGCCGGTAACAAAACCGTGTTTTCTAAGCCAAAAGAGCGCGATCGACGTTCGCTCGGGGTGCTTCGCGCTAGGCGACTTCGAAAACATGACCCACAAGCATGCTTTAATGTGCTAAAGTATCGGCCATGATTTTCGTTCAGGGACATAAAAGCGGTATGGACGCTGCGGCGCTTGCCGTGGCCAGCCAGCACATCGCCCAGCAGTCGTGCGGCGCGGTGGCCTGCGCTCTCATGAGCGCGCACAAGGCTGCCCAGTGTTGCGGCGACGCGGTCGAGCGCGCCAAGGCTCGCGTCCATGCGGCTGCTCAGTGCATCGCCGAGGCCGCCCGCGCTGTGGCCAGCCAGCATTTGGCCCAGCAGTCCCTGCGCGAGGTCTCCCCACAATTTGAGTTTCGATACCAATAGCACACGGGTTTTCGCCCGTGGCTATTTTTTTGTAGCCCCCGGCGAAAAGTCGTGTGCGCCTTGCGTGTCGGCCTCGAATGGTGGGGTCGCCGGCGGCCGGGTATCCGGCTGCCGCATTGGGTCGCATGCCCGTGGGGACGGGCGTGCGGCTGGCAGTATTCGCGCGTTTGAGAAAGAAGAGGGACATGATCGCGAAAATTCTCCTCGTCGTGGCCTTTGTGGCCGTGGCCGTGGCAGTGGGCATCTACTGCCGCAGACACACCGGCACGGTGGACGGGTTCATCCTGGGCGGCCGCAACGTCGGCCCGTGGATGAGCGCCTTCGCCTACGGCACCAGCTACTTCTCGGCGGTGGTGTTCGTCGGCTACGCGGGCCAGTTCGGCTTCAAGTACGGTATCTCGGCCACCTGGGCCGGCATCGGCAACGCCATTTTGGGCTCGCTGCTCGCCTGGTGGGTCTTAGGCCCCCGCACCCGCGAGATCACCCATCGCCTCCAGGCGTCCACCATGCCCGAGTTCTTCGGGAAGCGCTACGATTCCCGCGCGCTGCGCATCGCGGCGGCGGCCATTATCTTCGTATTCCTCATCCCGTATACCGCGAGCGTCTACAACGGGCTGTCGCGCCTGTTCGGCATGGCCTTCGCGCTGCCCTACGACGCCTGCGTCATCGGCATGGCGGTGGTCACGTGCATCTACGTGGTGCTCGGCGGCTACATGGCCACGGTGATGAACGACTTCATCCAGGGTATCGTCATGCTGCTCGGCATTACCGCCGTCATCGTGGCGGTCATTCTGAACAACGGCGGCTTCTCCGAGGCTATCGTGTCGCTTTCGCAGATTCCCGCCGAGGGCAGCGCCATGCAGGGACCCTTCGTCAGCTTCTTCGGGCCCGATCTGTTCAACCTGCTCGGCGTGGTCATCCTCACGTCGCTCGGCACCTGGGGCCTGCCGCAGATGGTGCAGAAGTTCTACGCCATCAAGACCGGCCCCGCCA
>NZ_CAUASN010000015.1 GCF_958431955.1 uncultured Adlercreutzia sp. | reverse complement strand
GCCCCCACCCGGCCAGCAGCGGCGGCAAGCAGAACAGCCCGAGCATCGCCACCTGAACAATCCGCCGAGCCAGCGTTATCTTCATAGCACTTCATCCTCGAAGTTCACGTACACGAGGTTCACGTTCAGCACGCCGGGGATGGACACCATGCGGCTCGACACCTCGTGGGAGGCGCCGGTGGAGGGTGCCTCGATGGTGACGACGATCTTGTAGCCGTTCACTTCGTGCACCTCCACTCCCTCCAGGGCCGCCAGCGCGTCGGCCACCGCCGGCACGGCTTCGGGCCGCGCCTCCACAATCAGCGAGGAGATGACCAGCTTCTCATCTTCCACATCCGCTCCTTCCCACAGCGACGGGGAAGGCAACAGGCGCCGCCTTCCCCGCCACGGCAATTATTCCTGGGCCACCGGATGGCAGGTGATGCACTCGGCACGGGGCCCGTCGATGGCACGCGTGCTCACGTCGCCGCCCACATAGTGGTCGGCGGGCAGCGGCGTGGCCATGGCCAGGAGCACCTCGGCTTCATCGCTCGACCCGTGGCAGCCGTAGCAGCCATTCGCGCCAAGCCGCTCGTAGCGCCCCTCGTGGCTCGCCGTCATGAGCGGCGGCTCGCCCGGGTTGTAGGTCGCGCCCGTATCGGCCATGGGCTCGGAGCATCCGCCCAGGGCCGCCAGGCCCAAAGCGCCGGCCAGCACGGCAGCCGCGATTGTCTTCGTCTTCTTCATGGCGCTACCCCTCAATCTTCTCGATACGGACGCAGGTCTTCTTGAAATCGGGCTCCTTGGAAAGCGGGCAGTAGGTATCCTGCACCACCAGGTTGATGAGCGTCTCCTCGGCGAAGAACGGCGCGAACACCATGCCCTCGGGCGGACGGGTGCGCCCGGCGGTGGACACCGTGATGTCGCAGGTGCCGAAGCGCGAGGTGAGCCGCACGCGGTCGCCGTCGGTCACGCCCAGACGCTCGCAGTCGGCCGGATTCACATCCAGCAGCGCTTCGGGAAGCGCCCGGGCGAGCTCGGGCACGCGACGGGTCATGGACCCGGTGTGCCAGTGCTCCAGAAGGCGCCCCGTGGAGAACCAGAACGGGTACTCCTCACTCGGCTCCTCGGCCGGTGGCTCGTAGGGGCGGAACACCACCGAGGGGCGCTGGTCGGCTGACTTGTAGAAGCTCACGCCGCCGGCTTTATCGTGCTCGCCGTAAGTTTCCACGCCGTGCTCGTCGAAGCCGTCCTCCTGCTTGCCGTCGCAGAAGCGCCACAGCGTGGGCTTCCACTGGCCGTCCACCTCGCGCACGGGCCAGGTGAGGCCGTGGTTGTGGATGTACTCCTCGTAGGGGGCCAGCTGCTTGGCCTCCATCTTCAGCTTGGCCTCGGTGTTGATGGCCGCGGCGTCGGGGTTCAGGTCGGGGTTGGAGAAGGTGCGGTACTCCTCCCAGATGCTCGCGCACACCTCGCGGTCGGTGCCCTTGAAGGCGGCCGCGTCGGCGTCGTACCACGCACCGAACAGGTGGTCGAAGGCATCCTCGCCGCCGATCTGCTCGCCGGCCAGCACGCGCTTGGCGATCTCCATGAGCATCCACAGGTCCCACTTCGCCTCGCCGGGGGCGTCCACGGCCTTCTCGAACACGGCTGTGCGGCGCTCGCCGTTGCCGAAGGCGCCCTCGCGCTCCACCCACATGGCCGCGGGCAGCACCACGTCGGCGTACTGGCAGGACAGGGTCGGGTACACCTCGGCCACGCAGATGAAGGCGTCGTTGATGCCCTTCATCTCGCCTTTGCCGAGGAACCGGGTGAGGTTCGGCATGGACACGGCCCAGTTGTTGTGGGCGCTCCAAAGAAAGTCGATGCCGCCCTTGGAAAGCTCTCGAAACATCTTCACCGTGTGGTAGCCCGGCGTCTCGATGGCGTCCAGGTAGCCGTTGGGCAAGTCCCAGATGGCCTCGGTGTAGCGGCGGTGATCCGGGTTCTTCACCACCAGGTCGGCGGGCAGGCGGTGGGAGAAGGTGCCCACCTCGCGAGCCGTGCCGCAGGCCGTAGGCTGGCCCGTCAGCGAGAAGGCGCCGTCGCCGGGCAGCGCGTAGCGGCCCGTGAGCAGGTGGATGTTGTAGATGCAGTGGTTCATCCAGGTGCCGCGGTTGTGCTGGTTCACGCCCATGGTCCACAGGGAGAGCACCTTGCGGCTCTTGTCGGCGAACACCTCGGCCAGCTCCTGGATGTCCTCGGCGGGCACGCCGGAGAGCTTGGAAGCGTACTCGAGCGTGTAGGGGGCGAGCCGTGCGGCGAAGGCCTCGAAGGTGATGGGCTCCACGTTGTCCACGGCTTGGCCGATATCGGACTTGTCGTAGCCGTCGTCGGTGGCGTTGCCGAGGTTCTCGGTGCCCTGCTTGAACTGCACGTGGTCGGCCACGAAGGCGTGGTCGTACTTGTCGTTCACGATGAGATAGTTCGCGATGGCGTTGGCGATGGCGATGTCGCTGCCGGGGCGGAAGGCGAGCACCTTGTCGGCCGAGGCGGAGGTGCGCGTGGTCATGGTGGTCACGTCGTAGTGGCGCACGTTGGCATCGGCCAGCTTGCGGGCCGTCAGCCGCGAGTACAGCATGGGATGGGCCTCGGCCATGTTGGCGCCCCAGGTGACGAAGGTGTCGGTCTCGTCGATGTCGGCGTAGCAGCCGGCCGGCTCGTCGGTCTGGAACACGTTCATGAAGCCCACCACGGCGCTGGCCATGCAGAGGCGCGCGTTGGGGTCGATGTTGTTGGAGAGCAGGCCCGCCTTCCAGAACTTCGCCTGGCAGTAGCCCTCCACGATGGGCTGCTGGCCGCTGCCCCAGAAGGCGAGCCGGCTCTTGTCGGCCTTCCACGTGTCGCGGAGCTTGCCGGCCACCAGATCGAGCGCCTCGTCCCAGGTGGCCTCGCGCAAACCGTCCGGCGTGCCCTTGGTGGCCTTATCGTCGCGGATGAGCGGGCGGGTCAGGCGGTCCTCGCCGTAGAGGGCGCCGGCCAAATAGTAGCCCTTCACGCAGTTGAGCCCGCGGCTCGAGCCATTCTCCGGGTCGCCCGTGACCGAGATCACCTTGCCGTCCTTGGCCTCCACGATGACGCCGCAGCCGCAGCCGCAGAAGCGGCAGACGCCCACGGTCTTGGTGGTGTCGCCGCCCGTCGCCGCGGCGTCGTCGCCGGTGCCGGCCAGCGACGAGGAGCAGCCGCCCATGGTGCCGGCGGCGGCCGCCGAGGCCAGGGCCACGGCCGTGGTCTTCACGAAGTTCCGTCGAGTCAGTTCCATAGTTCCTCCCTTATGGTTCGGGGGCCGCACCCGGCCCCGGGTTCCCGAAATACGCCGCCCGCGCCACCGACCGCGCCGGTCGTCACGCCTCGCCGTTGCGCCGGGCCGTGTAGGCCGCCTCGTCGGCGCCCGTGGGCACCACCACAATGGCCGGCGCCGGGTCGCTCACCGGGCAGCGCTGCTCGCACAGGCCGCAACCGGCGCAATCCTCGTCGATCACCTGGGGCGCGAACACCGCGTGAATGGCATCCCCCTCGCGGGGGCGGTAGTCGATGCGGATGGCCTCGTCGATGAGCGGGCAGGCCCGGTAGCACACCTCGCAGCGCATGCCCTGGAACGACAGGCAGGTGTCCTCGTTGATAACGGCCACCCCCATGGCGGCAGCCTTGCGCTCGGCTGGCATCTCCAGAGCTCCCGTGGGGCACCCCGCGGCGCAGGGGAAGTCCCGGCAGAGGCGACAGGCCTGGGCCCGGGCGTTCAGAAACGGCGTGGAAGCCTCCCGGCCAGCATTCAGCGGAGCGGCGTGGATGGCCTGGTAGGGGCAGGCCTCCAGGCAGCGCCCGCACCGCACGCAGCGGGCCGCGAAGCGGGCCGGCTCGCCGGCACCGGGCGGCCGCAGCAGCGGCAGCGGCGACGGCGCGGCAGCGTAGGCGGTGCCGGCGACGAACACGCCGGCCGCCGCGAGGGCGGCAACGGCCGAAAGACGCATGGCGGATCCTCTCCCTTCCCCTTGCGCGATGACGGGCGGCGCGGGGGCGCAACTGCGGCCCGCACCGAAGTTCGGCGCACAGTCTACGATGGGGACGGCCCGCCCGCGAAGGGACAGTTCCCCGCTAATTCATGGGGACGGTTGAAAAACTTCCCAGGGGACGCCTCCACCAACCGTCCACATTTGCTAAGCTTCTGAGTCAGGAAAAGAAAGCGAGGCCCCATGCACCTGGACGAGCACAGCGACATCCCCTTCTACCAGCAGCTCTTCGATCAGCTGCGGGCCGATATCGAGGACGGCACGCGGCCCGCAGGGGCGAAGCTCCCCTCCATCCGGGGGCTCGCCGGCGATCTCGGCTGCGCCCGCAACACCGTGGAGCAGGCCTACCACCTGCTCACCCAGGAGGGCTACGTGGAAAGCCGGCCGGGCAGCGGGTACGTGGTGCAGAACGTGGCCTACCTGCAGCCCACGGCCGCCTCCCCCGCCTGCGCCGTGCTGCTGGGGTCGCCGGCGCGGCGGGCCCGCTACGACTTCACCTACGGCAACCTGGAGCCGGGCACCTTCCCCGCCCTGGCCTGGCGCACCATCACCGACGACGTGCTGCTGTCGGTGGAAAGCGCCGGCTGCGACGCCTACAACGACCCCTTCGGCGAGGAGGCCCTGCGCGTGGCCATCGCCTGGCGCATCGCCACCCAACGCGACATCGACTGCACCCCGAGCCAGGTCATCGTCCAGGGCGGCACCCAGACGAGCGTGCAGAACCTGCTGGCCCTGTTCGACGGCGCCGCGGACACCGTGGCCATGGAGGACCCGGGCTACGACGGGGTGCGCTCGGTCATCGAGCGGGCCCGCTTCGCCATCGCGCCGTGCCGGGTGACGGAGGGCTACGACGCGTTCCTGGAAGATTTGGAGGCCTCGGGGGCGCGGCTCGTGTACCTGACGCCGTCGAGCCAGTTCCCCACCTGCCGCATCATGCCCACGGACATACGCGAGCGCGTGCTCGATTGGGCCGAGAGCACCGACGCCTACATCCTGGAGGACGACTACTGCCGCGACTTCCGCTACCGGGAGCGGTCGCTGCCGCCCCTGGCCTCCATGGACACCCGCGGGCGCGTCATCTACATGGGCACGTTCTCGAAGTCGCTCTCGCCAGCTTTGCGCATGAACTACCTGGTGCTGCCGGAGCCCTTGCTGGCCCGCTGGCGCGAGCTGTTCGCCAACTCCTACTCGCCGGTGCCGTGGCTGAACCAGAAGGTGCTGGCCCGCTTCATGACCGACGGCTCGTGGGACAGGCACCTGCGCCGAGTACAGGCGAAGAACCGCCGCAAGTACGACGCCCTCACCGCCGCGTTGCGGGAGTGCATGGGCGAGCGCGTGGAAGTGCTGGAGTGCGGCACCGGCCTGCACCTCTTGGTGCGCGTGCGCGACGGCCGCGGCCAGGACGAGCTCATCGCGGCGGCCGCGGCGGCCGACGTGGCCGTGTACCCCACGAAGAAGTACTGGGCCGACCCCGCCCACCGCCCCGGCGGCATCGTGCTCGTCGGCTTCAGTTCCATCCGCGAGGAAGACATCCGCCCCGGCATCGAGGCTTTGGCCCGCGCCTGGTTCGGGTAGGGCCCGCAAGGCGGCGGCCCGGATCGTCCATGCGTATGAGTTTCAGGTAATGGAACCAGCTGAGGCAAAATCTTCTTCCCGTAGCTGAGGCGAGGGGACTCGCCGATTCCGTAAACGCTGTTTCCGAAATCTCGTCGCAGGAAGCCAGCTGCCTCTCTTCCCCGCGCTCAATCGCTTGGCATCGGGAACGTTTCAAGTTGGGGCCTTTCTCGGGAGGCCGCGCCGGCATTCCTACAATGGAGTTCGACTGGGCATACATCGAACGCGAGGAATGACACCATGGGCGCGAATGCGGGCGAACACACGTCGGACGGGGCCGTGCACGGCCGTCGGCTGGCGTTCATATTCACGGGGCTTCTGCTGGCGATGTTCGTGAACTCGCTGTCCGAGACCATCGCCGCCACGGCGCTACCCACCATCGTGGGCGATTTGGGTGGCGTGGAGATGATGCAATGGATTTCCACCGCCTACATCCTCGTGAGCACCGTGGTCATGCCCGTCTACGGCAAGATCAGCGACCTGTACAACCGCAAGTATGTCATCATGGTGGCCCTGGCGCTGTACGCCCTGGGCAAGGCGGTGTGCGGCATGGCCGTGAACATGGAGATGCTCATCTGCGGTCGCTGCCTGTCGGGCCTGGGCGGAGGCGGCCTGGGCATTCTGGCCTACGCCATCATCTCGGATGTGGTGCCCCCGCGCAAGCTGGGCGCCTACATGGGCATCATGGGCGCCGTGTTCACCACCTCCAACGTGCTGGGCCCCGTGCTCGGCGGCTGGTTCGTGCAGGTGCCGGGCTGGCGGTGGATCTTCTGGTTCACCATTCCGCTCGCGGGCCTCGCCCTGGCGGCCCTCGGCGTGTTCCTTCCCCGGCGCACCGCCCAGAAGAAACGCGCCGTCATCGACTATGCGGGCGCGGCGCTGTTGGGCCTGTCCGTCACCGCGCTCGTGCTGGCGAGCGCCTGGGGCGGCGCCCTGTACGCCTGGGACAGTTGGGAGATCATCGGCCTGTTCGCTCTGTGCGTCGCCTCGGCCGTGGCCTTCGTGCTGGTGGAGCGCCGGGCCACCGAACCGGTCATGCCGCTGACGCTCTTCCGGAACCGTAACTTCGTGCTCTGCGCCGTCACGAGCCTCATCATCGACGTGGCGTTCATGGGCACGGTCACCTACCTGCCCACCTACTTCCAAATCGTCGACGAGATGAGCCCTGAGCTCGCGGGCCTCATGGACGTGCCCATGAGCATCGGCATCTTCATCACGTCCACGGCCAGTGGCTTCATCGCGGCCCGCACGGGGAAGTACAAGTGGATGCTCGTCGCCTCGAGCGCCATCGCCGCCGTGGGCTTCTTCCTCATGTCTACCCTGCAGGTGCACGAGGCGTTCTGGCTGCCGCTCGTGTTCCTGTTCATCTTGGGCTTCGGTATCGGCTTCGGCATGCAGATTCTCACGTTAGTGGTGCAAAACGAGTTTCCCCACGCCATGGTGGGCGCGGCCACGGCGGCCTACAACTTCTTCAGCGAGATCGGCTCGGTGCTGGGGGCGTCGCTCATCGGCACCCTGTTCACCTCGCGCCTGACCGCCGCGCTTTCCGCCACGCTTCCGGCCACCGACAACATCTCCGTGGCCCACATCACCCCGGCTCTCATGGACAAGCTGCCCGCCTCCGCCCAAGCTGTCATCGCCCAAGGCTATTCCGACGCGCTCGTGCCCCTGTTTTTGTGGTTCGTGCCCATGGTGGCCGCCACGGTGGTGATGATGGCCCTCGTCAAGCAGCACCCCCTCGCCACAACCATCAACCACGGCGGCACGAAGCCCTTGCGACGACCCAGCTCGAGCAGGCAGGACACTAACCGTCCCCTTCCTCCCGATTCACCAACTCGATAAGTTCTTGTTTTGCATGCACGCCCAGCTTCGCGTAAATGCGCTTGGTGTGGGACTGCACGGTGCCGGGCGCCACGAAGAGTTTCTCGGCAATGGCCTTGCTCGAGTAGCCGAGGGATATATAGTAGAGAATCTCCCCCTCGCGCCGAGTGAGGTCGTGTTGTTCCGCGAGAGCATCGCAGGCTTCCCTGCGCCCCTCCTTTTCCGCAGCGGGACGCGCAGCCGACAAGGGCCGCGCCGCTTTCACCATGAAAAGGGTCAGAAACGCGACGATGGCCAGAGCCAGTACCGCGGCAATGACCAGCGACGCCGGGCCGAGCAGCGTGCCGGCGTCGAGGGCGTGGCCGGCGGTGGCGAGGGGAAGCAGCACGTAGGCGAACGTCGTCGGCAGCCAGAAGAGCGCCAGCAGATACACGGCCGCCGTGCGCACCAGATTCGACCCCTTCAAAAACGCGCTCACGAACATGGCGACGAGCAGAAGGACATCGAACACGCGGATGAGCGCCAGCACCACGCCGGCGGCCGCGGAGAAATCGCCGTGGGTAAGCGAAGAGAAGCTCACAGCCACAAGCCCCAAGAACAGCACCGCGAAAAGCCCGTTGCCGAACAGGCACACCGCACGCAGGTACCGCGATGCCTTCGAAGACGTCGCGAGCATGAGCACGCTGAGCGCGAACAGGAGCAAAAACGTCACCCCGCGGGACAGCGGCGCATCGCCCAAATATTCCAGCACCGGATCGGCCACATAGAGCAGACCGTGCACGAGCACCGTCGCGAAAAAGATGACGTAGAAGAAGCGCCACCCGTTTCCATAGAGGTCGGCGTCGCACGGGGAAGGAACTTCTCCCCCGTCCGCCGCGGCAGACGCGGGGACGGCCAAAAGCCCGAAGCAAAGCTGGGCGATGCCGCTCAAGCTGAGACCGGCCACGGCGATAAACGCGTAGAAGGGCGCAGGCGCCGAGTACGCGAATGCCACATGGCCGCAGAGCGCCGCCAAAACCACGAGTGCCAGAACTGCCTTCAAGCCCTCCCGTCGCGCAAGAACGCCGAGCATGAGGAACATCCGGGCTCCGAGGGCCACCAGACCGAGGGCGTAACAGCCGGCGCCCAAAGCACCCCATATCAGCGCCGCATCGGAACCCACTGAGGGAGCAAACCAAAGCATCACCGTACCGCCTGTTGCCACGACGGACGCCGCGGCGGCAACGCTGAGGGGGCGAAGAATTCGCCCAATGCGTTCGCAGCCCACGATGCAGCCAATCAGCCCAGCGGCAAAAATCAGGGAGAAAAGGGCGAAAACGACGAACTGCTGCGCCCCGAATCCGGAGAACAGCGTCGTGTGGTAGAGGTTGTGCTGCAAGTACGGAACGGTGAAGAGCACGCTGAAGAAGCACGCCGCCATCCGCCGCACGCTGTCAAGCGATGGGATCCGCTTTTTCGTTCCTTCGCGCATCGCCCCTCCCCCATCCTGCGACGAATGCCGCATATCGCCTGATCATCTTCATATTTGCCCAATTTTTGGGCAAAGCATCCATGGAGCCAATGCTCGAAATTACCCTAAAACGGGAGTTTCGCCCGAAGCATTTTCCCTCCATGATCGAGCCACTGCATGGTAGCAAATTCTCCGCATCCATGCAGCGAAGGAGAACCTATCGGAAGGGAGATTATCATGGCAATGGCACAGAGCCGCCGGTCCTTCGTGAAGACCGCGGGAACGACGCTTCTCGTTGCGGGGCTGACGGGCATGGGCCTGGCAGGTTGCAGCTCGAAAGGCGGCGCCTCCGAGAGCGCACCAGCCGCAGACGGCGACTTCGCCTGGGACGAGGAAACCGACGTGCTCGTCGTGGGCGCGGGCCTGGCCGGCGTGGCCGCGGCCGTCACCGTGGGCAAGGAGAGCCCCGATGCCTCGTGCCTGCTCATCGAGAAGGGCACAAGCCCCCTCGGCAACGGCAACAGCCCGTTTTCCAGCGGCTGGTTCATGTACACGAGCGCCGACCGCGAGCAAGCGGCCCTCGACTATCTGAAGGAGCTGCGCCACAGCGACACGGGCACGCCCGACGACGTGCTCGCCGCCTTCGCGACCGAACTGACCCGCAATCTCGATTGGATCAAGGAGCTCGGCGCCGCCGACACCGACCTGACCATCGTCCCCGGCACCACCGACTACGCCTGCTTCCCCGAATACCCCGAGCTGGAGCATTCCGCGGCCATCGACTACGCCGCATTCACCGCCGAGGACAGCAAGTGGGACCACGTCACCAAGTTCATGAACGAGGTGGTGGGCGGCCTGCCTTCCGTCACGCTGAAGACCGAGTGCCCGCTCGTGGCCCTGGTGCAAGATCCGACCACCAAAGCGGTGCTCGGCGGCATCTACAACGACGGCAAGAACGACGTGCGCGTAAAGGCGAACAAGGGCGTCATCATGACCTGCGGCGGCTTCGAGAGCAACCCCGATATGATGGCCAACTATTTCTCCCAGCCCACGGTGACTCCCATCGCCGCCCAAGAGAACACCGGCGACGGCCACCGCATCTGCGCCCTGCTGAACGTCGCCGAGTGGCACATGAATTCCGGCGCCGGCTTCTGGAACACCATCCGCAAGCTCGACGATTCGGGATGGGGCAAGTACAACGGCTCGGGCAGCCCGCTCAAGAACCTCGGCATTACCGTAGGCGACAACGGACGGCGCTTCTACATGGATTGGGACGCCTGCTGCACCTTCGATTGGGACCAGTTCTACGCGGGCGTGCCCATGAACGCCGCGGTGGGTTCGCGCCACGGCCACATGCAGTTCGGCGGCAACTGGCACCTTTTGCCCATGCCCGAAATCAGCTGGTTCGTCTGCGACCAGGCCGCCATGGACGCCGGCGCCTACGCCTTCCAAGGCACCGACCCGGTCGCCGAGGGCTTCGGCTACAAGGCCGACACGCTGGAGGATCTGGCAGCCCAGGCGAACCTGCCCGTCGACGAGTTCGTCGAAACCGTGACCGTGTGGAACGGCTACTGCGAGAACGGCAAGGACCTCTCCTTCTTCCGGCCGCCGAGCACGCTGACCCCGGTGAAGACCCCGCCGTTCTACATCATGATGCAGCGGCCGCAGATGCTGAACACCGACGGCGGCCCCGTGCGCAACGCCAAGGGCGAGATCATCGACATCGAGGGCAACGTCATTCCGCACCTCTATTCCGCCGGCGAGTTCGGCTCGGTGTGGTCGGGCCATTACCAGGGCGCCGGCAACCTGGGCGAGTGCCTGGCCTTCGGCCGCATCGCCGCCCGCAGCGCGCTCGCCAACGAGTAGACCGCTCGACCCGCGGTCGACTGCGCCCGCGGGCACCCGCATCGCGCCATTCCCCAGCCCCGCCGACCCCTCCCCCGGCGGGGCTTTTCATCGGGGATGGCTTGCGCAAAGCAGGGAGAGCATGGAGCCGGCCCCGTTCGCAACCTTACGCCGCATACCCGCAGAAGGGAAACGGAAATCATCCCGAGAAATTTGGCAAAAACTCAAGTTAGTAGGGTGGGGATTTGAGAAAACGCTCGTCTGCCGACCCTTATTGCCCCCAGGTTGCCGTTTCGGAAGGTGCCGACGCTTCGCAAACCCTACCAAACTCGTTTTTTTGCGAAAATCAGCTTGAGATTTTTGAAAGTGCCCGCAAACCGTGCTCAGTCACCACTTCGTCCACTGGCATGTCATAGTCCTCGTGCGGGAGGTGGTCGGCGAGCTGGGCGGCGCGGCAGAGGCCCATGGAGGTGCCGGGGAACGTGGGCAGGAAGGTGTCGTAGAAGCCGCCGCCGTAGCCGAGGCGGTAGCCCTCGCGGTCGAAGGCGAGCCCGGGCACGAGGGCAACAGGGGTGTGGAAGTCGCGCGGCGTCACCTCGCGGGCCGGGTCAGCTGGCGGCTCTTCCACGCCGAAGGAGCTGCGCTCAAGGCAGTCCAGGGAATCCACCGCGTACCACCGCATCTGGCGCGTACCGGGCACCACCCGCGGCAGGGCCACGGTCTTCCCCAAGCTCCACGCCCGTTCGATAAGCTCCCGCGTATCCACCTCAGCCCCAAAGCTCAGGTACGTGAACACCCCGTCGGCTTCCGCAAACTCGGGCAACGCCGCCATGCTCCCCGCAATAGCCGCATCCGCCGCCCGACGCTCCCCTTCCGACAACTTGGCCCGGAGCATCCTGAAGTGCTGCCGCAGGAGATTCTTATCTGCTGGTAACTCCACCGAGCGTTCCCTTTCTCTCGCATCAAACACGCAGCCCTGCATGAGAGACTGTCCGCTCCAAAGCACATCCATCCTGAGCATTCCTCGCATGCAGATACTTCCCCGCAATCCCCTTTTGAATGAACTGCCCGATTTTGTATCCAAATCTGCAGTTATCAGCGTCTCGAAGGCCTCGGCGTCGAGCCTCATTCTTCTCGCAAAACCAAAACGCCAGTTCAGAGCTATATGAGAAGTGCTACACACTGACCGGCAAATAATACCGACGCTGATAACTGCAGATTTGAGTACATCATACGTCAGTTCGCGAAAATGAGCGAATGCAGGACGGTCGCGCATTGTATAAACGCGGGCAAGGTCGATAGCGTGCGGGCACAGATGCGGGCACAATCCATGCAAAACGGCCCCGGGATATTCCCGAGGCCGTTACATTTCCGTGGTGGAGATGATGGGATTCGAACCCACGACCCCCACGTTGCGAACGTGATGCTCTCCCAGCTGAGCTACATCCCCACGAAGGTGTGCGCTTTCGCGCAAGGCAGTAGTTTGCCCGATTTGGCGGCGGTTGTCAAGCGCTGCCCTTAAGAGACCACGCGCTCTTCCATAACGTAGTCGATCAGCTCCATGGACTCGTCCACAAAGGGGGCGAACAGGGGCTCGCCGTTCTGGGACAGCTCCACCATGCCGGTGAGCACGTCCACGTACTGGTAGGACTGACGGGCGGTGCGGCCGCGCTTGCGGTCCACCTCCATGATGAACAGCTGCGGGTGAACCTGGGTGAGCACGCCTTCGCTCTCCACGATCTTCGAGCGGCCCATGTTGGCGCGCACTTTCAGTCGTTGACCGACGAAATCATTCAAGGTATCATGAATGCCATCGACGATCTTTGCCTGCTTGGCCAAATCCATTGACTAACTTCCTCACGTGTGCTGACGGTACAAGTACAGCCCCATATCATACCACGATTGTCAAGCCCCGCAACTTTTTTCGGTCGCGGGAAGACCGACACCGCCTAACGGATTCCCCGCTTGGAGGCCACTTCAAGAGCCTTGCCGACCACGGGAGCGTAATGCTTCACGATGCCGCCGCCCCGCCCGCACCAACGGCGAAGGGGCGCACCCTGCGGTGTGGGCGCCCCTTCGCCGTTGAAATGCCTCCGTGCCACGGCCTGAACAGCCGCGCGGCAGCCCTACGAGTGCTTGTGGATGCCACCGTCTACCATGTAGGACTGGCCGGTAAAGTAGCCGCCCTCGTCGCTGACGAGCAGCACGATGAGCGGGGCACAGTCCTTTTCGGTGGTACCGATATAGCCCAGCGGGGTTTTCGACTCCAGGTTCCGCAACGCCTCGGCTTGGGTCTCGCGGAAGAAGTCAGTGGCGATGATAGGCAAAAACACGTTCACCGTGATGCCGTAGCGGCCCCACTCGTTGGCCGCCGTGCGGGTGATGGCGCGGATGGCCTCCTTGGCCATGCCGTAGGCGCCGAAGCCCGCGTTGCCGTCGTAACCGGCCGCGGAGGCGGTGTTGATGATGCGCCCGTGACCGCTCTCCTTCAAGTAGGGGAAGCACGCCTTCATGAACATCATGGAAGCGAGCGGGCCGCTCTCGAAGGCTTCCAGAGTGTAGGCCTCGTCCACGTCGTTGATCTCGCGGTACTGCATGGCGCCCTGGGCGCAGTTGATGAGGATATCGATGCCGCCGAAGCGCTCGACGCACTGCTCGACCACGTTGTTGATCTGATCGATGTCGGTCACGTCGCAGGCCACGGGCAGCACTTCCCCGCCGAAGGCCTCCACTTCCGCCTTCAGCTCCTCGAGCTTCTCCACGCGGCGCGCGCAGGCGCAGATCTTCGCGCCGTTCTCGGCCAGCACCTTCGCCAGCCCGCGCCCCACGCCAGAGCTGGCGCCCGTCACGATGGCCACACGTCCCTCGAGCTTCTTCATGTCGTCTCCCATCTGTTCGTACCGCACGGTTGCACCCCGATGCGGCGCCTGGACGGGCGGGGCCGAGAAGCGGTATAGCGGCCGGGCCTTCCGAGGGCGCCGTTTGACGACCGGGCCTGTAAGTATAGAGATGTTCGCCGCCCAATGCCGCGAAAGACCCGCGCGGGGGCTACAATGGGCAACCGAATGGAACAGCGTCGCGTGAAAGGAAGGCCCTATGGCGACCATCGTGATGTCGGATTTCGATTTCGACGACTGCGCGTTCGAGCGGGAGATGGTGGAGGCCGCCGGCATCCGCTTCGAGAGCTTCGACGACGGCCGCGCCCGCACGCCGGATGAGATCGTCGAGCACCTGCGCGGGGCCGACGGGGCCATCACCTCCTACGGGCGCTACACCGCCGAGGTGTTCGAGGCGCTGCCCCAGCTTAAAGTGGTAGCGAAGACGGGCACCGGGGTGGACAACATCGACGTGGCGGCCGCCAGCGAGGCGGGCGTGGCCGTGTGCAACGTGCCCGGCTACGGCACCGAGGTGGTAAGCGACCACGCCATCGCCCTTGCGCTCGCGTGCCTGCGGCGCATCAACGAGATCGATGCCGACATGCGCGCTGGCGTGTGGGACTTCCACCGCCGCCGCCCCTTGGGCCAGGTGCGCGGCCGCACCTTCGGCATCGTGGGCTACGGCAACATCGGGCGCGCCTGCGCGCGCAAGGCCGCGGGCCTCGGCTTTTCCGTGGTGGTGTGGGACCATAAGGGACACCCGGGAAGCCTGACGCCCGAGGGGTACCCCTACCGCGAGCTGGACGAGCTTCTACGCGAGGCCGACGTCGTGAGCTTCCACACGGCCCTCGTGCCGGCCACGCACCATTTGCTGAACGCCAACAACCTCAAGCTCATGAAGGAGGATGCGGTGGTGGTGAACACCTCGCGCGGCGCCGTGGTGGATCTGGACGCCGTGGCGGCCGCCCTGTGCGCGGGAAAACTCTGGGGCGCGGGCATCGACGTGTTCGAGACCGAGCCCGTGCCGGCCGATGCGGCCATCATGCGCGCGCCGCACACCGTGCTCACGAGTCATGCGGCCTACTGGTCCGAGGAGTCGGCCGCCGAATTGCGCCGCCGCTGCACGCAAAACGCCATCGACGTGGTGCTCGGCCGCATGCCCGAGGCCTGCGTGAACCCGGAGGTGCTCCCCTGCGCCCTCGCGAAGTAGCGGGGCGCAGGAGGGCACGACCAGGGGCGTTTGCGTGCTGAAGCGTTGGAAAATGTGCTTTTCTGTACACTGCTCTGATCTGCTGTTTCTTTAGGTTTTCGCAGGTCAGGCTAGGAGTTTTCTCGTGCCCAAAAGTTCACATTTTCCAACTGATTCGTCCCAGAAAAGCAGGATTTCCAAACAGGGGAAGCAAGGGCCCAGCAACTGGGCCCTTGGGTCTTAGGCCAGGCGGCGGGCGATAGCCTGGATGAACTCGCCCGTGCTGAGAGTCACGGGATTCGGCAGGCTCGTGATGCGAGCCAGGTCGCCGGTCATCTCGCCGGCCTCGATGGTGGCCAGGGTAGCAGCCTCCAGGCGGTCGGCGAAGGCCACGAGCTCGGGCAGCTCGTCCAGCTCGCCGCGCTTGCGCAGAGCGCCCGACCAGGCGAAGATGGTGGCCACGGAGTTCGTGGACGTCTCCTTGCCCTCCAGGTGCTTGTAGTAGTGGCGCTGCACGGTGCCGTGGGCGGCCTCGTACTCGTAGACACCGGCGGGGCTCACGAGCACCGAGGTCATCATGGCCAGCGACCCGAAGGCGGAAGACACCATGTCGCTCATCACGTCGCCGTCGTAGTTCTTGCAAGCCCAGATGAAGCCGCCGTCGGCCTTCATCACGCGGGCCACGGCATCGTCGATGAGCGTGTAGAAGTACTCGATGCCGGCCTCCTCGAAGCGGGCGGCGTACCGGTCGTCGTAGATCTCCTGGAAGATGTCCTTGAAGCGGTGGTCGTACTTCTTGGAGATGGTGTCCTTCGTAGCGAACCACAGATCCTGCTTGGTGTCGAGGGCGTACTCGAAGCAGCTCATGGCGAAGCTCGCGATGGAGGCGTCCAGGTTGTGCATGCCCTGGGCCACGCCGGCGCCCTCGTACTGGAACACGAGCTCGCGAATCTCGGTGCCGTCGTCGCCGGTGTAGACGAGCTCCACCTTGCCGGGGCCGGGCACGCGAATCTCGGCGTTCTTGTACACGTCGCCGTAGGCATGGCGGGCGATGGTGATGGGGCGCGTCCAGTTGCGCACGCAGGGCTCGATGCCCTTCACGATGATGGGGGTACGGAACACCGTGCCGTCCAGCATGGCGCGGATGGTGCCGTTGGGGCTCTTCCACATCTCCTTCAGGTCGTACTCGTCCATGCGCGCGGCATTCGGCGTGATAGTGGCGCACTTCACGGCCACGCCGAGGCGCTTGGTGGCCTCAGCCGACTCGATAGTGACCATATCATCGGTGGCGTTGCGGTTCTCCAGGCCCAGATCGTAGTACTCGGTCTTCAAGTCGACGAAGGGGCAGATCAGCTCGTCTTTGATCATCTGCCAGATGATGCGGGTCATCTCGTCGCCGTCCATCTCCACCAGCGGCGTAGTCATCTGAATCTTGGTCATGACGCTCCTTTACCTCGAAATTGATGGCACCCATGCTACCGCGAAACGAGAGCCCCGCGCTCAGCAATTCGCTTAGAAACAAGGATGTAACGGGGAAGCGCCATCCGGGTCGGCCGCCGTGCCCGGCTGGGGCAGGCGAAGGGGCGCCGCCCGCTGAGGGCACGGCCGGGCGAAGGGATGCCGCCGAATCCCCTACCCCTCCTCCTGGAAGGCGGCGATCTCGGCGAGGAAGGCCTCGCCGTAGGTTTCCAGCTTCTTCTGGCCCACACCGGGCACGTCGAGGAAAGCGCTCTCGGTGGCGGGGCGCGCGGCGGCCATGGCCGTGAGCGTGGCGTTGCTGAACACCACGTAGGGCGGCACGTCGGCCGCCTCGGCAAGGCGCTTGCGCAGATCGCGCAGGCGCTCGAACAGGGCCTGCCCGGACGCATCCAAATCGGACGCCCCCGCGCTCTGCGCCGCCCGCGGCCCGGCCAGGCGCTGCGCCTTCGAGGGCAGGCGCTTCATGAGCAGCTGGAAATCGTTGCGGGCCGCCTCGCGGTAGCGGCCGCCCGCGCACACCACCGGATACTTCCCCTCGGTGATGGCCAGGTAGTCGCCGGCGGCAAGCAGTTCCACCACCTCCATCAGCAGGGCGCGATGAGCCGCGCAGCTGCCGTAGGCGGTCGCCGCGGTAAGCCCGCGGGAGCGGATGGCCTCGGTATCGGCACCGCGCAGCACGTCCACCACAACGGTCTTGCCGAAGCGGCCGCGCAGCTCGTGCACGCAGCGCATGACCGCCCGCGCCTCGGCGGTCACGTCGACCACTTCCATATCGCCATCGCAGTTCGAGCAGCAGCGAGCCGGCTGCAAGGGAGCCTCACCCTCCCCTTCCCCGAAGTAGCGGAGCAGGTAGCGGCGCAGGCAGTCGGTGGTGTAGCCAAAGCCCACCATGGCCTCCAGCATGCGGCGGCGCCCGGCGCGCACCACTTCGGCCTCCTCGGGCGTAAGCGCCTCGTTGGTCGATTCCTGCTCGATGAAGAAACGGCCCGTGGCGATGTCGCCGTCGCACCACAGAAGCAGGCACTCGGCCGGACTGCCGTCTCGGCCAGCGCGGCCCGCTTCCTGGTAGTAGGCCTCCACCGAGCCGGGCATGTTGTAGTGCACCACGTAGCTGACGTTCGACTTGTCGATGCCCATGCCGAAGGCGTTCGTGGCCACCATCACCGGCGCGGCGTCGTTCACGAAGGCCCGCTGGTTGCGCTCGCGCTCGTCGGCAGCCAGCCCCGCATGGTAGCGCGTGGCCGCGATGCCGCGCTCCCGCAGGTGGTCGCACACCTCTTCCACGCAGGCCCGCTTGCCGCAGTACACGATGCCGCTCTCGGCGCGGCGCTCGTCGATGAAAGCATCGAGCCGTGCCAGCTTGCGCTTGGCCTCGCAGCGCTCCACCGAGAAGTGCAGGTTCGGCCGGTCGAAGCCGGTCACGGTGCACGCGGGGTCGCGCAGCTGCAGGAGGCGCACGATATCGGCCCGCACACGCTCGGTGGCCGTGGCCGTAAGGGCCGCCACCACGGGACGGGCGGGCAACGCCGCGATGAAGTCGCCGATGGCCAGGTACGACGGCCGGAAATCCTGGCCCCACTGGGACACGCAGTGGGCCTCGTCCACCGCCAGGAAGGGAATGGCCGCACTCGCGGCGAATTCCGCGAAACGCGGGTCGGCCAGGCGCTCGGGCGCCACGTACATGAGGTCGTAGGCCCCGGCCCGCGCCCGGGCGAGCACCTCGGACTGCTGGGCCGGCGTGAGAGTGGAGTTCAGGTACGCCCCGCGCACGCCGGCTGCCTTCAAGCTGCGCACTTGGTCGGCCATGAGCGACACGAGCGGACTCACCACCACGGTCAGCCCCGGCAGCACCACCGCCGGCACCTGGTAGCAGATCGACTTGCCCGCGCCTGTGGGCATCACCGCCAGCGCATCGCGGCCGGCGAGCACGGCGCTCACCACCGCCTCCTGGCCAGGGCGGAAGTTCCGGTAGCCGAAGTGCTCCGCCAGCACGTCGCGCGCCTGCGCCAGCGCATCTTCCCGCACTTCCATCAGCGCGCCCCCTTCCCCGCATCCGCGTTCTCGGCGTTCATGGCCGCCTCGGCCGCGCCGAGCACCTCGCGCACCGCCGTCGCATCGAGCTCGTCCAGCGGCACCACCGGCCGCGGCTCGTCGCCGAACGGCCCGATGGCCTTGCGCAGCCACGCCACATCGTGCCAGCGGCCCTGCTTGAAGCCCGCCTGGCGCTGGATGCCCATCAGCTCGAATCCGAGCTTCGCGTGCAGACGGCGGCTCGCCTCGTTGGGCATCGTGATCAGGCTGTAGGCGTTGCGCACGCCCTGCTGGGACAAAAGGTCGATAAGCGCCCAGAACAGCACGCTGCCCCGCCCCCGGCCCGTCTGGCCCGGCGCAAAGTACACCGAGAGCTCCACGTTCCAGGCGAAGGCCGCCCGCTCGCCCAACCGATGCGCGTAGGCGAAGCCGACGATGGAACCGCCCTCTTCGACCACGAGATACGGGTAGCGCCCGACGACCTCGTCCATGCGCGCGGCAAACTCAGCCGGCGAGGGTACCGCGGTCTCGAACGTGACGGCCGTCTCCTCGATATAGGGCGCGTACACGGAGAGCACCCCCGCCGCATCCGCCGCCGTTGCCAGCCGCACCGTCACCATAGAGCCTTCCTTCCCCGCCACGGGACGCGGACGCCTTCCGCCCCGCTGCTTCAAATCGATCATCGAGCATGCTAACACTAAACGCTCCTTCCTGTCGCCGCGCGGCCGTCTCCGCCGTTTACGCCGCCATCGGCTGCCCTTGCCCGCAGCTGGCACTCCACGACGGAAAGTCGCCATTTTTCGGTTTGGTGCCCGAAAAACGCCACCCGACAACGGAAAGTCGCCCCCATCGCGCCGTCAGACCCCTGGCCGAGCGATGAACCCCCGCAAAAGCGCCACATAGCGAGGCCCCTCACCTATCGCGGCCCGATCCTCAGCCGCCAAAGGGCGACTTTCCGTCATCGAGCGGCGCGATTCGCAACTCCCGCCCTCCCGAGGGCGACTTTCCGTCGCCATGAGGCACTAGCTTTCGGCAAGCCGCTCGGAGCCCGCGACGCGGCGGTAGGCATTCAAACAGAAAGCCGTCTCGTACAGGGCGGCGTGCTTGGCGTCGAAGCTGTTGCCCCTGATGCGCAGGGTGCGCCCGAGACCTCGCGACAATTCCTTCGCCACATGTCTCATGCTCGCCGCGTCGTAGAGCTGCCTTGCGGTCACCGTGAGAACCTTGAGCCCTCTGCTCGCATAGGCGAGGCGCTTCTTGGAGTCGCGCGTCACTTGCGCCGGAGTCAAATGCTCGGCATTGGAGTCGTACTCCAGCACCACCCCCTCGTCGGGCCAGTGCACGTCGGGGACGATGGTCTCACGTCCCGCAATGGCCCGCGCGCCGCGCCCGAGCCTCATGCGGCGATTCGCCCGGCCGCCGAGCAATCCGTAACCCCCGTGCAGGCGCGGGAGGCCCAGCACCATGAGCAGGAATATCTCCGGTGGCGAGGCCGCTCGCTCCACAATATGCGGCAGCGCGCGCCTCAGAGCCTTCACGCCTTTCAGCCCAGCGTGCCTGGAGACGAAGGCCGCGATCCGACGCTTGGAGGTCAGGGGGCTACGATGCCCGAGACCCCCTTCCGCATCAGCCCGGAAGCAGAACGTTCCGCACAGCGCCGAAGCCACGGTGATCAGCTCGCACAGGGTCGCCGAGGGAGCCAGCTGCGCCAACGCCAGTTCGGGGCACGCTGCGAACACGCCGGGGGCGATGTGCGAGAAGTCGCCTTTTGCGTAGCGGCGCTGCGAGATATGGAGCACCACCTTGTCCGAGAGCCGCCGATACCGTCCCGGCACAAGGCAATGGTAGGGCTCGGGGATATGCGGCAGCTCCATCGAGATGCGGGCGACGGTGCGCACGCTCGGGTTGCATCGCTCGAGGCAGCCGCCGTCCATGCGTCGCGCATCCGGCGGCCTGTCTGCCGTAAGCCAGTGGGCGACCGCGGAGCGGCCGAAGAGGACAGCGCGCATGGTGCTCCTTCCATGATGACGGCGGGACGCGCACTATAGCAAACGGGATTCCCAGCCCAGTCCCCACAGCGTCGCACTTGAGTCGCGGTCGATACGGGAGCTCTGGCAAACTTCGACGTTTTACCTGATCAAATCTTTGTTTCGGAATCTTGCGCAGACAGGTGAAACCCTGTCTCCACGGGCGATCCACAATATAACCTCATCTCGGCCAGGTTGCCCTGCGAAAACACGCCGCTGAATTGCGAAAAGTCGCCCGAAGGATGCCTCTATGCACCCGGAAGAAACCGCAGAGACACCCCTTCCCCAGAATGTCCACGAGTTTCACCTGATGGAAGCCACAGAGAAAAGAACTGTCAGCCATGCACCCGCAAGAGGGGCTGCTTCCACGGCGACTTTTCGCAATTCAGTGGCCTGTTTTCGCAATCCCCGCGCGAAATGGCGACTTTCCGTCTACCAGCGCCGCAGCTCTTGGCCCAACTCGCCTGCCGACGCCGCGGCTCTTGGCCCAACCCGTCCGTCAGCGGCGCGATCCCCGACCAATCCGTCCGTCAGCGGCACGATTCCCGACCAATCCGCCCGTCGGCGCCGTGATTCCCAACCAATCCGCCTGCCGACGGCGCGGTTCCCAGCCCAATCCGCCTGCCGGCGCCGGGGCTCCCGGTCTGGACCCATCCGCCAGCACGGCAGACCCGGCCCGAAGAGGCGGGGGGGGGCGGGAGCGGCAGCCGCGAGAAAGGCCGGTGTCGGGCTACAGATCCACGACGGCCAGCTTGGAGGGGCCGCTCACGATGAAGCCGATGCCCTCCACGGTGTCACCGGCGCCCACCTTGCCGTTGCTCTTGTCATTGGAGACCGTCAGCTCGTTGGCCGCCGCACTCGCCACGCAGTTCCAGCTGTCCTCCAGCTGCACATCGGCGTTGAAGGGGATGGTCACCGACCACTTCTTCGTGGCGGCGCTGTAGTTGCTGCCGGCCATCTCGTACTTGAAGAAGGTGCGGCCGTCCTCCTCCCACGTCTCGGTCACGTTCAGCTGCCACTGGATAGTGTCGCTCGAGAACGCCATCATGGCCGAGCCCGTGGTGTTCGGTTTCTTGTCGGCGCGGGCCAGCTGCACCTCCTTGCGGTCGAAGCCGGGGCCGCGCAGCGCGTCCACGAGCCAGAGACCCTCCTCGCTCAAGTCGTCGAGGGTGAAGCCCGAGGTCTTGGACACCTCCGGCTTGAACAGAGCCGCCGTCTCGTTCTTGTTGGACAGGTTCCAGCAGATGTAGCTCACGTTGAGCTCGTCCATGAGGGCCAGCCACTCGTCGGCCGACTCGTAGTCGATGACCCCGGAGCCCGACGACTCGCAGATGCCGAACTCGGTGACGAACACGGGCAGCCCGCCTTCCACGGCCGCGCGCAAGCGGTCGCGCATATCGCCCTGATGGGTGGCGGCGTAGAAGTGCATCGCGTACATGACGTTGGCCTGGGACAGCGGGTCGGCCGCGGCGGCCTCCACGTCCTGGGACCAGGTGGGCGTGCCCACGACCACCACAGCGTCGGAGTCGTTGGCGCGGATGAGGGGGATGACCTCGTTGGCGTAGTCCCTGATGTCCTTCCACGAGGTGCTGCCGTTGGGCTCGTTGCAGATCTCGTAGATGATATTGTCGTAATCGGCCAGGCGCGCGGACATCAGCTTGAAGAACTCCTTGGCGGCCCAGGCGTGCTTCTTGGGGTTCGCATCAGACAGGATGTGCCAGTCGATGACCACGTACATGTCGGCCTCGGTGGCCTCCTTGGCGGCGTCGAGCACGAGCTTGTTCATCTGCACGCGGTTGCCGTCGGTGGCGTAGCCGCCCTCCTCGTCGGAATACACCGCCAGGCGCACCACGTTGGCGCCCCAGTCCTGGCGAAGCTCGGTGAAGAGGTCCTGGTTCGCGTACTCGGGGTACCAGGCGAGGCCGTGGGTGGAAACGCCCCGCAGCTGCACCGGATTACCCGACTCGTCCACAAGCTGGGAGCCGTCCACGTGCAGCGCGCCGTTCTCGGAGGGGCAGGCCAGAGGCCGCACCTCCTCGTCGGCGGCATCGGCGGCGGCAGGCGCCGGCGCGGGAGTTTCCTCCTCCTCTTCCTCCTCCTTGGGCTCCGGGGCCTGGGGGCGCGTGGGCTCGGCCTCCACCGCCAGACCCGAGTAATCGGGGCGCTCGGTGTTGGCCGCCGTCACGGCGAGGACGATACCCACGGCCACAAGCGCCACCAGCGCCACAGCCGCCACGGCCAGGCGCTTGGCGCCGCCCTTCTTCTTCTCGGTCGTCTGCGTCGTCTGCGTGTCCACGGCGCCCATCCTTCCCCGTCAATGCATCGGATCGCCGAGCTCAGCCATGGGCCGCCCCGGACTTGGTAAGCGCTTTATTGTAGCGCAGCCGCGGCCGCAGCCGAAAGGTGCCGCCCGCGAAGCGCACCTGATGGACATAAGGGCCCGGCCTCGGATGGCTGGCGAAGATGGCCCTAGGCGCCCGCTGCGACGAGAGCCTGCCCGAGGGCGAGGAACTCCTGATGGGAAAGGGTCTCGCCGCGGCGGCGGGGGTCGATGGAGGCAGCCTCGAAAAGGGAGGGCAACGCGACGGCCACCCGGGCGCCTTCGAGGGCGCAGCCGTCGGGCAGGGAAACGGAGCCACGGCCGGAGAAATACGTCTTGCAGGAGTTCGCCAGCGTTTTGCGACGGTTGGCGAAGGCGGCGTCGGCCATGAGGCACGCAGCCGCCACGAGCACCGGCGAGGCCGGGGCGCCGTCGGCCATGAGGGGTGTTCGGCGGTTCAGGCGGATGACGGCGGAATCGACGCGCGGCGGCGGGAAGAAGTTGCCCGGCCCCACGGCGAAACGGCCGACCGGCTCGGCGTACAGGCCGAGTTTCACCGTGTAGGCGCCGTAGTTCTTGGTGCCCACCTGGGCGGCCATGCGATCGGCCACCTCCTTCTGCACCATGACGGTGGCGGAATCCAAGCTGGGGAAGTTCTGGAAGTAGTCGAGAACCACCGTGGCCGCCACGGCGTAAGGGAGGTTGGCGACGAGCTTGTTGGGGAAGGGCTCGCCCGGGGACGGAGGCACGGAATACCCTGATTCGCTCAAGCAGTCCTCGCTTTGGGGAAATGCCCACTGGGCATTTCCCGTCGCTGCGGAACTCGCTCGGTCAGGGCATCCCGCGCCTCCGCCGAGCTCTTCCGTTGCTGCAGCAATGTCCACCCGCGTCACATCCAGGGCGTCCTTTTCGATGAGGGCGAACTTCTCGCGCCAGGGGTAGAGGGTGTCGGCGAGCACGGCGGGCAGGTCGGGGTCGCGCTCGACGGCCACCACGCTTGCGGCGTGCTTGAGCAAGGCGATGGTGAGCGTGCCGATGCCCGGGCCCACCTCCAGGATGCGGTCGGCGGGACCCACCTCGGCCAGGGCGATGATCTTTCTCAGCACGTCGTCGTTCACGAGGAAGTTCTGCCCGAGCGTGTACTTGGTGCCGATGCCGTGGGCATCAAGCACCGCACGGGTAGCAGCCGGCGTGGAAAGCGGCGAGAGGCGGTCCTTCCCCGCGGCGTAGCTATCGGTGACCGCCACGGCCGTTGCCCTTCTTCTTGGTGTTCTTCTTGCCATAGGCCGGGCCTCCCTTGCCCGTGCCCTTGCGGCCTCCGCGAGAGGCGCCAGCGCCTCCTTTGCCGCCCGCGCCGCCCTTGCCGGAACGGCCGCCGCGGGCCGGGGCCTCCTTCGGCTTCGTCGCCGGGGCGGCAACCGACAGCTGGGGGCGCTTGCGAGGACCGGGGGCGCCAGACGCGCTCGGAGCCTCGGACGCACCCGGCTCGCCGGGGTCGTCCCAACCGCCATCCTCCTCGAAGGCGGCGAAGTCCTCATCTGCGAAGTCCACGAAAGCGACGGGGTCGCCCTCCGGCTCCCACTCGTCCGCCGCATCGCAGGAGGCCGCCCCGCCGAGCTCGCCGCCGCGCTCGCCGCTATCGCCATCGGCACCGTCGCCCGCAAACCCGTCGTCCGCGAGCTCGCCGTCCCAGCCGAGGGCACCGAAGCCGCCCACCGGGGGCAGCGGGTACTCCTCGGCATCGGCGGTGATCTCGCCGTCGGCGCGGATCTTCCCCACCCAATCGAGCACGAGCTCCACGGAGAAGCCGGCCACGGAAAGCGCCGAGCGCACCGTGCCGATGAGCGGCTCGAAGCCGTGGGGGTCGCCGCCGGCGCCCACCACGTGGATGACCGCCGGGCGCTTGGGGTAGGTGCGCAGATCGGTGAAGTAGTAGGGCTGCAAACGATCGAGCAGCGCCTTCATCTGGGCGGGGGCGCCGGCGAAGTACACCGGGCACACTACGATGAGCTCGTCGGCCGCGTCCAGGTGCTTGCGCACCTCGTTCATGTCGTCGTCGATCACGCAGTGGTGGAAAAGCGCCTCGGATTCCACGACCGCCTCCTGGGGCAGCAGGGGGTCGCCCTCCTGGAACACGTGGATGGGCTCTTCCGACACGGCGCGGCACGCGTCGCAGCCGGTGCATGGGCGCACCTCGGTGGAGGACACCGACACGATGGACACGCCGTCTTCCGGGCACTCCTCGATGCAGGCGTTGAACAGCTCGTCGGCGAGCGCGGCGCTGCGCCCGTCGGCGCGGCACGATCCGTGCAGGATGACTCTATGCATGGGACACTTCCTCTCCGCCCCGGGCCGCCTCCTCGCGCTGCCACGCGGTGGGCGCGCGGTCGAGCAGGGCCAGGGCGTTGGCGTACAGCTGGGCCAGCAACGCGGCGCGGGCCTTTGGCGTATCGGCCCCGCGAACCTCGCAGAGCTTGGCGGCGGTGAACACGGTGTGAGCCGGCCCGCAATGAGTGCCGCGCAGGGGCTCGGGCGTCATGTAGGGCGAATCGGTCTCGGTGAGCAGGCGATCTGCCGGCACGATGGCGGCGGCCTCGCGCACCTCGTCGGCGCGCTTGAAGGTGACCGGTCCCCCGAAGGCGATGAAGCAGCCCGCCTCCACCCACCGCGCCACCTCGGCCGCATCCAGGTTGAAGCAGTGCAGCAGCGTGCCGGCCTCGGGGAAGCCCTCCTCGGAGAGGATGGCGAACCCGTCGTCGTGAGCCTCGCGCAGATGCAGGCACACGGGCAGCCCCGCCTCCTTGGCCAGGCGGATCTGGGCGCGGAACACCTCGCGCTGCACCTCGCGCGGCGACAGGTCGTAGTGGTAGTCGAGCCCGATTTCACCCACGGCGCTCACGCGGCGGTCGTGCAGATGCTCCCGCAGGGCGCGAGCCACGGCGGGCGTGTAGCCCTTGGCGTTGTGCGGGTGCACGCCCGCGGCGATACGCACCGCCGGCAGCGCCGCCCAGGGCTCGCGCGCGGCACCGGCACCCGCCGCCTCCGCGGGCCCGTCTGCCCCCTCGCTCGCAGCCGTTATCGCCCGCAGCACGCGGGAGGCCTCCATGAGCCAGCCGGGCAGCGCGTCGAAGGTGGCGAAGCCGTCGTCAGCCGGATCCACGATGGTCTCCACGAAGCGCACGTTATGGGCAGCCGCCCGGGCCAGCTCCAAGGCCGGATCGGCGAGCATCTGCAGGTGCGCGTGGGTGTCGGCCACGGGTCCTTCCAGCGCAGGCGCTTCCACCTCGCGCCACTTGCCGCCCTTGCGCTTCTGGCGAAACTTCGCGTCGTAGAATATCGGCTCGTCGTTGCCCACAGCGCCCTCCTTCCGGCCGCCTACAGTTCCGGCAGGTTGTCCACGTCCAGGCGCGGGAAGAGAGGCTCTCCCACCTCCACGGCCACGCTGGCGGGCAGCTGCCCCCAGGCCGTGGCCTCCTGGATGTCGGTCACCGCCGCGATGTCGCCCAGGCCCAGACGGCGGAACACCTCGGCAGAGGTGCTGGGCATGAACGGCGCCATGTACAGCGCGATGATGCGGATGGCCTCCAGGCAGTTGTACAGCACCGCCGCCAGCTCGTCGGCCTTCGCGGGATCCTTCGCCAGCGCCCAGGGCGCGCTCTCCTCCACGTACAGGTTCACGCGGCCCGCGAGCTTCTGCACGGCGGCCGCGGCCCCGGTGAAGTCCACCTCGGCCATGCAGGCGTCGTATTCCGCGTACAGCGTATCGGCGATCTCGCGCAGGGGGTTGTCCTCGGCGCCGGCAGGAGCCTCGGGCACGCGGCCCTCGAAATACTTCTGAGTCATGTTGGTCACGCGGGACACGAGGTTTCCCCAGGTGTTGGCCAAGTCGGCGTTGTACACCTGCACCATGCGCTCCATGGAGATGGCCCCGTCGTGGCCGAACTGCACGTCGCTCATGAAGTAGTAGCGGTAGGCGTCCACGCCGAACACGCGCACCAGGTCGGCGGGCATGAGGCCGTTGCCCTTCGACTTCGACATCTTCTCGCCCTTGGTGAGCAGAAAGCCGTGGCCGAACACCGTGTGGGTGATGGGCATGTCGGCGGCCATGAGCATGGCCGGCCAGATGACGCAGTGGAAGCGCGTGATGTCCTTGCCCACGAAGTGGTACTGGATGGGCCAACGGCGGTCGAACTCGGCCTCGCGCTCGGGGTCGCCGTACCCGATGCCGGTGAGATACGCGATAAGGGCGTCGGCCCACACGTAGAACACGTGGCCCTCGTCGAAGGGCACGGGAATGCCCCAGTCGAAGCTGGAGCGCGAGATGGACAGATCCTGCAGACCGCCCTTCACGAAGGAGACGATCTCGTTGCGGCGGCTCTCGGGGCGGATGAAGTCGGGGTGCTCGTCGTAGAAGGCCAGAAGCTTATCCTGGAACTCCGAGAGCTTGAAGAACCAGTTCTCCTCGCCCGAGGCGCGGCGCACGGGGCGCTTGCAGTCGGGGCAGACAAACTCGCCCTCGTCGTTCTTCTCCAGATCGCTCTCGGCGTAGTAGGTCTCCTCGTGGATGCAGTACCAGCCCTCATACGCGCTCTTGTACAGCCAGCCCTTATCGTGCAGCTCGCACCAGAGCTTCTGCACGGCGCGGGTCTGGCGCTCCTCGGTGGTGCGCACGAAGTTGGTGTAGTCGATGCCCAGAAGCTCCCAGGCATCGGTGAAGGCCGGGGCCAAGTGGTCGCACCAGGCCTGGGGCGTCATGCCGTTCTTCTCGGCGGTCTCGGCGATTTTCTGGCCGTGCTCGTCGGTGCCGGTGACGAACGACACGTCGTAGCCGTTCATGCGCTGGTAGCGGCAGATGGTGTCGGCGGCCACCGTGGTGTAGGCGGTGCCCAGATGCGGCGCGGCGTTGATGTAGTAGATGGGCGTCGTGACGCCGAAGGTTCCCTTGGCCATGGCTGGCGGGCCCTCCTCTCCGGATGCGCGCGGCCAATGACGCCGCCGCTCCCTCGGGGTTTTTCGCGTGCAGGCTATCTTAACACTGGGAAGAGTCGGCACGGCCGAGAACGCCGCGGAGGGTGGCGGCTCGCGAGCCGTCGCCCCGGGCGGGCCGGGGCGGCCCTAGCCGAGAACGCCGCGGAGGGCGCCCGCGCGCGAGCCGTCGCCCCGGGCGGGCCGGGGCGGTCCTAGCCGAGAACGCCGCGGAGGGTGGCGGCCAGATCCTTCACGCTGATGGGCTTGGAGAGGTGGTCGTCGGCGCCGGCGCGCTTGGACTCCTGCACGTCCTCGGCGAACGCGTTGGCCGACAGCACCACCACGGGCAGCGCGCGCAAATCGACCCGCTCGCTCGCGCGGATGGCGCGGGTGGCCTCCAGGCCGTTCATCACCGGCATCTGGATGTCCATGAGCACCACGTCGAAGTGCCCCGGCTCGGCGGCGTCGAGCATCTCGAGCGCCTCGCGCCCGTCGAAGGCGCATTCCACGGCGAGCCCGAGCGACTCCAGCAGCGCCACGGCGATCTCGCTGTTGAGCTCGTTGTCCTCCACGAGCAGCACGCAAGCCGCCGGCAGCGGGCCGTCCTGCCCGGCTTCAGGGGCCTCCGGCTCGCAGGGCGCCTCCGGCTCGACGGCCCCGTGGCGCAGGTTCAGGTGCACGGTGAAGGTGGTGCCCGCGTTAGGCACGCTCTGCACCTCGATGGTGCCGCCCATGAGCGTCACGATGCTCTGCACGATGGAAAGGCCGAGGCCCGTTCCCTCCACGCGCTCGGTGCGCGAGTCGTGCTCGCGGGAGAAGGGCTCGAAGACGTGCTCGATGAACTCGGGGGCCATGCCGCAGCCGGTGTCGCAGAACACGAGCTCGTAGTCGCTCGTGCCCTCGATGCGTCCGGCCTGCTCGCGGATGCGCGCCTTCACCGCACCGCCCGGGCCGGTGAACTTCACAGCGTTGCCGAGCAGGTTCATGAACACCTGCTGCAAGCGCAGCCCGTCGGCCTCCACCACCGGGTGGGCCACGGCGTCAAGCTCCACCGCGAAGCTGATGGAGCACTCCTCGCAGCGCGGGCCGAATATGGTCTCCATCTCGGCGGCCAGCTCCCGCAGGTCGACCGCGCCCATGGTGAGCACGAGCCGGCCGTTCTCGATCATGGACAGGTCGAGGACCTCGTTGATGAGCCCGAGCAGGTGGTTGCTCGACAGGGTGATCTTGGCCAGGCAGTCGTCCACCCGCGCCGGGTCGTCCTCGCTCATGCGCGCGAGCTCGGTCATGCCGATGATGGCGTTCATGGGCGTGCGGATGTCGTGGCTCATGCGCGAGAGGAAGTCGCTCTTGGCGTTGTTGGCCGCCACCGCCGCGCGGTAGGAGTCCTCCATGGCCTGCTGCATCTGCTTCTCGCGGGCCTTCATGACGGTGACGTCCTGGGTGGTGTACACGAGGCGCACCGCACGGCCCCACTCGTCGCGCTCCACGCAGATGAGGTTCACGTCCTCCCACTTCAAATCGCCTCCGCGGTTGAACTGGTACTCGAAACCCAGGTTGTCCACCCCGGGCGGCATGGCGTCCACGATGGCCGCCTGCGAGAAGCGCTCCACCACCTCCCGCTTCGCCTCGTCGCCCACCACCAGGCCCTCCAAACGGTCCACCATCTGCTGGTAAGTGCCCTCCAGCGCGTAGGGGTCGTTCGGGGTAGCAGGCCCGCTCATGTAGCGGAAGCGGCCGGTGCCGAAGTCGATGAGCACCAAGCGCTCGGTCAGCTTGCCCACGCCGGCCTGCACGTCGATGCGGTCCTTCATAGATCGGGTGAGCCGGCGGTGGCGGCGGCTGTTGTAGACCACGATGCCCACGATGACCACGACGAACACCGCCACGATGACGAACAGCGCGCTCCAGCCGCCCTCGTTGGCCGCATCGATCATCTGACCGGTGGCCGCCGAGGGGAAGGTCTCCAGGATGGCCCAGTCGAGGCCGGGCACGTTGGTGACGCAGGCCGACCCGACGCCCTCGGTGCCGTTGTAGGTGAAGGCCACGCTCTCGCCGCCGGACAGGGCGCGCCTCAGGCCCTCGGCGTTGGCGACCCCGCCGTCGGCGGCGAGGTCCTCCACGAGGTTCGTGCCCACCATGGACCCGTCGGAGGCGGCTACCACCTCGCCGGTGGGCAGACACAGGAGCACGTGGGACTCGTAGCCGAAGAAGCTGTTCTGCAGCAGCTCGTTCAGGCGCCCCTCGTCGTAGTGGGCCAAAAGGAGCCCGATGACGGGGCCGTCGGCGCCCTCCCGCACCGGGGCGTAGAAGTAGATGAGGTTCTCGTGGGTGAGCCGCGTGTTGAAGATGCACTCGATGCCCGACTCGCCCGCCATGGCCTGCTGGTAGTAGGCGCGGTCGCTCACGTTCACCGCGTCGCGGCCCGGCGAGTGCTGCATGCCGTCAGCGTCGACGAAGTCGATGGAGTCGAAGGGGGAGATGGCCCCGATGTCGCGCAGCCACTCCTCGCTCGTGGCGGCGGCCGCCGCATCCGGCGACTCCGACGCGAGGGCGGCGATGGCCTCGATGTCCTTCTGGGTGTTCTGCATGAACGTGCCCACGAGCTTGGCCGTCTGGTTGGTGGCGTCGGTGACGTACTGGCTCGTCTGGGCCACGATGCGGTTGCTCGTCTGCTGCATGAACATGGAGAAGGTAACCACCACGGCCACGAAGACGACGAGGAAGGCCACCACCGATAGCCAGTACTTCCTGCCCTCGTCCGCCATGCGCACTCCCTTAGGTCCCGTTCTCTCTCATCATCATGATAGTGGATGGAAGGGCGCGCGGCGCGGGAGAAATCGGAACCGTCACCGACTTTGCGCATGGGAAAAACTCGGGCGGTAATTCCGACCTTTTCCCTTTACTTTTCCATCGGAGGGCGTTAAAATGCGAACAAACATTCGCTATTGAGATGAGGGAAGGGAGCCGCCAAGGCCCCTCGGGGCCGTGCGCCCCTCATCTCCCAAGGAGAGGAGGGGCTATGGGGAAGGCGCCGAGGGAAGTCATTATCGCAACGTCTGCCGCGCTTGCGCTCGGCCTGGGAACGTCGGCCACCCTTGCCTGGGCCGTCGACGGGGAGCCAGCGGCAGGCGTAGAGGCCGTCGCCAGGTGCGGGGAGAGCGTCGCAGCGGGATCTGATCTGGGCACGGCGCTCGGCTGCGGCCTGGCCGATGTCGCCGTCGAAGCACGGCAAGCCGCGGCCGGGGTACGGCGAGCCGCCCTCGAGGGCGAGCTGCGCGCGGCGGCCGGAAGGCGGGGCGACCCGGAGGCGGCCGATGCGGAGGACGGGACGGACGAGTGCGAGGAGCAGGGGCGCGGCCCGGCGGAGGAAGCCGCACGAACCGAGAGCGCGCCGGAAACCGGAGGCCGTGCAGGAGGCGCGAAGGCCGCCGAGTCCCCCGCGCGCAACGGGGCATCCGATGAAGCCGATGAAGCCGGCGCGGCGCCTCCCGCAGGCGATGCCGCCGAGGAGCGCCGCGAGCCGGCACCCGAGAAAGGGAGCGCGGCCGCAGCCGAGCTGGCGGAGCCCTCCCCGCCCGAAGATGTTCCGCCAGCGCCCTCCGAGGGAGCCGCACCTCCCGCCCACGGCACGCCGGCGCCCCGCACGCTCTCCGTGGCGGGGACGGCCATCCCCTATCGCGATGTGCGCGGAGGCACCACGCCCGATACGGGAGCGGGCCTGTGGCTCGGCTCCGATGCCACCGACGACGGCAGCTGGGGCTACTTCGTCGGCCACAACCCGGGGGCCTTCGCCGCCGTGAAGGATCTCAGGCCCGGCGATGCCGTCGGCCTCACCGACAGCGCCGGGGCCAGCCGCACCTACACCGTGCGCGAGGTCTTCGCCGTGGAGGTAACCGCCACCTGGAAGGCCATCGCGGGCCGGGTGACCGGCTACGGGGAGTCCGTCATCCTGCAGACGTGCACCGGCGACGGTGCCACGAACACCATCGTCGTGGCGGCCGCCTAGGAGCCAAAACGCGAAGCGGCCCCTCCGAGGAGGGGCCGCAGGAGCGCGGGGTAATCGCGACAGGCGAGGCTAGTCCTCGTCGTCCTCGCCGCCATGATGGTGGTCGTGCTCGGAGATGTCGCTCACCGGCTTCTCCAGGCCCTCGATCTCGATACCGTTCTTCTCGGCGTAGTCCCAAAGCGCCGCGTGGATGGCCTCCTCAGCCAGAAGCGAGCAGTGTACCTTCACCGGCGGCAGACCGTCCAAGGCCTCCATAACGGCCTTGTTCGTCACCTCGAGCGCCTCCTGCACGGTCTTGCCCTTCACGAGCACCGTCGCCATGGAGCTCGTGGCGATGGCCGCGCCGCAGCCGAAGGTCTTGAACTTCGCGTCCTGAATGACATTGTTCTCGTCGATATCCAGATACACGCGCATGATGTCGCCGCACACGGCGTTGCCCACCGTGCCGCAGCCGCTCGCGTTCTCGATCTCGCCCACGTTCTGCGGGTTCGTGAAGTGCTCCATCACCTTGTCGGAGTAGTTCATAGCCATGGGTGTTCTCCCTTTCTGAAGGTCGTGTCTGAGAGTCGTTAGTTCGCGTAGGGGAAGCCGTCGGCCTTGAAGTGCTCGATGACCGAGTCCACCTTGCCCCGCTGGAAGTCCTCGTACAGCGGGCTCATCATGCGCAGGTTCTGAAGCGTGGTCTTCAGAGAGTCCACGGCGAAGTCCACGTCTTCCAGGGTGGTATCGCGGCCGATGGTCATGCGCAGGCTGCCGTGGGCGATCTCGTGGGGCAGGCCGATGGCCAAAAGCACGTGGCTCGGATCCAGCGAGCCGGAGGTGCAGGCGCTTCCCGACGACACGCAGATGCCGCGCGCCGCCAGCTGCAGCAGCATGCCCTCGCCCTCGATGAACTCGAAGGAGAAGTTCACGTTGTTGGCCAGGCGGCTCTCCCAGCTGCCGTTCAGCTTCGCCGAGGGAATCTCGTCCAAGATGCGGCGGATGGCATGGTCGCGCAGGGCCAGCTGGCGGTCGTGCTCGTCGGCCATGTCGACCGCGGCCAGCTCGGCCGCCTTCGCGAAGCCCACGATGCCGGGCACGTTCTCGGTGCTTCCGCGCCGGCCGCGCTCCTGCTGACCGCCGTCGATGAAGTTTTCCACCTTCACGCCCTTGCGGATGTAGAGCAGGCCCACGCCCTTCGGCCCGTAGATCTTGTGGGACGAGGCGGACAGCATGTCGATCCCCATCTCGGCCACATCGATGGGCTCGTGGGCGAAGGCCTGCACCGCGTCGGTGTGGAAGGTCACGCCGTGCTCGTGGGCGATGGCCGCCAGCTCGGCAATGGGCTCGATGGTGCCGATCTCGTTGTTGGCGAACATGATGGAGGCGAGCGTGGTGTCGGGGCGGATGGCCACGGCGAAGTCCTCGGGGCGTACGAGCCCGTGCTCGTCCACGGGAAGGTAGGTCACCTCGAAGCCCTCCTTCTCCAGAGCCTCGCAGGTGTGCAGCACCGCGTGGTGCTCGATGGCGCTCGTGATGAGGTGCTTGCCCTTGCCGGCGTTCGCGCGGGCAAAGCCCTTGATGGCCCAGTTATCGGACTCGGTGCCGCCGCTCGTGAAGTACACCTCGCGGGGCGCAGCGCCGATGAGGCCGGCCAGCGTCTCGCGGGCGGCGGCCACCGCGTCGGAGGCGTCTTGGCCGAGCGGGTAGATGGAAGAGGGGTTGCCGAACTGCTCGGTGAAGTACGGCAGCATGGCCTCCACCACCTCGGGGCGGACCGGCGTGGTAGAGGCGTGGTCGAGGTAGATCTGCTTCATGGGGCTCACGGTTCCTCGTTCTCGTTGCGATGGGGCTTTCGGCACCGCTCGCTCCTCCGAGAGTTCCGCAGCCGTTCCATCTAAGTCTAGTAGTTTGCTAGGTTTTAATATAAACTGGAAAATGGAATTGTCAAGAAGGGAACGGCAACGATATGAAGATCTCGACGAAAACTCGCTACGGCATGCGCGTCATGCTGGATCTGGCGGCGCGCTACGACGAGGGGCGCGCGCCTTTGAAGGACATCGCCGAGCGCCAGGGGCTTTCCAAGAAGTACCTGGAGCAGGTGGTGGCACCGCTTACCGCGGCGGGGCTGCTCACCGTCACGCGCGGGTACGCGGGCGGCTACCAGCTGGCCCGGCCGCCGCGCGAGATCACCCTCGCCGACGTGGTGAGCGCCTCGGAAGACGGCCTCGAGCTCATGACGTGCACGAGCGACCTGCTCGCCTGCGAGCGCGCCGACGGCTGCCCGAGCCGGCGCGTGTGGGGCGGCCTGCAGGACGCCATCAACGACTACTTGGAAGGCCAGACGCTGGCCGACATGGTGGTCTCTTAGCCCAAGGCCGCCCCCTCGCCCGTAAGCCACATGATGCCAAGCACCGTTGCAGCCCAATGGGCGCGCGAGTTGCGAGCGCCTCCAATCCCGACTGACACGCTCAGGGTTGCGGAAAGCGGGGCAAAGGGGTATATTCGGGCGGACTCTTGTCCATGAGAGAAGGAGATCCGACATGAGAGAGAAGCGACGGGGGTCGCTTCTGAGCCTCGGCCTGGCGGCCGTGCTCGCCTGCGGGATGCTGCCCGTCACAGCCGCAGCCGAGCCCGAGGGCAAATTCACAGAGACCCCCCCCCATCGAGTTTTCTGAGCCGATAGCTGACACCGCCTCGGCCCTCCCCTGTTCGAGCGCGACGCTCGACGACATCAACACCGGCAGCCCTCTGCCACGCCCCGCATCGGTCATCGAGCTCGGCGGTTTGGTTTTCTGGGGCATTGACGGAGACACGGCCGAAGCCGGCGACTTCTCCTACAGCAGCAGCACCGACCAGGTGACCGTGCTAACATCTAAGCACCTCGTCGTGCAGAACAAGAACACGAGCTCCTCAACCACCACGAGCATCCTCATCCCCGCCGGCACCGACGCACGCATCGTGCTCAACGGCGTCTCCATCTCAACCCCCTCGAGCGTGCTGCGCCCCGCCATCGACGTGACCCCCGGAGCCTCCCTCCATCTCGTGCTGGCCGACGGAACGCTCAACAGCCTGTTTGCCGACGGCAAGGGTGCTGCGGGTCTGCGATGCACCACAGGGAGCAAGCTCGTCATCGACGACACGGTGCCCAACAGCGGCATCGTTCCCGAAAACGGCCAGGTGAGCATTGATGCAACCCTCGACGACGGAAAGACCCAGGTGAGGCGCGGCGATCCCCTCAGCGTGCTCGCCAGCGACAACCCAGGAACCCTCAATGTCTCGTCAGCCATAGGAACCAAGGATCTTATCGATGGCGCCTGCATCGGCGGCAACCGCAACGAGGCGGGCGGCGCTATCACCATCGAAGGCGGTCGCATCCTCGCGAAGAAACCCGTCATATACGATATCGGCGGCTCGGCCGGCATTGGCGGTGGCATGTACGGCGACGGCACCAGCATCGACGAGTGGATCACCATCAACGGTGGCTACATCGAGACCCAGGGAGGTCACCACGGCGCCGGCATCGGCGGCGGCGTGCGCAATGGAGATGCCGGCACGCGCTGCGGCAACATCCGCATCAACGGAGGCTACGTGAAAGCCACGGGCGGCGGCTGCTCGGGAGGATTTGGGCAAGGCTGCTGCGCCACCACCCGAGCCGATGGTTACCAGATCATCCTCACCGGCGGCACGCTCATTCCTTCAGGCGGCACCTGCGACATGGGTCAGACCGGCGCCAAGATCACCATTACCGGCGGCTCTATCGGCAACGGCGGCAACGTCGCGGACTTCCGGTTCCTCGGCGGCAACGGCACCGAGGCCTACAACGGCGCGGGCGAGCCTATCGAGATGATCCAGGTGGACCTCAGGTCCGACGTGGGCGAGAACACCTACAAAATCACCGACTGGCAGCTGCTCGTGGACGGAGAGCCCTACGACTACGGGGCGCCCGCCGAATTCGACAAGGGGAACCTGTACCTGTGGCTGCCCAAGACCGTGAAGCAGGACAGCGAGGTGACCGTGAAGCTCACCTACCTGGACACCGACAACCTGGACGAGAACGGCAACCCCACCCCCGTCACGCCGCTGCCGCTGTTCCGCCCCTCCGACAGCTCGCTGCCGCCCGGGGTCACCAACGACGGCAAGCTGCGGCGCTACGCCGACTTCACCCTGGACGCCGACTACCTGGCGGCCCTCGACAAGTACTACGACGGCAAGGGCGCGGCGATGTTCCCCCTGCCGCTGCGCACGCCCGACGGGCGCGACCTCACCGAGGCCGGGAAGATCACCTTCCGCTACCAGCACCTCGACAGCGCCGGCAACCCCACGGGCGCCGAGACGGCCGACGGCTCCGACGTGGGCACCATGAGGTTCACCGCCGTGTCAACCCAGTACTCCGACGACACCGAGGGCGGCTTCTCCGAGAGCTACTGGGGGCACCGCGCCACCGGTCAGTTCACCATCTGGCCCATCGCCTCTAAGGTGAGCGACATCGCGGCCGAGTGGGTGGACGACGGGGACCCCGGGGCGGTGGCCCACCCCTCCGACCAGGTGCTCAAGGTGAGCGCCACCATCGGCGCCGCCCCCACCGTGGACGGCCAGCCCGGCTCGGAGGCCACCAAGCCCACCTGCCAGGCCCCGCGCGGGCAGGTGCAGATCTACGTGGACGGCCAGCCCGTGGGCGCGCCGGTGGACCTCGTGTACGCGGGTGACTTGGACGCCGAGGGCAACCCCATCCCCGAGGGCGACCCCCGCGTGACGGCCAAGAAAGTGGAGAACGGCCAGGGCGGCTCCACCGCGCTCTTCTCGCTGGCCCGAGCGGCCTCCGCCTCGGACTTCCTCGTGCCCACCCAGGGCCAGCAGGGGCGCCACGAGATAGCGCTCCAGTTCCTGCCGCCGTCGGCCGCCCAGGCCGCAGCGGGCCAGCCGGCCAACTACCTGGCAAGCGCCGCCCCCAACGAGGACAGCACGGTGCCGCGGGTGGAGGTGGCCATCGACCCCATCGACCCGAACCCCGCGGTGACGCCCCAGCCCGACCCCGACTGCACCGACCCCGACGCGCCCGAGCCCGAGGTGTCGACGGGGCCCGGAAAGCCCGCCGACCCGAACGCCGACCCGGGCAAGCCCGGCGACAAGGTGTTCCGGGGCACCATCGTGACCACCTGGGGCGAGCCGAGCGATGCCGACCCGCATCCGGGCCGCGTGCTGCTGAAGGTCACGACGCCCTCTTCCGGCCCCCTCGAGGTGACCGACGCCAGCGGCAACGTGTTCACCGCCGACTTCCTGCGCGGCGAGGACGGTGCGCCGGTGCGGGGCGAGGACGCGGCTCCTACACCCTGGTGCTCGACCCGACGGCCGTGGGCCGCGGCGAGCTCACCTTCAAGCAGAGCCCCAACGGGGCCTACACCGGGAGCACGTGGATCTACGACGTGACCGTGCTGCCCCAGCCCAAGATCGCCCCGGCGCCCGCCCTCTCGAAGGAGGCCGAGAACCTGACGCACCCGAACGGGCCAACCCAGCCCGGCGACCGCATCCGCTACACGGTGACAGCAAAGAACACGGCCGCGGGCTCGCTTTGGACCGGCGTAGTGATATCCGATCCGCTGCCGGCGAGCCTGGTGCTCGACGAGGGCAGCGTGCGCCTGGACAACCCGCGGGGCGGCTTGAGCGACGTACCGCTCGCCAAGGCCGCCTCGGTTTCCGCCGGCGATGTGGGAAGCTACTCGCTCTCGGCGCCCGGCGCCGGCGGCCGCCCCGTGCTGACGGTCCCCGCCGGGGACATCGGCGGGGGCGGCTCGGCCACGCTCGCCTTCGAGTGCACCGTGCGCGAAGATATCGACTTCGCCGACGCGGCGGCGGTGGACCTGGAGAACGTCGCCTCGGCGGAGGGCAAGCGCCCCAACCCCGACGACCCGGACGGCCCCGACGTGGGGCCGGTGGCGCCGCCCGACACCGACCCGGCGACGCCGCCCGGCGGCGGAACCGTGGCACCGGCCGACCCCGACGCGCGGGTGTCCAAGAGCGTGGAGAACCTGACCGCGCCCGGCGCGAAGGTGACGCGCTTGGGGGACGTGCTGCGCTACACCGTGGAGCTGCGCAACGACGGGCCGGCCGACAGCTGCCTCATGGCCGCCGTCATAAGCGACCCGCTGCCGGCGGGGCTCGAGCCCGTGCCCGGCACCCTGCGCCTGGCCGTCGACGGCGGCGAGCCCGTCGGGGTCCCGGACGCCGCCTACGACGCGGCCAGCCGCACCATCGCCGTCTCGGCCGGCGACCTGTGGGGCGGGCACGTTGCGGCGCTGACCTTCGAGTGCGCCGTCGGCGAGGAGGCGCTCGGCGGCGACGTGGCCAACGTCGCCCACGCCGGCGGCGAGGTGCCCTCGGAGAATCCCGGCGCACGGCCCGAGGCCCCCGAGCCCGGCCAGCCCGCAGAGCCCCCGGCAGGAGATCCCGAGGCCTCCTCGCCGCCCGCCGAACCCGCGCCGGTCGTCCCCGGCGACCCCGACGAGGGCGACGTGAAGGTCGAGAAGACCGCCGAGAACCTCACGCGGGACGACGGCACCACCCGCGTGGGCGACACGGTGCGCTACCGCATCGCCCTCTCGAACTCCCAGCCCGGCACCGGCTGGATGGACGCGGTGATCCGCGACGAGGTCCCCGAGGGGCTGGAGCCGGTGTCCGGCACCCTGAAGCTGACCCTGCCCGACGGCTCGGAGGTCGCCGTGGACGACGCGGCCTACGACCCCGCCACCCGCGTGCTCGCCGTGGCCGTGGGGCACCTCTACGGCGGACAGGTTGCCGCGCTCTCCTTCGACGCGCTCGTGACCGAGGAGGCTCAGGGCGCCGACATCGGCAACGTGGCCGATGCCTACGGCACGCCGCCGAGCACCTGGGATCCCGAGAGCCCCCACCCCGAGGCCGGCGAGCCCTTCTCCCCCGACGGGGGCTGGGACGCCTTCGAGGAGGGCCGCCAGAAGACGACGAGCCCGGCCGCCTACCCGCCCGGAACCGACTCGTCGGGCGGCGTGCTGGGCGCCGACGACCCGGGCGCCCTGACGGCCAAGAAGGCGACCACCATCCGCCACAGGCTCGCCCAGACTGGCGACGCCCTGATCGCGGCTGTGCTCCTCCCTGCAATCGCCGCCCTAGCAGCCGGCGCGGCCCTGCTGGCCTCCCGTCGCCGCCAGCGCTGGGCCCGGTAGCGGGAGCGCCCAGAGCGACGTTCTAACACAGAGGCGGGGCCGGCGACTGTCAATGCCGCCGGCCCCGCCAGCCCCTACCGCAGCTTCGCGCGGCGGGTCTTCCAGTCGGGCATGAAGTGGTCCATGAGCGCGTGGAAGCGCGGGCCGTGGCCGCGTTCCAGCAGATGGCACAGCTCGTGAACCACCACGTATTCCAGGCACTCCGGCGGGTACAGCGCCAAGCGCACGTTGATGCAGATGCGCCCCGTGGCCGGCTGGCAGCTTCCCCAGCGGCTCTTCATGTTGCGGTAGGCGATCGTGCCCGCCCTCACGCCCATGATGGGCTCCCAGGCGGCGATGAGCGGCGGCACGCAGGCCGCCACCACCGCCTTCCAGGCCGCCACCTCCTCGGGCGTGGCCGCTGCGGCCTCGGCGCGGGGCGAGGCGGCGATGGCCTGCTGCTGGCGCTCGATCCAGGCGCGCTTCTCGCGCACGAACCCTTTAATGGTGGAAAGCGGCAGCCGCAGCGGGGCCGATACCTCGATGCGCCCGTCGGGTGGCTTCACCCGCAGATGCATGTTCTTGATGGCCTTGCGCGTGAGCCATACTTCTACATCGTCGATGAAGACGAGCTCGGTCGGTAATGTCTTGTGCCTTCGCGAGTAAGCCATAGGTGCCTCGTTTTGCCGGTTCGGGCAGTGCCGCTATCGTGCGGCCTTCATGGCCATGTCATAGGCGTCGTTGCGGGGAATGCCGAACTCGGCGGCCAGGCGGCGCGCGACCTCCTTGGTGCGCAGGCCCTCCGCAACCAGCTCGGCGGCGCGCACCTCGGCCGAGGCCGCAGCCGCTTCAGCGCCGGCCGCCGCCTCGGCCTCATTCGGCGCGTCGATGACGAGCGCGATCTCGCCGCGGATACCGCCGGGCTCCTCGGCGCGGACGGCGAAGCGCTCGGCCAGGTCGGCCGCCGAGCCGCGGGCCACCTCCTCGTGCAGCTTCGTGAGCTCGCGGCAGACGGCCACCTTGCGCAGGGGTAGCACTTCGGCAATGACCGAGAGCGTCGCTACGAGGCGATTCGGGCTCTCGTAGAACACGAGAGCCGCATCCAGCCCGCGCAGCTCTTCCAACACCGCCCGCTGCTCGCCCGCCTTGCGCGGGAAGAAGCCGCCGAAGTAGAAGCGGGGGCACACCGTGCCCGAGGCCACGTAGGCGCAGGCCGCCGCCGAAGCACCGGGCAGCACCTCCACGGGCACGCCGACCTCCCGCGCGGCCGCCACGAGGCGCAGCCCCGGGTCGGACACCCCGGGCATGCCGGCATCCGAGCAGTAGGCGATCACCTCCCCCGCCGCCACACGTTCCACGACCATCGCCGCCTTCGCGCCGATCATGGCCTCGTCGAGCCGCTCCAACGGCTTGCGCATGTCGAAGTGCGCGAGCAGCTTCCCCGTCACCCGGGTATCCTCCGCGCAGACCGCATCGGCCCCGCGCAGCGCCTCGAGCGAGCGCAGCGTCATGTCCCCCAAGTTCCCAATGGGGGTCGGCACGATGACGAGCTTGCCGGCCACTACTCGGCCACCTCGGTGGTCTCCACTTCCACGGCCTCGGCCACGGGCTCGGGGGCCTCCGGCGCGCCGTCGCGGGCCGCATCGCGCGCGGCGCGAGCCTCGGCCTCCTTCTCGGCCAAGTTCGCCTTCGCCACGGCGATCATGAGCTTGATGCGGTTGAGCTGGTTCACCTCGCTCGCACCGGGGTCGTAGTCCACAGCCACGATGTTGCTCTCGGGATAGCGGCGGCGCAGCTCCTTGATAGTGGCCTTGCCCACCACGTGATTCGGCAGGCACGCGAAGGGCTGGGTGCACACCACGTTCGGGCAGCCGGAGCGGATGAGCTCCACCATCTCGGCCGTGAGCAGCCAGCCCTCGCCCATGGAGTTGCACAGGGACAAAATCTCGCTCGCGTAGTCGGCCAGCTCGTAGATGTCCGCCGGCGGGTGGAAGCGGGCGCTCTTCTCCAGGGCATCGGTCACGGGCTTGCGCAGCTTCTTCACCGCGGCCAGGCCGATGCGGCTGCCGAGCGCGCTCTTCCTCGACTTGCCGATGGGCTGCTGGAAGATGCCGCCGGCGATGCCGAACAGGAAGAACTCGATGAGCCCGGGCACCACGGCCTCGCAGCCCTCGCGCTCGATGACGTCCACGATCTGGTTGTTGGCCGTGGGATGGAACTTCACGAGGATCTCGCCCACCACGCCCACGCGGGGCTTGGTGCCCTCGCCGGCCAGCGGCAGCGTGTCGAAGTCCTCCACGATGCGGCGCACCGTGCGGCGGAACTCCGACTGGCGCACGCCGCGCTCCAGCTGGTGCTTGCAGGCGTCCATCCAGTAGTCGAACAGGCGGTTCGCGCTGCCGGGCTCCACCTCGTAGGGGCGCGTGCGGTACAGGCACATCATGAGCAAATCGCCGTACTGCAGCGCGTAGATGGCCTGGTAGAGCATCTTCGGCGTGATCTTGAAGCCGGGGTTCTCCTCGCCCAAATCCTTGAACGAGATGGCGATGACGGGGATGTGCCCGAGGCCCACCGACTTCAGCGCCTTGCGGATGAGCGAGATGTAGTTGGTGGCACGGCACCCGCCGCCGGTCTGGGTGATGAGCACGGCCAGCTTGTCGGTGTCGTACTTGCCCGAGAGCACCGCCTCCATAATCTGGCCGGTGACCAGGATGGACGGGTAGCAGATGTCGTTGTTCACGTACTTCAGGCCCGCGTCCACCGCGCCGTGGTCCACCGAGGGCAGAAGCACCGCGTTGTAGCCGGCCCGGTGGAAGATGGGCACCAAAAGCTCGAAGTGGTAGGGAGCCATCTGGGGCGCGAGGATGGTCCAGCCCTCGTCGCGCATTTGCTCGGTGAACTGCACGCGCTCAAACTCGGTGGAGGCGCCCTCGCGCTGCTCCACCTCGGCAGCGGCCACCACGCCGTCGGCCTTCTCAGTGAACGACGCCGGCACGAGCTTGTCCAGGTTGTCCAGATCGATGCAGGCCGCGGGGCATCCCACGCGCTCGGCAGCCGCGTCGGCGGCTGCCTCGGCCTCGCGGTCGGCCTGGTCCTTCAGGGCCGCGAGCAGGCTGCGCACGCGGATGCGGGCGGCACCCAGGTTGGAAACCTCGTCGATCTTCAGCACGGTGTACACCTTGCCGGCCGCCTCCAGCACCTCCTGCACCTGGTCGGTGGTCAGGGCGTCCAGGCCGCAGCCGAAGGAGTTCAGCTGGATGAGGTCCAGATCCTTGCGCTGGGTGACCACCTTGGCTGCCGCGTACAGGCGCGTGTGGTACATCCACTGGTCCACCACGCGGATGGGACGCTCCAGCTGGCCCAAGTGCGCCACCGAGTCCTCGGTGAGCACGGCGAGCCCGAAGCTCGTGAGCAGCTCGGGGATGGCGTGGTTGATCTCGGGATCCTGATGGTAGGGGCGGCCCGCCAGCACGATGCCCCGGGTGCCGGTCTCCTCCATCCAGGCGAGCGTCTCCACGCCCTTGGTGCGGATGTCGCGCTTGAAGGCCTCGTCCTCGTCCCAGCCCGCTTCCACTGCCGCATCCACCTCAGCGCGGGTGATCGGCACGCCGCGGGTGCCCACCGCGTCCGCGAAGTTCTCGGTCAGCTCCACGAACAGGCGCTCCTTCAGCTTGTCCTTGTCGTGGTAGGGCACCCACGGGGCCACGAACGCCACCGGCGAATCCTGCAGCTCGTCGATGTTCAGGCGCAGCGCCTCGGGGTAGCTGGCCACGATGGGGCAGTTGAAGTGGTTGCCGGCGGTCTCGTCCTCCTGGCGCTCCCACTTGGAGCACGGCATCCAGATGAAGTCCGGTTCCTTCGCCAGCAGGTTCATGATGTGGCCGTGGGACAGCTTGGCCGGATAGCACACGCTCTCAGACGGCATGGACTCGATGCCCGCCTCGTAAGTCTTCTTCGTGGAGGGGTCCGACAGGATAACCCGGTAGCCGAGCTTCGTGAAGAAGGTGAACCAGAAGGGGTAGTTCTCGTACATGTTGAGCGCCCGCGGAATGCCCACGGTGCCGCGCGGGGCGTCTTCGGGGGCCAGCGGCTCATAGCCGAAGGTGCGCTCGGCCTTGTACTCGAACAGGTTCGGCACCGCGCTCTTCTCGGCGCCGGTGCCGAGGCTCTCGCCCTTCTCGCAGCGGTTGCCGGTGATGAAGCGGCGGTGCTTGCCCGTGGTCGCGTCCACACCGAAGTCGTTCACCGTGAGCAGGCAGCTGTTGGAGCAGCCCTTGCAGCGCACGGTGCGGTGGGTGGGGGCGAGGGCCTCGATGGCCTCGAGGCTGAGCAGGCCGCTTTCGGGCAGCTTCGGCCCCACGTCGGGCGAGAGCGGCTCGGCCTCGGCGCGGCGGCAGGCCCCCTCGTAGCGGTCGCGGGCGAGCAGCGCCGCACCGAAGGCGCCCATGTTGCCGGCGATGTCGGGCCGCACGGCGTTCACCTCGGACAGCTGCTCGAAGGCGCGCAGTACCGCGTCATTTAGGAACGTGCCGCCCTGGACGATCACCTGGGTGCCCACATCGTGCGGGTCGCGGATCTTGATAACCTTGAACAGGGCGTTCTTGATGACGGAGATGGCCAGGCCCGCGGCGATGTCGCCCACGGTGGCGCCCTCCTTCTGGGCCTGCTTCACGCGGGAGTTCATGAACACCGTGCAGCGGCTGCCCAGATCCACCGGGTTCTCGGCGGAGATAGCGGTCTGCGCGAACTCGGCCACGTCCAGGTTCAGGCCGCTCGCGAACGACTCGATGAAGCTGCCACAGCCCGACGAGCAGGCCTCGTTCAGCATGATGTGGTCGATCACGCCGTCCTTCACGCGCAGGCACTTCATGTCCTGGCCGCCGATGTCCAGAATGAACTCCACGCCCGGGAGCATCTCCTGGGCGCCGCGCAGATGCGCCACGGTCTCGATCTCGCCGGAATCCACGCGCAAAGCCTCCAGCAGCAGCCCCTCGCCGTAGCCGGTCACCGTGGCGTGCCCGATGGTGACGAGCGGCGCGCCGGTCTTAGGGTCGCGCGGCAGCGCCCGGTACAGCTCGGCCACGGCCGCCTTCGCGCAGCCCAGCACGTCGCCCTTGTTGCTGGCGTAGGTGGACCACAGAAGGGCGCCGTCCTCGGCGATGAGCGCCGCCTTGAAGGTGGTCGACCCCGCGTCGATGCCGAGGAAGGCCACGCCGCGGTAGTCCTCCAGGCTCGCGCGGCGCACGCGCTCGGCGTCGTGGCGGCTGCGGAACTCGGCGAGCTCGCCCTCGTTCGCGAACAGCGGGGCCAGGCGCACCACCTCAGAGCCCTGCATATCCCCCAGGCCCTCCAGGCGCGCGAGCACGTCGGCGAGCTTCTCGGGGGTCGCGCCCTCGGCCACGCCGGCGATGGCGCAGCCGGCGGCCACGAACAGGTGCGCGTTCTCGGGCACGATGATGGCGTCGTCGGTCAGCTCCAGCGTCTCGTAGAAGCGCTTGCGCAGCTCGGGCAGGTACTGCAAGGGGCCGCCGAGGAAGGCCACGTTGCCGCGGATGGGCCGCCCGCAGGCGAGCCCCGAGATGGTCTGGGTGACCACCGATTGGAAGATGGAGGCGGCGATGTCCTCGCGGCGCGCGCCCTCGTTCAAAAGCGGCTGCACATCGGTCTTGGCGAACACGCCGCAGCGGCTCGCGATGGGGTAGATGGTGCTGTGGTCGGCCGCCAGTTCGTTCAGGCCGCCCGCGTCGGTGTTCAGCAGCGCGGCCATCTGGTCGATGAAGGCGCCCGTGCCGCCGGCGCAGGTGCCGTTCATGCGCTGCTCGATGCCGTTGTCGAAGTAGATGATCTTCGCGTCCTCGCCGCCGAGCTCGATGGCCACGTCGGTTTTGGGAATGAACGTCTCCACGGCGGTCTTGCTCGCGATGACCTCCTGCACGAAGGCGACGTTAAGCCACTGGGACAGAAGCAGGCCGCCCGAGCCGGTGATGGCGATGGTCATGGACTCGGCGGGATACGCCTCGGCCGCCTCGCGCAGCACTTCCACGATGGTGGCGCGCACGTCGGCGTGGTGGCGGCGGTACACCGCCCAGAGGATGTTGTGGTCGTTGTCCAGCACCGCGAGCTTCACCGTGGTGGAGCCCACGTCGATGCCGATGTGGAAGGGACACGCCTCGGCCGCGGCGCGAGCGGCGGCGCTGGCCTCGGCGGCATTGGCCTGGGCCTCTTCCACCACCGACACGCGCGGGGCGCAGGAGGCGCAGCCCGCCGCCGGCTTCACGGCAGCAGCGGCGCCGGGGGCCTTCTCGGACGTGGAGGCCTCGGTAATGATCTCGGTGTACTTGCTCTTTTTCATAGGTCGGTCTCGCTTTCCCCGTTACAGCTCGATGGACTCGCCGGGTTTGATGAAGAACAGGCGCATGGCGATCCGCGCCATGTCCTCGGAGGATTCCGGTGTGCCGCGCTCGATCCAGCAGGCGATGATGCCCAGGTAGGCGGCGGCGTAGAAGGCCACGTAGTAATCCACGAAGGCCGTGGGGTTCGCGCGGTACTTCTCGTGGAGGATGTTCTGCACGAGGTTCTCGCACACCGCCTCGCGCAGCCTGGGGGCGAAGCGCGCATCGCCCCCAGGGCCCAGCACCGCGTGCAAAAAGGCGCTCTGCTCGCGCAGGTAGTCGAACAGCTCCACCAGAAGCGGCAGGGGCCGTCCGGCCACCCGGTAGGCGAGCATATCGGCCAGGGTGATGTCGTGCATGCGCCCCTGCAGGGCGCCGATGTCGGCCATCACCTCGTCCTCCAGCACGGCTAGCAGGTTCTCCTTGTCGCTGAAGTGGTTGTAGAAGGTGCCCCGGGTCAGATCGGCCCGCTCGCACAGGTCGTTCACGGTAATGGCATCGAAGCCGCGCTCCTCCAGAAGCGCGATGAGCGCCTCGCGCAGGGCCCGCTTCGATTTCGAGATGCGCCTATCCTCGCAGGGGACTGCGGGCGGCGCGCAGACGGCGGTGGCTATGGCCCTCTCCTCTCGGTCGGCAAGGCGCGCCCTCCACGGGGAGGGGCGCCGCTCGTCCCCGACCGCGAGCGCCTCGCACAGCATCTGCGGTCGGGTTCATTTTCGACACAACGGCTAAAAATAGACAGCTTGTTCAATAGTGCGCATTCTACCGACTTCCGCACGGCAAAACAAGCGCGAGGGAGCCGCAGGGAGGGAAATCTCCCTCGTTTTGCCAAAAAATCTCCTTGTTAGGTTTCCCGCAAGCGAGATCGAGGCATCCGTACCTCGCGCGCCCCCTTCATATCCGGTGCGCCGGCCCAAAGCGGCCTTCGCGTAGGGATTCCGTAAAAAAGAACTCCGCCCGCTTGTTTCCTGGTATCTTTAAGCTTCACACGCAGTCAAGAACCAGCATGCGACGTTCAGTGAGGAGGAAGGCGCCCCGGCGCCGAACCCTATGGCAAACAGACCCGGCAAGCACTCCGCTCCCCTTCCGTCCCGCGGGGGCCGTCGCGGAGCCCACTCCGCCGACTTCTCCGCATACGGCCGCTCCCCCCAGGGCGCCAACCCCGGCACGGCGGGGCACGGGCGCGCTCGCTCGGCCTTCGACGACACCGGCTTCGCCGCCGCCCCAAGCCCCGTGACGCCCGGCGCGGCGGCCTCGCGCAGCTTCTCGGCCACCGACAGCCTTGCGCGCGCCAAGGCCGCCCGCAAGAAGAGCCGCGGCAAGAAGATCGCGCTGGGCATCGTGGGCGCGCTCGCCGTCATCATCATCGGCGCGGGAACGGCCGCGGCGCTGTACCTCAACAACATCAACAGCACCATCCAGGACATGGACGAGACCGAGAAGATGGAGCTGACCGAGCAGCTCGCGCCCCCGAAGGCCACCGACGGCTCCTACTACGTGGGCATCTTCGGCAGCGACGCCCGCAAGGGCGAGACGGCCAGCCGCTCTGACGTGACCATGCTCGCCCGCATCGACCCCGATAAGGGCGTGGTCGACCTCGTGTCGGTGCCCCGCGACACCATGATCGACATCGAGGGCCACGGCACCCAGAAGATCAACGCCGCCTACGCCTTCGGCGGCCCCTCCGAGGCCGTCAAAACGCTGTCCACCTTCGCCGGCGTGCCCATCACCCACTACGTGGAGGTGCACTTCGAGGAGTTGCAGGACGTGGTGAACGAGCTCGGCGGCATCCAGGTGAACGTGCCCGAGGGCTTCTACTCCGACACGAGCGGGCTGACCATCGAGGCCGGCGAGCAGACCCTGGACGGGGCCCAGGCCCTGGCCTTCGCCCGCGAGCGCCACGCCACGCGCGCCGGCGACTTCTCCCGCGCCCAGGCCCAGCGCATGATCATCGAGGCCATCGTGGAGAAGGTGCTGGACGCCTCCCCCACCGAGATCCCCGGTATCGTGGAGTCGCTCGCCCGCTGCGTGACCACCGACTACTCCGTGAGCGACCTGGTGTCGCTGGCGCTCACCTTCAAGGACTCGGGGCTGACCATGTACTCGGCGGCCTGCCCCAGCTACACGCTGAACCAAGACGGCATCAGCTACGTGGGCACCCAGTACGCCGAGTGGCAGGACATGATGCGCCGCGTGGACGCGGGCCTCGACCCCAACGACACCGAGGTCGAGATTCCCGAGCCCCAGGCGAGCGACACCGAGCTGGGCGCGGCCACCAATGCCGCCAGCCCCCAGGACTACGAGGGCCTCATGGCCGATGCCATGACCACCGACGATGTCGTGCAGGTGGATTAGCGGTCTAGCGCGGCCACCAGCGACCGTCATCGCCGGAAACGACCAAGCGCCCCGGGCAGCTCTCCTCGAGCCGCCCGGGGCGCTTTCTTGTTGCGCATGCCCTGTCGAGGGGCGAGCCTCCCGCCCTCTCGCACACGCGAGCCTATTCCCCCTCGCCTGCGCGGGCGCGCTGGATCAGGCGGCGCAGCGCACCGACGTTGAGCGCCCCGTGCACCACCAGAAGGGCGAGGAGCACCTTGGCCGAGGCGGCATGCAGCGGCCCCCAGAAGTAGTACCCCTCGGCGTACAGACCGAGCGCCGGCAGCACGGCACCCGACTCCATGAGGCCCGAGAGCACCACGACCGCCACGGCGAGCACGAGCGCCGCGTCCAGCAGAACCCGGCCCGTCGCGCGCAAAGACCGGCGGCCGGACAAGAGGCGCCCGACGAAATCGACGTGCTGGGCGCCGTGGACGAGCAGGACGAGCCCCACGCCGAGGCCCAGCCACTCGTGCAGCCCGACGCCCGTCAGCCTCGGCAGCGATACCACGATGTACAGGGCCAGCGCCAAGGCGTCCACAACGAGCGCCCTCATGATCGTCCCACCTTTCCCACAATGCCGATCAGCGCCACCACGAGGGCCACCGGCATGAGGATCCACAGGTTCAGGCTCGCATCCGATGCCTGGTAGTAACGCGACGAGAGCGTCTCCCACCCATGGCATTCCACCGATGCGCACGAGGCCTCCGGGCAGGTCATCTCATGCACGCCGTCGGGCTCGGGCACGTCGTCGAAACCGTGGCACGTGCCCGAAGCGCACCCCACCACGGGGCAGGGCGACTCGGCCGTAACGGGCCGCACGCTCAGCGCGTCGGGCCTCACGAGGGCCACCGCGCCGATAACGCACGCGCCGGCCAGCAGGAACACCGCCACCGTCGCAATGATCTTCCTCATAGGATTCCTTCTTCCCTTGAAAGAAAAAGGGCCGCCCGCCCCACGGCAGACGGCCCGCATGTCAGAGAGACGCGAGGCCGATTGGAGGGTTCGGCCCGCATCTGCGAAACGCTACTTCTCGGCGGGTCGCAGAGGAAGGAACTTCAGACCCAGGAAGAAGATGAGGAACCCGAGAGCCACAACACCCAGTGTCACGCCGAACTCCAGCGGCGTGGGCCAATAGACGAGGTTCGCATAGGCGTCGGCGAGCGTGCCGTCGGCGTAGGTGACGCTCATGGAGTTCATCGCGAAGGGCAGATCGAGGTTGGTGATCTGGAAACCGCCCACCAGCAGCTGCACGCGCTTGCAGAAGATGCCCGCGATGGCCAACAGCGAGGCCGCCACCAGAAGGCCGTTGCGGCGCAGGGCCGGCGTCAGGCAGATGACGGTGCACACGGCGCATCCGATAATCTCGAACCAGAAGTAGGGCGCCAGAGGACCTTGAGTCAGCAGAGCCACCACTTCGGCGCCAGCGCCGCCCGGGAAGCCCTCGGTGAGCAGGTCGCAGCCGAAGAAGTACAGGTCCACCAGAACGAAGGCGCCGAGGAGCTTGGCCAGGCGCACCACGTTGTCCTGCTCCACCTCCAGGTAGCCCGCGCGGCGCAGCCCGATGACGACGGCCATCACGAGCGCCGTGCCGCACACCAGGGCGGAGGACACGAACCAGGGAGCCAGAAGAGCGGTGTGCCACATCTCGTGCCCCTGCTGCAGGCCGAAGATCCAGGCGGTCACCGAGTGCACGAGCACGGCGGTGACAAGGGCGACTACCGAGACGATGCGCAACGCCACGGCGCTGACCTTGCCGCGCTCGGCCTGGATCTGCGCCCACAGGTACACGCACGACAGGATGAGATAGGTGGCCAGGACGATGATGTCCCACATGAGCGGGCTGCCCAGGTTGGAGTACACGAACAGCTCCCACACGCGGAAGGGCTGGCCCATGTCCACCACCACAAGGCCGATGGCAACCACCGTGCAGGCGATGGAGGAGAACACGGCCACCTTCGAGATGCCGCCGAAGCCGCGGATGCCGAGGGCCTTGGGCACCGACGAGATGATGAGGCCGCCGGCCGACAGGCCCACGAAGAACATGAAGCCCGTGATGTAGAGGCCCCAGCTGTCAAGGTTGCGCATGGCAGTCTGCACCATGCCGCCCGACAGCTGCATAAACCACAGCGCCAGCCCGGCCAGCACCGCCACGGCGCTCACGCCGATGGCCACGTTCAACGCCGGACTCTTCACCGAAGCCGACGAACGCGCACCGGCGCGGGGCCGCTCGCGGGGCGCCGAGAAATCGAGGTCGTCGTTGGCGAGGGCGCCGCCCTGCATATACTCAGACATAATGTCACTCCCCTCTGCTAAACGAGATAATAGGTCGAAGGCTCGGTACCGCGCTCTTCCAGCAGGCGCTTGTGGGACCGCTCCGCGAGAAGCTGGCTCACCTCGGACGTCGGATCGTCCAGATCGCCCCAAAAGCGGGCGCGCCCGACGCACAGGTGCATGCATGCCGGCTCGATACCCTGGGAGGTGCGGTGGTAGCAGAAGGTGCACTTCTCCACCACGTGGCGCTGATGCTCGGGGGCGTCCTTGCTTCCCATAGCGTAGTCCATATGGAATGCTGGCTCTTCCCAGTTGAAGGAACGCACGCCGTTATAGGGGCAGGCGCTCATGCACATGCGGCAGCCGATGCACTTGTCGTAGTCTTGGCGCACCACGCCCGTCTCCGGATCCTTATAGGTGGCGCCCACGGGACACACCTTCACACACGCCGGGTTCTCGCAGTGCTGGCACGCCACGGGAATATAGCCGAACTGCAAGTTGTCCGGATACGATCCGCCGACCATGTCGAATCCCATCTCTCCGCCGTTGTCGGTGAGGATGCGGTTCCACCACACATCGACGGGCAAGTTGTTCTCCGTCTTGCACGCCATGGCGCACACGTGGCAGCCTATGCACTTCTTGGTGTCGATCACCATTCCGTAGCGGGTCATTTACTTCACCTCTCCCTCGTACTTGCGAACCTCGACGAGCGTGTCGTCGAACGACGTGTTCATGTGGAGCAGATTCAAATGGTCGTTAGTCAGTTCTTGGTAGCTGCCTGCCACATAGGCTCCCCGATGCCAGCCCTTGGGCGAGGAGACCATGCCCGGCCTCACGCCCATGTCGAATTTCGCCTTGCACACGCAGTGGCCGCGGTCGTTGTAGGCCTCGACATAATCACCCTCGGCGATGCCGCGCGCCTCGGCATCGACGGGGTTCATGCGCAGATAGGGCTCCGGATCGAGCTCGCGCAGCACGGGAGCGTGGTTGTACTGGGTGTGCAGATGCCACCTCGTGCGCTCGCAGTAGTGGTACAGGGGGTACTTGTCGTGCTGCTCGCTCTCGTCATAGGCCTCGAAGGGCGTATGGTAGGTCGGCATGTGGTAGAAGTCCTTGTCGATGGGCTTGCCGATGTTGATGCGCGCCCCGGGGTTCTCGACGTAGAATTCCAAACGGCCCGAGAGGGTAGGCCAGCGCTGCTCCTCCCAGTGAATCCAGTTCTCGTCGCGGTCGGCCAGGACGCCTTTCTCCTTGAGGTTGTCGAGGTTGATGCCCAAAGGCTCGCCCTTCTCGGTGTCGACCACCATGCGCATCATCTCTTCGTTTGATTTGGCGTAGAACGCCTTGGCCGCCTCGTTGTCCATACGCTCGGCAATGGCCCGGAAGATCTCGACGTCCTCCTTCGCCTCGCCGATGGGATCGGCCACCTTGTTCGCCATGTACAGGAAGGGCGTGTGCGAGCTGGCCTGAATCCAGTCGTATTCGAAGTAGTGGGCGCAGGGCAGCACGATGTCGCTGTACTCGCAGGTTTCGGAGAACTCCATGTCGTTGGTCACGATGCAGGGAATCTTGGGGAGCACCTCTTCGATGGTCCTCTTCTGGGCGGCATAGCTGCCGACGGGGTTCGCCCCGATGTTGTAGAGAAGGCGCACCGGGAAATCCTCGCCCTTCAGCTTGCCCGTCTCCAACACCTCGGGTAGATGAAGCCACGGCAGCTCGTCATTGAGCCCGTTGAGCCCGGTCGGGAAGGCAAGGCCGGCCATGTTGATCGTCGGCTTGCTCTTCCCCAAGTGCCCGATGGAGGCGCCGCGCTTGCCGATGTTGCCCGTAAGGGCGGCAAGGCACGCCCAGGTCATGCCCATCTCCTCGCAGTTGTCGTACAGATGATAGCCCGCGTAGATGGTAGAGGGCGCATCCTGGGCGTACATGCGGGCGAGCTCCACGATGGTGTCCGCCGGAACCTCGGTGATCCCCTCGGCCCATTCCGGCGTGCAGGAGGCCATGTGCTCCTTGAACAGCGACCAAGCCGTGGTTACCTTCACGCCATTCACCTCGAAGCTGCCCTCCAGGGCGGGATTGGCCACCTCGTTGATAAGGCCCCAGGCGTTCTTGTCGGCGTCCCAGACCACATAGTGGGCCGTCTCCTCAAGCGTGGGCACCTTGCCGGCCTTGACGCCTTGGAGCAGAAGCGTGCCGAAGAACGGGTACTCGGGCAGCTCGGCCGGCCCGTCCTCGCCGAAATCCGTCGCGCGGAGGAAGTGGCCGTTGTCCTCGCGCACGAGGAGGGGAGCGCACGTCTTCTCGCACATGAAGTCCAGATCGTACCACTCGTTATCGATGATGGCGTTGAGCATGGCCATGCCGAGGGCCGGGTCGGTGCCGGGCTTGATGGGCACCCACTTGGTGGCCTGCTGGGCCGCAATGGTGTAGGTGGGGTCGATAACGACCAGGTTGGCGCCGGCGTCCTTGGCCTCCATGCAGAAGTGCCAGCTGTGGGGCTGCGAGTTGGGCGGGTTCGTGTCCCAGATCAGGATCGTCTTGGCGTAGCGGTAGTCGCCGGCCATATTGCGCTGGTTGAAGTCCCAGCCGCTGCCAGTCACCTCGCCGATACCGACCAAGTCGCCGTAGTCGAGGCACACGTCCAGCCCTTGGAAGCCGAAGGCGTTCGCGAAGCCGAGGCCGGCGATCAGGCCGCCGTAGGCGGCGAAGGAATTGCCGGCGGAGACGAGCACGCAGTTCGAGCGCACGCCGTAATGCTCCGTGTTGTAGGTCAGCGTCTCGGCCACCAGGCCGATCGCCTCGTCCCACGAGAGGCGCTCCCACTCGTCGCTGCCGCGGTTCTCGACATGGGGCTCTTCCAAGCTCCAGGTCTTCCGCTTCATGGGATACAGAACGCGGTTGAAATCGTACATCCGGTTCGCGTGGCTGAATCCGCGCATGCAGATGCGCTCGTAGGACGGGTACGGAAGGTCCTCGTTGGACCGGATGTTGACCATCTTGCCCTCGCGCACGGTGGCGATCATCGAGCAGTTGCCCTGGCAGTTGCAACCGCAGACGCAGACCACCTCGTGCTCGTCGCCACCTGCGGCCTCCTCGCCGGTGGCGGCGAGAGCCGTCATCGTGGTGCCCCCTACAGCGGCAGCGCCGGCCGCAGCGGCCGTGGTCTTGAGAAAGCTCCGGCGGGAAATGCCCTTGACCGGGGTCTTCAGCTCCGACATTGCTCCTCCTATCTCCAAATGCGGCAGAGGCATGTCCTCTGCCCTCCATTCGGGCGCCATGCATGAGCGCCCACCCTCATGCGGGGTTGGCCCCTCCCCGCTCTCACTGCGCAGTATAGTCTCTTTGTTTCTTTGTCGCAATACATTGTGACAATTATTTTTTAACTCGTTTTGGGGATGGACGCTCAGCGAGCCCAATTCTTCTCGAACCCCTGGAGGCACCGCTCACGCGCATCGGCCAGGCCGGTGTCGTCGACAAGCCGAACGGGAGCCTCGCTCGCAGCCTCCACCTTCAGCTCCCGCAGCGACCGCCCCTCGTCCGCCACGATGTTGAAGGACACGCATAGTCGCTCGGGGTCAGGCGCAGCCGCACGGGCGAGGGGAAGCCAGCGAGGATGGAAGGCCAGCGACCTCCCCTCGGCGTCCTCGAGAAAATGGGAGCACCCCTTCCTCTCGAGCGCGCGGCGCACCGGCATGCGGTCGTCATCGAAGGCCACCGCGGCCTTCAGGAAAAAGTCATCGTAATCGAAGGCGTAGCAGGGATGAATATCGACGAAGGGCTCGTTCGTATTGCGCACCTGGGCACGGTGCTTGTTCTCCAACGAGCAGTAATGCAAAGAGAGCCGCAGACCTTGCTCGCGCGCCCAAAGCATCAGACGCAAGCACGCCTCCTCGCTGTCCTGCACCGCCAAGGCCCCGGCGTAGGTGTAGTCGAACAGCACCCGCTGAGGCGGATTGCGCAGGGTGAGGCCGAGAGAGGCGAACACGGGCCAATTCCACATAGCGTAGGCGAACTCCAGCAAGTTGATGCCGTCGACGCCCAGGACATCGAGCTTCGCCAAGAGATCCTCCATGAACGATTCGGTTCCCGGGATGACGGGCATCTCCACCATGACGGTGGGCACGCTCTCGCGCGCCCAGGCCACACGCTCCAGCACCTTCTCCAAAAGCGCCGGCTCGTCATCTTGCTTGACGGAGAATCGGATTTCGTGGAGCCCCGCCTGCACCAGACGATCGATCAGGTCGCGCGTCAGCAGATCGCCCGACGTGTACAGGCGCAGATGCACATCGGGAAACAGCTCGGCGGCGCGGGAGAAGAAGGCCACGGCTTCGTCGGCCATCAGAAGCGGCTCGCCCCCGGTCAGCGCGACGCACGCCGGGGGACAGGGCTCGGCGGCCAAGTCATCCAGCTGGCGACGCCAGGGGAAGGGCCGCTCGCACCAGTAGGCGAAATCCTCCTGGTTGGGGTTGAAGCAGAAGAAGCAGTCGCGGTGGCAGTTGTTCGTCAAGGCGAAGCTGCGGCTCACGCAGGAGCCGGTACAGGCCTCGCAGGCCACGCTCATGGGGCCGAGGGCGACGCTCGCCCCGCCGTTGCGAATGCGCGCGCCCTTCTCGCGCAGCCGGCCGAGCAGCTCCTCGCGCTCGCGGCGCTCGGTATCGCTCGGAGCGAACGCCACGCCGGTCGCCTCGAGGGCGGCCATGTGCTCCGCCTCGATGCCCTCGTACAGCGCGAGGGCCGACTGCAGGCCGTCGCCTGCGCCGATCCCTTTGGTTTCCCTCTCGACTGCCATCTTTCCCCCTGGACAGCATTGTCTCGACCGCTCGATGTGACCGTGTCTCTGTCACGATGTCACATTATCACAATATCTTGCGACAATAAAGACTTGACTTGATCTGATTGAAGCCGCGCATCCGGACGCCCCGCATCGCCGAGCCCTGCGGGTCGCGAGTCTCGCGGCTCCCGAGCAAACGCGCCTCTAGCGCATGAAATCCCGATGCGCGAGGCGAGCCTCCACCATGGCGACGATGTCGTCATCGGCCAAGCCCGCATTCGAGCACACGCGGATCATGTCGTCGATCACCAGCTCGATGGGAGAATCGGAAGCGGTGTGGGCGCCCAGGTCGTGACGCTCGGCCACGAAGGTGCCCCGCCCCTTGCGGGTTGAGATGTAGCCCTCGCGCTCCAGGTCCATGTAGGCGCGGTTCACCGTGTTGTAGCTGATGTCCAGATCCACCGCGAGCGCGCGCACCGTGGGAAGCCGGTCGCCGGGAACATAGGCGCCCGAGCCGATGAGGTAGGCGATGCGGTTCTTGATCTGTATCCACACCGGCAGGCCGGAGTTGTGGTCGATGGCGAAGGATTCAAGGGCGTTCATGGTATATCTCTCTCGTCGCTAACGGACATATCCTATCAGAGTCCCCCGCCCTGCCTCTGAACCCCCTCCGCAAAACCATCGCTCACGGCCGTGGGCACCGTGACTACCGCGCTGCCCGAGCCCCTCACCGTCTCGTACTGCATGAGCATGGTACGCAGCTTCAGGGCCGCGTCGGCATCGCCGTACACCTGGGCCGCCTCGGCAAGCATCTCCGCAAGGTCGGCCTCCGCGCTGGCGACGGTCATGCGAGCGTTGCGCTCGCGGTCGGCCTGGGCCTCCAGAGACATGACATGCTGCAGGTCGGCGGGAATCACAATGTCACGCACCTTCACCGAGATGACATCGACGCCCCAGCCGGCCGCCTCCTTCTCGATATCGGCCTTGATCTCCTCGTCCAGCTGGTCGCGGCGCAAGGCCACCTCGGCCACCGTGGAGCGGCCCACCGCCTCGCGCAATGAGGTTTGGGCAAGATACGATATGGCCGCATAGTAGTCCTCCACCTCCACGCATGCCTTTTCCGCATCCCACACCACCCAGAACAGCACCGCGTCGATGTTCACGGGCACCAGATCGGCCGTGAGCGTACGCTCGGCGCGGAAGGGCGTGGCGATGGTGCGCTGGTCCACGCGGATGGTTCCGTACTCCAAAATGGGAATGGTGGCGTAGAAGCCCGGTCCCACCACGCGGTCCAGCTTGCCCAGGCGCAGCACCACCACTTTCTCCCAGCCGAGCGCAATGTGAAGCGACGAGGCCGCCACGAGCGCCGCGGCCAGCGCACCTAGAATGCACGCGAGGGAAACGCGCCCCTCCAGGGCAATGCCGCAGGCGAGCACCGCCGCGCCCGCGGCCAAAAATACCGCAACGCTGAACACAAGCGCCCCGTTGCGCGACGATTTGCGCGGCACATAGGACGTGGCGGCGAGCATCTCGGCCTCGTTGTCGCTCCAAGGACCGCAGGCGGTCTCTCGCTCGTTGCGGAGGCCCTTCTTGCTTCTCGTACTGCCGAACATCGTCTATCCCTTCCTCTCGTTCCGTTCCAAATTCGCGCACTGCCCCTCGCGGCTCAACCCGGCACCGCAGCGGCCAGCCGGAATGCGAGCTCGGGTGTTTGGGAGATATCGAAGGCGGCCAGGCCGGCCACGCCCACGCGCAGCGCGGCGGCGCCTAGCAGGATGCAGAAGGCGATCCAGAGGCCCTTCACCCGGCGGTCGCCCGCCGGATAGCTCCATTCCAAGACGAAGGGGGCACCGAGGCCGCCGAGCACCAGCACCACCCAGAACAGCACGGCTCCGTCGCCGGCGACCAGAGACGAGGCGCCGGCCCTCGTCCCCTCGTCGGCCAGCTGCCCCCCGACGAACAGCGCCAGCAGCGCCGCCTCGGCGAGGATGATGACGCGGTCGGCGCGCCCCAGCCGTCGCAGCGCCGAGCCGAAGGGCAGGCGCGAGTCGACGAGGGACGCCGCGACGAACACCACGGCCGCGCCGCACGAGAGGCTCGACAGCAGGAACAGGGCCGGCAAGACCCCCGTGCGGTAGGCGAGCACCGAGGGAAGCGAGCCCAAGAGCACGCCCGTGTACGCCGCCGTGACAAGCCCCGCCGCAACGGCGAAGATCGCAGCCGCCAGCACCGGGGCCGGGCGCAGGCGCATCCCCAGCCCGTTCGACGCCGCCGCGAAGAACGCGGCCGCGACGCTCGATGCCAGCAGGGCCCAGGCGCCCACCGTGACCACCGAGAAGCGCGGCGCGAGCCACAGGGCCGCCACGCGCTCGGGACGCCCCGCGTCCGCCAGCAGGCAGAGCGAGCCGGCGCCGAGCAGAATCAGGCACAGCACCCAGCCGCGCGACAGGAGCTCATGGGGAACCCGTAGGCGCTGCGCCCATCGGGCTGAGCACGCTCGCATCACGCCCAGGGCACGTCCGCTCGGCAACGCGCCGTAGCGGCCGATGTTGGCGCATTCCAAAACGCCCAAGACCACGCACGCGCCCGCCCCTGCCCCGCCGAAGAACAGGTAGGCCACGGCAAGCTCGCTGAACAACCCTCTCCCCCGCCTTCCCGCGCTCTGCGCCTGGACGCGAATGTCATCGCCGCCAGTGTAGCCCCTCTATCACTTTATCGCAAGCCATTACGATAAGACCTTTCTCAGCGGGAGGCTCCACGACCAGCGGGCGGAGCCGACGGGCGCCCATCGCGATGACCCGCCACCTTCCCCCATTTGCGCATCAGGTGCACCGCAATCGCCTTTGAAGCCGCGGCGAACGTCGAGGCCAGATGGGCCCCTAGCCGGCCGCTCCTTCCAGGAAGTCCACCACGCCGCAGTGGGTGTGGTACACCGCCGCGCGGATCTCCAGGCCGTCCTCGGCGGCCAGGCGGGCAAGCTCGGGGCTCGCCTCCAGTTCGGCCACGGCCGCCCGGGCGTTCACCACGCTAGCCGCGTAAGGGTCGCGCACGTCGCCCAAGGCCTCGGAGATGCGCTCGGTGATGGCCGACACGGAGCCGCGCTCGCCGTCGAGGGCCGCCTTGATGGCGCCGCAGTGGGTGTGCCCCAGCACCAGCAGCAGGCGCGTGTGCAAGTGCTCGCAAGCGTACACGGCGCTGGCCAGTTCCACCGGCCCCACCACGTTGCCGACCACGCGGATGACGAACAGCTCGCCCAAGCCCGTCATGAAGATGTGCTCGGGCACCACGCGGGAGTCGGCGCAGGTGATGACGCAGGCAAAGGGACGCTGGCCGTTCTCGAACAGGTCCTGGATGCGCTCGGGCGACAGGTCGCGCTCGTGGTCGAGGGCCGCCACGTAGATGCGGTTGCCGTCCCGCAGCCGCCGCAGCGCCTCGTGCGCCCCCACATGGGCGTCAACGTCGTAGTCGTCGGCCGTGTAGGCCATGGCCATCGTCGCCGCACGTTCGTCCGCTGTCATTGCTTCCTCGTTCTCATTCATTGCCGTTCCCTTTTTGCTGCTGGGTCTTCTTGTCGCATTCCATCATGGCCCGAAAGGGCGCTGCAGAAAAGAACGCATCTACCAGCGGGCCGAGAAGACAGCCGACTCGCTTGCCGCCGACGCGCCCCTCGCGCGCTTCCAAAATCCGAAGCTTCGACGCGATAAGGCGGCTCGTCAGCAGAAGACGGCCAGGCTGGACAGATGCGCCAGAAACGCCTCGTCCCACAGGCTCAACGAGCGATCGCACCGGTAGGCAACGGAAAATCCCCAGGAAGCGTCTTCAATGGGCACGCCCACAAAACCCTCGTGAGGAAAGGAGCCCACATGGGAGCGCACGGTTATAGCGAGCGCCCTGCGCTCAAGAGCTCGCTCAAGGACCTCGATCATCTGATCGGCATAAAAGATGCGGCAATCCGGCGCCTCGGCGCGGAGACGCTCCACAACGGGCGCAAGCGATACATACTCATCGGGAGAGAGGCAGGCCACCTCGCACCCTGCCGCATCGGCCAGGCGCGCCGTCTTTCGCTGAGCCAAGGCGTGCGCGGCGTCAACCCAGAAGAACATCGAGTCTCGATGCAGAGGAACACTGGCAATGCGCTCATTTTGGATAGGGTCATTCAACAGCGCAAAGTCACACGCCTTCTCTAAAAGCATAGCCTCGCAATCGCCATCGAGCACCGCCCGCAATATCTCCACCGAGGCCCCGAAGACGTTCTCCTCATCGAAGGCGCAGATATCCTCCCGCGTGATCACGTTGAACAGTCCCGTCGAAGCAGCGAGCGTCACCGAACGCTCCTCGCGGCGGCGCAACAACTCGATCTCCTCGCTCATGACTTTCTGACGATCGAGAAACGCACGGCTGAAGGCGCAGAAGACCTCCCCGTACTCTGTTAGCCGCACCCCCTTGTGATCCGCCTCGAACAGGGGCACGCTAAGCGAGCGCTCCAAGCGTTCGATAGCGCTTGCGAGCCCCTGCTTGGTGATGAATAGCTCTCGAGCCGCACGCGCATAACTACCCGTATCGGCAAGTTTCGCCACATAGGCGAACACCCTCGTATCCATACAGCCCCCGCCCCTTCATTGCAGACCATTCAAGCATAGTCCCTCGAACCGCAGCCACGCAAGTACGCACCTTGTTGAAAGAGGGCAACAATTCGCTGATTCCCAAATCCCGTGTTTCCACGCCACAATAGCGCCACCAGTAAACCGCAGACGACTCGGAGCCCCACGCACCGAGCGCCTCATAGCCTACGGAGGAGGACCATGAGTATCTCTCGTCGAAACTTCTTGAAGTTCGGTGCCGCCGGAACCGCCGCGGCCGGCCTGGCCGGGCTAGCCGGCTGCGCCCCGATCGCCCCCGCGCCTTCCAGCGAATTGTCGGCCACCGGCACCGACGACTGGCTCGGAACCGCTCCGGCCCTCTCGCCCGACGATTGCACCCAAACCATCGAGTGCGAGGTGCTCGTTGTGGGGTCGGCGCTGGCCGGCTCCATGGCTGCCTATGGAGCAATGCGCAACGGAGCTGCCGTCACGGTCATCGAGCGCAACGCATCGCCCCACATCGGCGGCATGACCATTTCCTTCCTCAATGCGCAAACCCAGCTGGAGGCGGGCCTGCCGAAGTACGATCCCGTGGAGACGGCAAACGCCATGTTCAACCTCACTCAGTACCGTTCCGACATGCGCCTGAATGCCTTGTGGTGCGAGCGCTCCGGCGAGGTGTTGGACAATCTGCGGACCGACTTCCTAGAGCCCTATCAGCAGTACTACGCGCCCATCAGCCTCGAGGGCATCTTTCCCGATCCCAGTCAGGAGATTACGTCCTATATCAGCACCGGCGTAGCCTTCTCGGAAACGGATATCCTCACCGATTTCACCCACAACATCCATCAGTTCCTGGAAGACAAAGGCGTGGAAACCTACTACCGCACCAAAGCCGAAGTGCTCGTGCAGGATGAGTCCGGTCGCGTCACCGGCGTTGTAGCCACTAACGAGAACAGCGAGCCCGTCTATTTCAAGGCCGCCAAGGGTGTCATCATGTGCACTGGCTCCTTCGGCGGCAACGAGGCCATGATGCGCCGTTTCTATCCCGAGCACTTCGCCGAGTGGGCGCTGGCCAACAACGCCTATGAGGCCTACATGGGAGAGGATCCAGTGACCGATACCGAGATGGATGACGGACTGGGCCATCGCATGCTGTGCTGGGCCGGCGCCGAGATGGAAGAGATCTGCTCCTGGGCCTCCTGGCAGACCACCGGCTGGCGCTCGTTCCCCTACCTGTTGGTAAACTCCAAAGGCGAGCGCTTCATGAACGAGTGCACCTCGCTCCTCACTTCAGCCCACATCGTCGCCGACCAGCCGGGCCATGACGGCGTCATATGGCAGATCATCCCCACCAACGACTTCGAGATGCCCTCGTCTTTCGGCTACGACCGCGCGATGGCCGCCGAGATGTTCAAGATCGAGGAGAATGAGCACTACGAGGCAGATTCCATCGCCGAGCTGGCCGAGATGATCGGGCTCGACCCCGACACGCTCACCGCCACCGTCGAGCGCTACAACGAGCTGTGCAGCGCGGGCGCCGATACCGACTATATGAAGGCGGCCCGCTATCTGGACCCCATCGACGACGGCCCCTTCCAGGCGTGGAAGATGCAGTACCTGTTCTATTGCACCCTCTCCGGCGTACGCTGCAACGACAAGCTGCAGGTGCTTGATGCCAACCACGACCCCATCCCCGGCCTGTACGCTGGCGGCAACACCGTGGGCTACCGCTTCGGCGCCAGCTACGAATCGCTGCTCCACGGCGGCTCCAACGGCCTGGCCGCCACCCACGGCTACCTGGCCGGCGAGGCGGCCGCGCTGTCGTAAAAGCCCGGGGAAGCCCACTTGCCGTCCTCCTCATCGGGGCCCCGCGCGGGGCCCCGATTGCTTTCGGGGAAGCACTCTCTCGCTTCGGCTGTCGCGCTTTGCCGTGTGGCCACCAGGCGAATATCCCGATCGGCGCAATAGGCCACAATCCCCTCTCGCTCAATGGCGGCGGCGGGATTGGCACCGCTTATCTCATCGGCGATGCCCAGCTCCATCTCCCGGCCCGTCTTTCGCCCGACCGCCTTTTGGAACCGCGCCATGTTACGCACCCAGGCGGTCGATCTGGCCGCGAGCGAAGCGCTCTATGTCCGCCAATTTGGAAAGCGGGCGATTCAGGCTGTTTTCCATATCGGCGGCGATGCCGGACATAGACCGCAACGCACCCTCGCACACCTCGTCGATCAGGCGCATCATAACCTTCTCGGAAAGCGCCAGCTCCGCGGCGAGCATGAGAAAATCATCGCGCTCCACTTCGTCGATCTTGTTCGTGCGCCCAATGCGCATGGCCATATGGCGATCAAGTCCCTGATACACTACCGTGGAGGCCACGTCGTAAACAGGAGCAAGCTCGAAAGCCCGCCAGTCGGCGCCCCTCACAGCAGTAATGTTTTTGAGATGCCCATCGCAGTTGCCTACGACGGCGTTGAACACGAGCAGTTTTGCAAACGCTCGCAAATCCTTCACGGGATCAGTCGAGCGCACGGCTATCTCGTCGCCCACGCGCTTGGCGTAGCAAACGCCCCCCGTTTCGTATTTGCGCTCAGGCAAGAGCCCCAGTATCTGGCAGAAATCCTCCTGATGCATCCGCGCTACGCGATGAAAATCGGCCCCGGCACGTTTATCGACCTCGGGCAACACCTTCCGGTCGAATCGCTCGATAACGAAAAGCGGCTGCCCCTCGATAACGTCAATGAACGAATCGGGGACGCCGAGCCCGACCGATTCAGCCACGCGCAGACAGAAATTCTCGTTCTCGCTCAACTGCTCGAAACGCCGACTCGACGCCTTTACGATATGCGTCGAAGGAGCGCTCCCGCGGGGAAGCGCATAGCGAACCGTCCCTTCATGCACCTCAAGATACAGGCCCATCTTGGACTGGGCGCCCGCAAGAGATAGTTTCGCTTCCTCCTGCAGCTGAGCTACCCCCTCGGCCCCCTCGCGAAAGGCGCTCCCTATGGTTTCGCGCGAGAGCGGCTCGTAGCCGTAAGCCACTTCGGATTCTTTGCCCTCCTCCCGCTCCAACAACACGGCACCGATGCATTCGCTACCCAGCGCGTCGAGCACCTTGAGATACGACGAGCTTTTCACTTCCAGCTTCTTCGCCACCGCCGCCAAAGCGGCGCCTTCGGGCAAAAGGTTCTTGAAAAAGGGGCGCGCCTTCCGTGCGGGATAAGGCTCCTCTTGGAACGGAAGCGATACTGACAGAGGCGCTGCAGGATACCGTCCGGAAAACGCAGGATCATAGGAGAACTGTTCTTCGCGTCCGGGAATCGTTTCGAGTGTGCCAACGCGGTGGCGCTTCCCCTCGATTTCCCCGAATACCGCCATGCGCATGAGCTACCCCCGTTCCCGAAAATTGAGATCGAGACCCACTCGGTTGGCAACGCGAATCGCCTTTTCCAGCTGAGCCGTCGGCTTACCGCCCTCAAGCTGTGAGACGAACATGACGCCTACATCGCAGACCTCCGCCAACTCAGTTTGGGTGTACCCGAGTTTCTTCCTGCGATCCCGTATCGCTTGCCCGAACTCTTTTGCATTGCGGATAGCCATAGCGCATCCCATCGTCAGAAATTATTGCGAACGGGATAATACCAGAATTTCCTCTTGAAATTATCGCGAACGGAATAATTTGACCACGATGTACATGAATTATTGCGATCGTGATAATTGCTCAGTATAAACGTATGTTGAAATTTCATGGCAAGATCCTAGGATTTCAACGCACGTTGAAAAGCGGGGGCTACGCTGCTACCGAGTGCAACAAGTCGGCGGCGTCCACGCCGTATAGCTTTGCTAGAGCGAGCAGATTGTGGGTAGAGGGGTTGCTCGCGCCCTTCTCCCATTTGGAAATCCCTATAATTTTCATACGTCATCCTTCTCGCGTTGCCAACTTCGACACACAAGCCATCCTAGCATCGTCCCCGCAAAGCACCAGCAACTATGGCGCAACTTTAGGTTGATACGCATCCCACGGGCGAAAGGCCGCTCTTCCCATCAGTCGGCGGGCACCGTCTGCGTGCTCGGGCGCCCGAGGCGCTTTCCCGTTTGCTACACTGTGCGAATATGGAAAAGCCGCGGAGTTGGTCGCGAGCGAAGAACACGAGGAGCCATTATGCAGATTACCCCCGCAGAGGTTGCCGAGACCCTGGCTATGGTCTCGAAGCAGAACCTGGACATCCGCACCATCACGCTGGGCATCAACCTGCGCGGCTGCGTGGACGCCGACGTGGACGCGCTGGCGCGCAAGGTGTACGACCGCATGACCACGGCCGCCGAGCACCTGGTGCCCACCGCCGAGCAGCTCGAGCGCGAGTTCGGCATCCCCATCGTGAACAAGCGCATCTCGGTCACCCCCATCGCGGAGATCTGCGCCGCCGTGACCACCGACGACCTCTCCCCCATCGCGCGGGCCATGGATCGTGCCGGGGCCGAGGTGGGTGTCGATTTCGTCGGCGGCTTCTCGGCGCTCGTGCACAAGGGCGCCACCCGCGCCGACCACAAGCTCATGGATTCCATCCCCGAGGCGCTGGCCACCACCGACCGCGTGTGCGCCAGCGTGAACGTGGGCAGCACACGCGCCGGCATCAACATGGACGCCGCCTTCAAGATGGCCGGCATCGTGAAGCGCGCCGCCGAGCTCACGGCCGACCGCCAGTGCATCGGCGCCGGCAAACTCGTGGTGTTCTGCAACGCCGTGGAGGACAACCCCTTCATGGCCGGCGCCTTCCACGGCTCCGGCGAGGCCGACGAGGTGGTGAACGTGGGCGTGTCGGGCCCCGGCGTGGTGCGCGCGGTGCTCGCCGACCTGCCGAAGGAAGCCGATCTCACTACCGTGGCCGAAGCCATCAAGGCCACGGCCTTCAAGATCACCCGTGCTGGCGAGCTCATGGCCCGCGAGGCCAGCCGCCGCCTCGGCGTGCAGAAGGGCATTTTGGACCTGTCGCTCGCGCCCACGCCGGCCGAGGGCGATTCCGTGGCCGAGATCCTGGAGGCCATCGGCGTGGGCCAGTGCGGAGGCCCCGGCACCACCGCAGCGCTCGCCATGCTGAACGACGCCGTGAAGAAAGGCGGCGTTATGGCCTCCAGCAGCGTCGGCGGCCTGTCCGGCGCCTTCATCCCCGTGTCCGAGGACGCCGGCATGATCCGCGCGGCCGAGGACGGCGCCCTTTCCATCGAGAAGCTCGAGGCCATGACCTGCGTGTGCTCGGTGGGCCTGGACATGATCGCCGTGCCGGGCGACACCACCCAGGAGGCCATCTTCGGCATCATTGCCGACGAGTGCGCCATCGGCATGATCAACAACAAGACCACCGCCGTGCGCCTCATCCCGGCCATCGGGTGCCAGGTGGGCGACCAGCTGGACTTCGGCGGTCTTTTGGGCTACGCCCCGGTCATGCCCGTGAACCCCTACGCCGGCACCGTGTTCGCCCACCGCGGCGGCCGCATGCCCGCGCCCTTGAACTCGCTGAAGAACTAGCGGGCGCGTCACCCTCTTTCAGCTCCCCGGTTTCTCAGCATGCCGCCCGCGGTGCTCGGAGGCCCGAGAGTCCGCGAGTCCGCGAGCCCACGAAATCCTACAGCGTCGCATCAACGGCCCGCCCCTCCCCTCGGAGAGGCGGGCCGTTTCCTATACTGGCGGCATCCGGCATCGCAGCAGATCGCGAAAGGAGCGCGCCATGGTCAAGACGTTCAAGATGAAACTCTACCCCGGCATGGAGGCCGAGTACGAGCGGCGGCACAACGAGCTGTGGCCCGAGATGGTCGACATGATCCACGAACACGGCGGCCGCAACTACACCATCGCGCTCGACCCGGACACGCTCACGCTGTTCGGCTACATCGAGATCGAAGACCCCGAGCGGTGGGCCGCCGGCGCCGACACCGCCATCAACCGCAAATGGTGGGACTTCATGGCCGACATCATGGAGACCAACGAGGACAACTCCCCCGTCTCCGTGGACCTTCCCGTGCTGTTCCACCTGGATTAAGGGCGCCGCGTCGCACACCGCTCACCCCCTACCGACGCACCGCAGCGGCCGGGGCTCATTTCCCCCGTCGTCGCCCGCCGCACCGGCCGGCGCCCATCCCCCGGGGCGCCCGGTGCACCAGTCGACGCCCTTTCTCCTCCGGGGCGCCCGGTGCACCAGTCGACGCTTTCCCGGCCAAACAACCGTCTTTCGCGCGAGCATAGGCCAGCTTTCTGGCCACTTTCGAGCGAAAGGGTGCGGTATTTCCCAGATTCCGGACAATTTCTTCCTGTTCGCTCAAACGGAGAGCGGGATAATGGCCCACGGAACAAAACGAGGCAGCGAAAGCGAGCGAGATTATGCATGTGCACACCCCCATTACCGTGCGGTACGGCGAGACGGACATGATGGGGG
>NZ_CAUASN010000014.1 GCF_958431955.1 uncultured Adlercreutzia sp. | reverse complement strand
GATGTGGATCTGCTCGGCGGCGCTGGTGGCCTCGAACAGGCGGGCGATCTGGTCGAAGCCCTGCTCCTTGGCGGCCACGGCGCAGGCGGCGTACTTGGCGGAAGCGCCGGTCTCACCGCACACGGCGGCCTTCAGGTTCTCGAGAGTGGTGCCGACCTCGGTGAGGGCCTCGGGCACCACGTTGAAGTTGCTGGAATTCTCAGCAGTGGGGATAACATCGCGCAGATTCATGGAATCGCTCCTTCTGACTCGTCTTCTTGTTTGACCGTCGAAACGTGCCGCAGGACAGTATAGTGCGCTTCGCGGCTGCTTCCCACGGAACCGAGGGGGTTTCACAAACCCCTTACTTCGCCCGCTCAGCGCCGCGCGCGGCACCCCGCGGCGACTATTCGCTCCGCGTCATTATGGGCCAGCGGCCCTGGTTTTTCCCTGCATCCGCCCCCATCTGTTGCGGTTTCGTAGCATACTGGGCAGGAACATTGCACACCAGCATCTTCGACGAAAGGGGCATTTGTGGAACGAGACGTGGCCTGGAAGAAATACGACAAGGCGGCCCTGGCCGAGCTGGAGGCGCTGGCCGCCGACTACATCGACTTCATCTCCGCGAACAAGACCGAGCGCGAGTGCGCCGCCGCTGCCATCGCCGCAGCCGAGGAGGCCGGCTACGACTCGCTGGCCGACCTCATTGCCGCGGGCACGCCCGTGGGCCCCGGCTCCAAGGTGTGGGCCTGCGCCCAGGGCAAGGCCGTGGTGCTCGTGCACGTGGGCGCCGCGCCGATCTCCGACGGCCTCAACATCTTAGGCGCGCACATCGACTCGCCGCGACTCGACATCAAGCAGAACCCGCTGTACGAGACGAACGACTTCGCCCTTCTAGACACCCACTACTACGGCGGCATCAAGAACTACCAGTGGACGGCGCTGCCGCTGGCCCTGCACGGCGTGGTGGCCACCACCGACGGCGAGGTGGTGGAGGTGAACATCGGCGACGATGCGTCCGATCCGGTGTTCTGCGTGACCGACCTTTTGCCGCACCTGGGCCGCGCGCAGATGGAGAAGACCGGCGAGAAGGTGGTGGAAGGCGAGGATCTGGATCTGCTCGTGGGCAACCGGCCGCTCGCAGTGACCGAAGCCGACGAGAGCACCGAGCCCGACCCCGATGTCTCCTCCGCCAAAGATGCCGCAAAGGACCCGGTAAAGGCCCATGTGCTGGCACTGCTGGCCGACAAGTACGGCATCACCGAGGAGGACTTCCTCTCCGCCGAACTGGAAGTGGTGCCGGCCGGCCGCGCCCGCGACCTCGGCTTCGACCGATCGATGGTCATCGGCTACGGCCAGGACGACCGCGTGTGCGCCTACACGTCGCTTATGGCTCAGCTGGCCTTGGGCGACGATACGCCCGCCCGCACCGCCGTGTGTGTGCTCGTGGACAAGGAGGAGATCGGCAGCGTGGGGGCCTCAGGCATGGCCTCGATGTTCTTCGAGAACACCATCGCCGAGATCATGGCGCTCGCCAGCGAGGACAGCGCCCTCGCCCTGCGTCGGGCACTGACCCGTTCGCGCATGCTGTCCTCGGATGTGTCCGCCGGCTTCGATCCCGCCTATGCGAGCGTGTTCGAGGCAAAGAACTCCGCCTACCTGGGCCGCGGCCTCGTGTTCAACAAGTACACCGGCGCCCGTGGCAAGAGCGGCTCCAACGACGCCTCGGCCGAGTACGTGGCTCAGGTGCGCCGCATCATGGACAACGCGCACGTGAGCTTCCAAACCGCCGAGCTGGGGCGGGTGGACGCGGGTGGCGGCGGGACCATCGCCTACATCCCCGCGAAGTACGGCATGGACGTCATCGACTCGGGCGTGCCGGTGCTCTCCATGCACTCGCCCTGGGAAGTCACGAGCAAGGCCGACATCTACGAGGCCCGTCGCGGCTACGAGGCCTTCCTGCGCGACGCGTCGTAGGAACGTTCTCGGCGCGCCAACGGCCCGAGCACCGCGGCGCCCCGCCACGGACCCGAAACGCGTAGCGGCGGCCGCCTCCTTCCGAGGCGGCCGCCGCTTGCTTTACCGGGATATGCGCCGAAGCTGGGTGCTATTCCGCTTCCGCCTCATCGTTCCAGGGGCTCGCGTACACGGCGTAGCTCGCGAACTCCGGGGCGCCCACGGCGTAGATGTCGTAGTCGACAGGCTGGCCGGCCTCGGTATCGACGATCTTGAAGTAGCCACCCTCGATCTTGCCGTCCTTATCGAGCAAGATCACATCGACGCGGGACTGATCGGCCCCGTCGAGCTGCTCGCTCGCGGTCACCGTGCCCTTGAACTCCTTGGCACCGAAATCGGTATCGGCCGCGCCGCCGTCGGTGACGGTGTACACGTCGCCGAGCTTCTGATCGGTCGCCTCCCACGAGCCCTCGGGCGTCGTGATGGTGAAGTCCACCGTGGCGGGCTTCACTACCTCGGTCGACTCGGCAGAGGCATTGGCCGTGGAACCGGCCACATAGGAATAGTAGTACGTGGAGTCGGGCAGCACGCCGGGCGTCTCGATGGTCTCGTCGAACAGCACGTTGCCGGCATCGTCCTTGCCCACGACCTCGATGACGGGGTTCACCGCCTCAACGGTGTGGTTCGGATTCTGCACTTCCACGGCGAAATCCACCATGCCGTTGTCGGCCGCGAACCAGCCCGAGTCGACGATCTGCAGCTCGGCGGGGCTGGCAGCCTCCTGCTCGGCCGTGGCCGCATCAACCTGCTCGTCGGTCGCGGCCTGTTCGGCCGCCGGCCCCTCGTCCTGAGCCTGCTCAACCGCCTGCTCGGATCCAGCGGGAGCCGTCTGAGCGGCCTGCTCCGCGCACCCGGCCAAGCTCAGGGCAAACAGACCCGAAAAGGCCACCCACCCAAGATTCCTCAGTTTCATTGTCATCACCACTCTCTTGTCGGCTCTTCTCTTGAAATACCGCACCGGCGCTCGCATGCCGCGCCGACATGCCCAAAGAGCCGCCGCGGCGCGTCCGCCCGGCTGTGGCATCTCTTGAGCCTGCAAGTAAATGATTACCCCTCATATAGGCGAACCGGGAGCGCGGGCGACCTTCGTAGCCCCTGCGCCACGGCATTGTTTCTGTTGAAATCGCCGCGTCAACGGCAGGAAATCTGTAGGGAGAAGGTAATAGTTAACAGGTTGTCAACCCGACAGCCACGCCAGCGCGCCCGCGAGGCCGGCAGCATCGACCAATCCGCGCCGTGCCGCACTACCCCAAAACACACGAAAGCCCGCGGGAGGGGGGATCCGCGGGCTTCGTGTTGTGGCGATAGCGAGACGAGGAGAAGCTTCGCCACCCAGTAAAACAAGAAGAGAGGAGGTGTCGTCGGGCGCAAGGCTCATCCGAAGGTTTTCGCCTTCTCGGAAGCTCCTTGCCCTTCCGACGAAAGTTATAATACGTTAACTTTTTCTGAGCCTCAAGGGTGTTAACCATGGTTTACATTTTCTCCACAAGTATCATGCGGCGGGAGTTTCGTCAGTCTCTTCCCCGCCCTTTCCCGCGGTGGCGAGGGAATTATCACAGGAAGATTGACGCTTATTTACACGACGGTAACCATGGGCTTTGCCGACCTTGTCCCTCAGGGATTGCGGCCTATACTGCGATCAGCGAAACGGAAAAGAGCTGAAATCCTCCTGAACCTTTCCTCTTTCCCTTTCCTTTCCTTCTTCTCTCTTTTGGAAGCGGATACCCCCAATAGTCCGCTTCCGCGAGAACGAGATCTCCCCAATCCGTTCTCGAACCCCTGCAAGAGGTGGCCTCTCCCCAGGCCGCCTCTCCTCTTTTCCGGCGCCATCAGCATGCTCTGCCCAGCCCCTGCCCGACGCGCGCCGTCAAACCCAGGCGCCGCCCCTGCAATATGTCGCTCGGCAACGAAAAGTCGCCTTTTGAGGGCAGTGGCCAGCAAAAAGCGCCACTCGATAACGAAAAGTCGCCCGATAACCCACGCGAAAAGGCTCAGCCAGGGCCTTTCCAGGGCGACAACCTGGGAAAACGGGGCCGCCGCATTATGCGGCGGGAGCGCAAGACGGGAATCCCTCTCTCCAAAGGCGACTTTTCGCAATTCAATGGCCGTTTTTCGAAATCCCCGACTGGGATGGGCGACTTTCCGTTCTCGAGAGGCCAAACGTCTGCCCGCAACATGTGGCGGGCAGTCTCCCTGCACCATCGACACTAACAACCCATTGATGCGCAGCGGCCACAAGGGCCACCGGGAAAGCTACTTCTCCTCAAGGATCTCCAAAGCTCGCTTGTAGCCTCCGGCGCCGTAGCTGAGGCATTTGGAAACGCGGGCGATGGTCGTGGCCGAAGCTCCCGTTTCCGCCTCGATGGCCGCATAGGACTTCCCCGCCGCCAGAAGGCGCGCCACCAGCAGGCGCTGGGAGGTCTCGCGAATCTCGCGCACGGTGAACAAGTCTTCCAGCAGGGCGAAGACGGCATCGGGGTCGTCCATCGTCGCCAGAACCGTGAGAAGATCGTCCACATCCGCCGTGCGAATATCAGCCATCGGTTTCCTCCCATACCTCGCAAGCCCGAAAGCTCGCCGCCAGCCTTATATCAACATGGCTCATTGTACTCCAACACGCTAAAGCGATGGAGCATAGGGCACGGGAACTCCAGAGAAAGTGATGGAAGGCCTTCGGCTTCCCTTGCTTGCCACTTTTACGTCGGAATAATTGGCATTTGTGCCATTTTTACGTCGGAATAATTGGCATATGTGCCACTTTTCAGGTGGAATACCCCATTTCGCCCCGTAGAGATGACAACTCCAAAGCAACGGGAAAGGTGACCCCCTATTACTGGTCGGCCGAGAACCCCTCGAGCGAGGTCGACTTCGTCTACGGCTACGGCCGCTCGGTCGTGCCCGTGGAGGCGAAGGCGGCCACGAACCTGAAAGCGAAGAGCCTGCGCCTGTTCGTGGAGCACAACCACCTCAGCCGAGGTTTGCGTCTGCCGCTTTCCCCCTTCAAGGCGCAAGATTGGCTGGTGAATCTCCCCCTCTACGCTGCAGGCCTGCTCCCCGATTGGTTCGCGAGGGCCCAGGAGGGGTAGAAGAGAAAGGCCCGAGCTTGTGGCTCGGGCCTTGGAGGGCGATTTCGCGCTATGCGGATCGCCGAGCAGACCGACGGGCTACGCCAAAAGCTCCATACCCTCGTCGACCAAGGCATCGGCGCGCTCGAGACACTGGCGGAGTAGATCGGGATTGTGGGGCAGTTGGGCGCCATCTACAGGATCGAACAGGTTGCCCTGCTCCTCGGCAACGTACCAATTGGCCAGCGAGTAATTGTCCTTGGCCTTTTCCAAATCGGCTGCATCCACAGAGCCGTTCTCCCCGGCCGCGACGATGGCATCGTAAAGGGCGGCGAGCTTCTCGGCCACTTCGTTGTGACGCTGGGCCTGCTCGGCCTGGTTCTCCTTCAGCCACGCGCGCATCTCGTCAACCGTGGACACGCCGCTCTTGCTCGTGTGGCACGTCAGGCATTTCTCCATAGCAGCGTCGTTCTCGGCAACGGACCCCGAGGCATTGTGGCTCGTATAGGTAGAACCGTCTTCGGCGTTTGCCTGGGTCATATGGCAATCGACGCAGGTAAGACCCATGGCCTGATGCGTGGAGCCCTGGAACACCTCGATCTGAGGATGGTTCATGGTCACCATCTTAATACCCGTGGCCTCGTCAGTCACATAGATCTCATCTTCCACCATGGCCTTGTAGCGCTCATCGAGGCCAGGTCCGTAGCGATAGGGGTCGTAACTCTGCTGAGTAGTCTCATCGGTAATGTAAGCACGCGGCGAGACCGTGTTGTGGCACTGGCCGCACACAGCTTCCTTGGGATTGAGGGTCGCCATAAACTCGGCCACGTGGGGTGCGAAATCCCCGTTCGCCCAGGCGGCATTCGCCTGGTTCACCCACTGTCCGTCCTTCACCGTATGGCAGCTGTAGCAATCCCAGTACTCGCCGTTTATGACCTTCATGCTGTCGGCGTCGAGAATGCGATCGGTGTAGGCTGTCAATCCATCCTGCTCGTAAAAATCCATGAAGCGGCTCGTCTTACACGCAACGCACTTCAAAGCCACGTCGGACTTACGGGGATCGTCCTCATCGACCACCTCGATGATGGCTCCCGACACATCGCGCACAGCCGGCGACTCCATAAGCGGCTGGAACCCTGCGTGGCTGTTATCCTCGCCCTCCTCATCGGTTTTGCCGGTCATGGCCGAGGCGTACTCGTTGGGGAATCGCTCGGCGAGCTCGGCGTAGGTAAGGTTATCGGGAATCTCGGAGCCCGTATCGGCTGCAGGGACGGGGGCGTCGCCCTGCGGAGCGCAGGCGAACAGGGCGCCGGCCAGAAGGGCCACGGACGCCAGCGTCGCGCAACTGGCAATAATCTTGCTTCTGGTTCTCATCTTCCTCTCCTCCTCTTGATAGGAATACCAACGATATTCCCACTTTACCCGGCGCCTCCGCGCGGAGCCATAAAGACCGCCTTGCCGTTTTATTGCGAAACTATTGCGATTGACTCCAAGCTGGCCCAGAACGGCCGGCGGATACGCCGAAAGCCCTCACGCCTCGAACGAGTACCCCACGCCCCAAACCGTCTTCAGGTAGGCGGGCTTGGCGGGGTTCTCCTCGATCTTCTCGCGAATTTTGCGCACGTACACGGCAATGGAGATGGCGCCGTCCAGGTATTCCTCGCCCCACAGCTCCTCAATGAGCTCGGCTTTGCCCATCACGGCTCCGGGATGACTCGCCAAGTGGTACAGCAGCTGAAACTCCTTGGGTGTGAGCACGACCAAGTCGTCGCCCTTCAACACCTCGTGACGAACGGAGTCGAAGGTGAAAGGCCCCACGGTGAAGCGCTCGGGGCGCTGCAATCCGGCTGCCCCGGCACCCTCTGCGCGCCCGCGGCGGCTGCGGCGCACCAGCGCCTCAATGCGCATGACGAGCTCTTCCTCGTTGAAGGGCTTCACCAGGTAGTCATCCCCGCCGAACGAGAAGCCGATGCGCTTGTCGATAATGCCGTCCCGCGCCGAGAGGAACAGCACCGGCACGTTCTCGTCAATCTCGCGAATGCGGCGACACACCTCGAAGCCGTCCACCTTCGGCATCATCACATCGAGCACCACCACATCGGGCCACGCGCGCTGGAACAGCTCCAGCGCCTCTTCCCCGCCCGCCGCGGCACAGCACTCGAAGCCCGCCTCCGCGCACACCGTCTGCACGAGGCGGCGCATGCTGGCGTCGTCGTCGGCCACCATCACATTCAAGCTCATCGCTCCTCCATTATCCGACAGGGAATGCGCACGCGAAACACGCTCCCGACCCCCACCGAGCTCTCCACTTCCGCGCTGCCCCCGAGCAGCTCGGCCATCTCGCGCACGAGGGCGAGCCCCAAGCCGCTGCCGCCATAGCGCCGCGATATCGACGAATCGGCCTGGCGGAATCGCTCGAAGATCGTCGCCAGCTCCTCTTCCGGAATGCCGATGCCCGTGTCGGACACCTCGATAGACAGCACGGCCTCGCACGGATCAGCCGCAGCCGAGCCGTCCTCCAAACTCACGGACAAGCTCACCGCCCCCTCGACATCGGTGAACTTCACCGCATTGGACAGCAGGTTCATCAGCACCTTGTGCACAATGGACGGATCGGTGAGCACCAGCGGGAAATCCGCATCGATGGACGAGGCGAAGGCCACGTGCTTCTCATCCGCCAGCGGCCGCACCGTCTGCTCAACCGCGTTCACCACGTCCAGCACGTCGAGCGGCTCGATATCCACTCGATAGCGCCCCGCCTCCAGGCTGGCAGCGTCGAGCGTGTTGTTGATCGTGGCGAGCAGCCCGGCGCTGTTGCGGCGAATCTCCCCCATGAGGGCGCGATCGGCCTGGCGAGCATCTTCGGCATCGCGCTCCCATACGTCCACGAGCGCGATGGTGGAGGCGAGCGGCGTGCGCAGCTCGTGGCTCATGGTGGCAAGGAAGGTGGACTTGTACTCGCTTTCCTGCCGAAGCGCATCGTTCATGCGCGCCAGGTGCCCGTTGGCCTCCTCCAACTTGTCGTTCATGGCCTCCATCTGCCGGCCTTGACGGCGCAGCGCGCCGTTCACCGCCACGGCCACCGCCACGATGACCGCTGCGAGCGCCCCGAACAGCCCCACATTGGCCATCGTGCGTTCGCGGGCCTCGGCCTCGTACACCTCCATGGGAATGGAGAGGCTCACAGCCCCGGCCAGGTCGCCCAGCGCGTACCCTTCCCGCGGAAAGCCGGTCTCGTCAAGCTCGCCCGCCGGCTCGCCGTGGCAGGTAAGACAACCGTGCTTCACGGGTATGGCCTTGCAATAGCGGAAGGTGGAGGCGTCGTCCACGGTGGTGACGGCATAGTATTCCTCGGCGCCTTCCTCGAAGGCCGCCAGCGCTGCCGCCTCGAAGGCATCAGGGGCGTCGGGACCCGTGCGCGGGTTCTCGCGGGTATAGCGCACCACGCAATCGGTGCTCTGGGTGAAGATGCGCGCGATGGACTTGCCCGCTACCGAGCAGTACACGCCCTTGAAGTCGTAGCGGCCGTCATGGTTGTAGTTGATGGCATCCTGGGCCGAGTCGATGTAATCCCATGCGGCGCTCATCTGCTGGGCCAGCAGCCGCGCCTCGCCGAGCACCTTCGCCTCGCTCGCCTCGCGCTGGTCGGCGGCGCTCCACAGCGAGTATATGCCAATAACGGCAAGCAACGCAGCGACGAGCACTGCCGTCAGCCACCAGGAAAGCCGCTGATGGCCCCGCCTGGTCCCGGCCATAACGCCCCCTCCCGCTCCTCTTCCGCGTTGCCGTTCCGCAGCCGGCATCCGCACCGCCGACTTCAAGCGCTCCCGTTGTGCGGCCTTGCACGACAGCAACCTTGCGCAGCGACTTCTTCGCACGGCGGCTCCGAAAGGGCAGCCGCCCCCTTAACCTCATTAGCATACCTTAATTGAGGACAGGGAAATTATTGTCCTTTTATTGCGGCAAGGCGACACGACGGCCCCGCCAGAGGCTTCCGCGGCACACTGGACTGAAAGCCGCACGACCGCGCATTCGAGGGAGGCGGCAACGGAGGCCGGGGCCGCCGCGGCTGCGCAGTTTTATGCCCGGCGCATGAAGCGGGCGTAGGCAATGGCGGATGCGAAGCCGCAGGCGGCCACGACGGCGGCAACGGCCATGGCGCAGGCGAAGCCCTCGGCGCTCGCCTGGGCCGCAGGAGCACCGGCGGCCGCTGCGCCGGCCGTGGCGGCGCTCATGACGCCGATGTAGGTGGCCGGCCCCAGACATGCCGACAGCTGCACAGCCATGGACATGAGGGTGACGCCATGGGAGTTCAGCTCATCGGGCAAGCGGCGCAACCCCGCCGTCTGGGCCGGCGAGAGCACCATGCCCGTACCCAGGTAGCCAAAGAAGATGCCGGCCGTCGCCACCGCCACCGAACCGACAAGCGCGCCGGCAATGGTCGCGACGAGCCCCGCTGTTGCCAGGCCAAGCCCCAAGGGCAGCACGGGCCATTCCCCGCGACGGTCGAGCACGCGCCCGGCCACCACCGCCGCGCTCGCGTTCGCCAGCACCGGCGCCACCATGAGCAGGCCCGCCGTGCTGGCGGGAAGGCCGGCGGCCTCTTCGAAGTACAGCGGCGCCATCACCGACAGCGAGAAGTAGGTCATCATGGTGATCATCACGAGCACGGCCGCCGGCCAGAACACCCGGCGATGCAACGGCGCGAGCGACACGAGCGGCCGGGGCAGCTTCTCCTGGCGCCACGCGAAGGCGCCGAGGGCCGCCGCCGAGCCCGCGAGTGCGGCCGCTCCCACCGGCGGATACAAGGCCACTTCCGACAGGCCCACCGACAGCAGCGTCACGCCGAGGGCCACAAGCAGCGCCGAGGGCACGTCGAAGCGACCGGTAGCCGGCTCGCGCCCATCGCGCACCACGAAGGCGCCCGCAACCACAAGAAGCACCGCGGCGACCAGCGGCACGAGAAACACGCTGCGCCAGCCCAGGCCGCTTACCATGAAACCGGTCACGATGGGCGCGGTGGCCGGCCCCACGGTGATCATGGCCGAGCCCACGGCCAGGTAGGTGCCCATTTTCTCGTGGGGCACCCGATCGACGATGACGTTCATCATAAGCGGGATGAACACGCCGGTGCCCACCGCCTGCACGAGACGCGCCACCAGAAGGATCGCAAAGTTGGGGGCGACAAGGCCGCCCACAGAGCCCGCGATGCTTAAGGCCGAGGCGGCGAAGAACAGCGTGCGCATGGGCAGACGCCGGTACAGATACGCCATGCAGGTGACCACCACAGTCACCGCGATCATGTAGCCCGTCACGAGCCACTGCGCCGTCACGGCATCCACCGCGAAGTCGCCCATGATGGCCACAAGCGCCATGTTCACCAGATTCTCGTTGAAACCGGCCAGAAAGCCGCAGCCGTAGAACACGGCCAGCAGCGGAGCCAAAGACGGGGTGCGCATGCCCTTCCTCTCTCGAGTTCGTACCGTGGAACGCGGCAGAACCGGGAAGGCAGCCGCAGGCAGCGTAGATACGGAAGCGCATGGGCGCGGCGCTCGGGCCGCGCAACGGCACTTCCGCCGCGTTCTGCTGGGAAGAGTGTAGCGCATAGGCGCGTTTTTGGCTTGGAAAACACGGTTTTGTGACCAGCGGGCGGCAAACTCGCCACCTGCAAAATGAGCGACCTGGGAAAACGCCACCCCGACTGCTCTCGACGAGCGCCGGGGCGGCGTTTTGCGTCACAAAACCGTTCAAACCAAGCCAATTCGCGCGAAAAAAAAGAGCACTCCCCGGAGAATCGACGTTGGGCGACTACCAGAGCGAGCCCGAAGGCGACCTAAAGATCCGAGGCCTTGGACGACCAGCATTCATCAAAAGCGTCCATAAGCTCCATGCGGGAGTGCACGCCGCACTTCCGGTAGATGCTGTGCACATGAGCGCGCACCGTAGACTCAGCAATGAACAGCTTCTCTGCAGCGAAGCTCGTCGTGCGCCCCGCAAGCAGATAGGAAGCAACCTCGGCTTCGCGCCGGGAAAGCCCCCGCTCCTCGGAGAAGGCGGCAAACGCCTCCTCGCGGGTGGGTCCCGCCAACGCGCCTTCAGACAGGGCGCGGTCGTCGGCAACGGCAGCGAAGGAGGCCCTATCGTGCTCAGTAAACACTAACGAGACGGAAATCAGCGCAGCGAACAACCCCAGGGTCACCAAACTCGAGACGCTTTCCGCCACGCCTACCAAAGAAGCGCAGGCAAACGCCGTCAGCCAGCCCAGGAACATTCCCAGCGTGATAGCCAGCCGCGCCGCCGCCATCACGCGCAGGAGCGACGCATCGTTGGCTTTCACGATATTGCAGCAGTCGTTGAGAACCAGCAATTCGAAGAGCACGTAACCCAAGGCAACGCAGAAGCCGCCCACCTCGTCGGGAAGGGGCGAGACGGCCATCAACAGAAAACCAGTCCCGATGAGCGGGGCAACAGCCCGATAGAGCTTGTAGGGCCGATCAGGCTGATGATCGAATTTGAAGAAGGCGGCGCAGATAACTCCCAGCACGATCATAGCCGCCGGCTCCACCGTGAAGGCCCCGATCATCCCCTCTCCACCGAACAGCGAAATGCCGCAGGAGAGGGAGAAGGAGAACGAGTACAAGGCAAGCGCCGCGCCAATGCGTGCCTTTTGGCACACGGGACTCTCCTTGCCGCCCGCTGCGCCATGGCGAGGGGCCGCAACGTCGGGCGGCAGTTCCATGGCCTTCTCCACCTCTTGGGCGCCCTCACCTAGAATTGCCTCCTCGACAAATAGCTCCTCGCCCGTTCGCGCCTTCATAAGACGCTGGGAGAGCACAAAGGCCGTTCCCGACAGCGCGGGAAACAGCACCGATGCGGCCGCCACGGCGTTGTAGCCCAGCGCCGCCGTCAAAAGGAAGAGCACCGAGCCGATAGCATAGGATCCCACAAGCAGGACGAAGGTCTCCCCCACCTTCATATACCCGAAAAAGCAAAGCCACAGCAGGAACATGCATACTTCACCGATAGCGGCCGCCACGGCCGCTATCGAAGCCGCGCCAGCACCTCCCACAGCGAGCACGAGCGGGGCCGCCACGGCACTTGCCGCAACCCCGAGCACGAGCAGCCCGCGCTGCCCGGCGACGGAGGCCAGCTGTCGAGAGGCAACGAGCACCGCCGCAAGCACCAGCGCCCGCACCGACAGCTCGACCATCTCAAAGGGAGCATCCGCGAAGCAGAGCGGGGCTCCGATGAGCGGAGAAGGGGTCACTCCCGCCAAAAGGAGCCATGCCCAGAAGAACCCGAACCCCAGAAAGCGCACAGGGAAGAGACTCTCGGTCACCTGACTCGACAGATCGGGCGCGCTCCCCCTCTTTGATGCATCTTTTTCCACTCCAACCATTACCCCTCTTTTCACCTGCGAAAACACAATCCCTAAGCGTTTTAGTGGAGAACCGCTTATCGCAATTTACAGCGCTTCGAAGAATGTTCAGCGCCCGATTCAGCCCCTAATCTAAACGTCAACGGGAGGCTCGGCTTTGACGAGTGGATGAGCCTCCCGGAAGTGTAGCAGATTCCCCGCGCCGATAAGGGCGCAGGGAAAGATGAAGAGACGAGGAATGGGGAGAACGTGAAAACGAGGGAGAAAACGGATTCCGCCACGAGCCTCCAAGAGGATGGCGGAGCGGCACGCCCTCAAAGGCCGGGCCTCAGCCGCCGATCGCTCATCGGCGGGGCCGCGATGGCCGCAGGGCTTCTGGCTTTCGGGGGCGCCACCGTGGCCTTCGGCGGCGAGACCGACCGTCTGCGACCGCCGGGAGGCCAGGACGCCGACCAGTTCTGGGGCGCGTGCATCCGCTGCGACCGCTGCCGGGCGGCCTGCCCGCTTGCTGCCATCGGCGTGGAGGGGCTCGCCCCCGGCATGATCGGAGCGCGGCTGCCGATCATGGACTTCCGCGAGGGCTACTGCGACATGTGCGACGGCGCCTTCCGCTGCATCGCTGCCTGCCCCACCGGGGCGCTTACGGCTTTCGATCCTTATGTGGACAAGATCGGCATGGCCGTGGTGGACGAAGCCGAGTGCCAGCTGTACGGCATCTCGGGCACGTGCAATGCGCCCTGCATCGATGCCTGCGAGTGGGACGCCCTGTCCCTGGACGAGAACGGGCGCCTGGTGGTGGACGAAAAGCGCTGCAACGGCTGCGGCGCCTGCGAGTACGTTTGCCCCACGAGCGCCTACCGCAACTACGACGCCAGCAACAAGCGCGGCATCAATGTGGAGGTGTGGCATGGCTAAGTCGACAACCCCCGGGAACGGCGCCGAGATTTCCACGCAGCCGGAGGAGGGCGGCCGCTCGAAGGTGAGCCGTGTGCGCCGGTACGCCCCGGGCATCGTGTTCGCCCTTCTCGCCATCGGCCTGGCAGCCGGCATCGGCTCGGGCACCCTCTGCTCGGTGGGTTACGATTCCATCGCAGCGGTCTGCCCCCTCGGCGCGCTGGAATCGCTCTTCGGCGTCGGGACCTTCGTGGCGCGAGCCGTAATCATCCTGGCCGTGGCCGCTGCGGCGGTGCTGCTCGTGGGCAAGGCTCTCTGCAGCTGGGTGTGCCCCATCCCGCCGCTCGACCGGTTCCTATCGGGAAAGAAGCGCCGCGAGACCGATAAGGCGGCGCGCATCGAGGCGGCTCAGCACGTGAGCGGGCGCCTGGCAGCCTGCGCCGACTGCGCGGGCTGCGGCGAAAAGCCCCTCGCCCCCTCCGATGGCGCCGCCAAGCGACGGTTCGCGAAGGTGGACGGACGCCACGTGGTGCTCGGAGGCTCCCTTCTGTCGGCGGCGATCTGCGGGTTTCCCGTGTTCTGCCTCATCTGCCCGGTAGGCCTCACCTTCGCCACGGCCATCGCCCTCTACCGTCTCGTCGGATTCAACGAGCCCACCGTGGACCTCATCGTGTTTCCCCTCATCATCGTAGCCGAACTCACCCTGCTGCGGAAATGGTGCCATCGTTTCTGCCCCATCAGCGCCCTCATGTCACTCGTGGCCAACTTCAACAAGACCACGCGTCCCAAGATCGACCGCGGACTCTGCCTGCGCAAGGACGGCACGCCCTGCACCGTGTGCGCCGCCGCCTGCCCCGAGTTCATCGATCCGGCGGAAGATCTGGGCGACCGGGCCCTGGCCGAGTGTACCCGCTGCGGCCAGTGCGCCGCCGCCTGTCCCGCAGACGCCATCCGCTTCACGAAGAAAGGACTGACCCGTGAAAACCGCTAGCACGCCCGCGCCCCGCGATGCCGCCACCGACGCCCTCGCGCCCAAGCCCGCCGACCCCGCATCGGCACCCGAGGCCGACGCCAGCGCCGAGGCCACCTTCGAGGAAGCCGTGGCCGCCCTCGCCGAGACGGTGAACCGGGCGCCCCTGCACCGCGAGATCTTCCTCAAGTTGCTTACCTTCTGCACCACCCAGCGCACGCTCGCCGAAGCCGAGGAGGCGGCCCGGGCCTGTCCCGAGTTCTCCTCGGTGGCCCAAAGCCCCTACCGGCTCATCCGCACCCTCGTGCACGCCGGCGGCCTGTACTGGCTGGAGCTGGACGAGACGGGCCGGCCCCTGACGCCCCAGGCCAAGGCGGGGCTCACCCCCGACGAGATCGAGGATGCCACCTTCGCCTATGCCGTGGTAACCACCCCGGTTGGCGAGCAGGTGGCCGAGGACCTTGCGCCCGAGAAGCGACTGCAGCACCTCTTCGACCTTGTGCCCCAGCGGCTTACCACCTACCTGGACCTTATGGACTTCTGCCGCGAGCAGCGCACTTTCAAGGAGATCGAGGCGCTGTTGCGCACCCGGCCCGCCGGCACCTTCGCGAGCACCACCTCAAATCAACCCCTGCAGCCGAGCTTCTTCGTGGACGCACTGGAACGCTCGGGCGGCCTTGCCTGGAACGATGGATGGAAGATCACAGAGAGGGGAATGAAGGTATTGCAGCAACTTCGTTAAGAACACCGTTTTGATCGTAGAGAGGAAAGAGAGGACCCCATGACCAAGGGAACCATCAGCCGACGCGGCTTCATGAAGGCCGCAGCGGCCACGGGCGCGGCCCTTACGGCCGCCGGCTCGATCCCGCTGCTCGAGGAGACCGATCAGGCCTTCGCCGCCGGATCTGTGGAGCGCGTGATGCACAAGACCGCCTGCCATGGCTGCACCAACTGCTGCCCCGTGCGCGTGTACACCGAGGACGGCCGCGTCGTGAAAATCGAGGGCGATCCGGACGGCCCCCTGAACAAAGGCGGCGTGTGCCTGAAATGCCTGTCGCAAATCCAGACCGTGTACAGCCCCCGCCATGTGCTGCACCCCATGAAGCGCGTCGGCGAGCGCGGCGAGAACCGGTGGGAAGCGATCAGCTGGGAAGAGGCCGTGGATTTGGCCGGCGAGCAGATTGCCACGGCCGTGAAGAAGTACGGCCCCTACTCCTACTGGAGCGCTCGCGGAGGCGGCGGCGCCTACATCGAGTGGGAGACCTCCGGGCTCGACTACACCTTCGGCGGCTGCAACTCGCTTGCCTCCGGCGCCTGCCAGTGCGCCATGCCGCGCGACTTCGTCTCCACCACCTCGGTGGGCTTCAACTGCTGCGTTGACATGGACAACGTGGATCGCTGGGTGGGCATCACCGACAACGCTGAGCTTGATGGCACCCGCCGCGACGACACGGAGCGCGTCTTCGTGCTGTGGGGCAGCCAACCGCACTCCTCCAAGGCGGCTCACGGCGGCCACGGGCTGACCGACGCCCGGTCGAACCTCGGCGTGAAGACCATCGTCGTGGACCCCTATATGACCGCCGAGGCCACCAAAGCCGATGTGTGGCTTCCCGTGCGCCCCGGCTCCGACTGCGCCCTTATGCTGTCGTGGATCCACCATATCATCGAGAACAATCTGTACGACGAGGCATTCGTCAAGCACTGGACCAACCTGCCCTTCCTCATCAACCCCGAGACGCGCCTGGCCTATCGCGCCGAGGAGGTGTGGCCCGACTACGTGAACCCCGCCGCCGATCCCGCCGGCGTCTACGACACCCCGGCCTTCGTCTGCTTCGACGCGAAAACCAACTCCATCCAACCCTTCCCCTTCACCGCCCCCGAGAACTGCGCGGTCGATCCGGTCATCTTCGCCACCGCCACCGTGAACGGCAAGGAGGCAAAAACGGCGGGGCAGATTTACAAGGAAGAGGCCGAGCCCTGGACGCTCGAGGCCGCCGGCGAGACCTGCTGGCTCGATCCCGAGCGCATTCGCGAAGCTGTAGAGCTGTACGCTAAGGCCGACTTCGGCGGCTTGTCCAACGGCGTGTTCTCCGACCACCAGGAGAACTCCTCCACCGCACCTCTGGGGGCGCTCGCCATCGACGCGCTGCTCGGCTATGTGGAGTCTCCCTGCTCCGCTTTCCAGAACCACGGTGCCGCTAGCCGCACCGCCGATCGCCCGACTCAGCGCCTGGGCGTGTTCTCCTCCACCTTCGAGCGCTACGGCCTCGGCTGGACGACAGGACTCACCAAGGCCGAAAACGACCGCCAGCTGGACGCCATCGTGGCCGGATGGGACGCCAAGGGCCGCGACGGCAAGGAGATGCAGCGCTACTTCTTCCAGTCACGCTGCGACACCATGGGCGCCAACGAGCACAAGGGCATCCACCAGTGGCAGACCTGCGCCCCCAAGGAGCTGCGGCAGGCCATCACCACCGGCGAGCCTTATCGCCCGCGCGTGATGTACGAGATGTCGGGCAACAAGTACGCAGTCATGGGCCCCACGCTGGAGTGGAAGAAGGCCTACGACGAGCAGGACTTCGTCATCCAGCAGTACCCCAACATGACCTCGTTCACCGTGCAGAGCGTCGACCTGTTCCTGCCCACCACCGAATGGTTGGAATACGACTCCTACGAAGCGCCGGGCACCCATTTCAACCGTCATTACGCCCGCTGCCAGGTAACGCATCTCGGCGAGACGGTGAATCCCTTCGTCTCCCCCTACCAGGTGGCCGAGGCTGCCGTGGAGAAGCTCGGCGCCGAGAACGTGTTCGACCCCGACGCCTACAAGGTGCCCTTCTACGAGAGCCTTGAGGCGGCACGAGCCGATTGGGCCGAGCAGATGGGCAAAGAAAGCTGGCAGGAGATGCTCGACGACATCGACCACCGCTTCACCGAGGAGCCTATGGACGACTACATGGCCTACTACCAGTACAAGGAGCCGGTGAGCGACGGGCTGCCCCGCGGGTTCGCCACGATGTCGCGCAAGGTGGACGTGTACTCCGAAGCCATGCTGCGCCTGGCCCGCACCGGCTTCCCCTACATGTACCCCTTCGAACAGCCGGCCTGCGACGACTACGACCCCATCTGCACCTTCAAGGAACCCACGGAAAGCCCGCTTGAGAGCGCCGAGGGCTACGATCCGGAGTATCCGCTCGTCATCACCACGGGACGCTTGCCCCACTTCCATCACGGCACCATGCGCCACGCGCCCTTCGTCCGCGAGGTCATGCCCGCGCCCGAGCTGAAGATCAATCCCGACACAGCGGCGAAATACGGCATCGAGCACCTGGACTGGGTGAAGATCACCTCGCGCCGCGGTTCATCCAATGCGCGCGCCTATCTCACCCAGGGTATCGCCCCGGGAGTGCTCATCACCGAGCGCTTCTGGAACCCCGAGTGCTTCGACGAGACGCAAGAGTCCATCACTCCCGGCATCGAGGAATGCGGCTACAACATCATGTCCGCCGACGAGTTCCAAAACCCCTGCTTCGCCACGAACAGCTACCGCGCCTTCACGGTGAAGATCGAGAAGACCGAGCGCCCCGAGCGCATCTGGATCGAGAGCGAGCAGTTCCAACCGTTCATGCCCACGCTTTCGGGCGAACCTGTCACCGAGGAGGTGTTCTAAATGCGCAAGGGCCTGCTGATCAACCTGGACCGCTGCTCTGGCTGCGACAGCTGCATCGTCGCCTGCAAACTGGAAAACGAGCTGCCCCTGGGCCATTTCTACAACAAGGTCATCGCCGTGGGCCCCACGGGCACCTTCCCCAACGTGGAGAAGTACTGGCTGCCCTCGCAGTGCCAGCAGTGCGAGAATCCCGCTTGCGTCCACGTGTGCCCCACGGCCGCCAGCTACCGGGATCCCGAAACCGGCATGGTGCTCATCGACAAGGAGAAGTGCATCGGCTGCCAGTACTGCATCTATGCCTGCCCCTACGGCGTGCGCCAATTCAACGAGGATGCCGGCGTGGTGCAGAAGTGCACGCTGTGCGCCCAGATCACCGCTGACGGCGATGGCGTGCCGGCCTGCGTCCACAATTGCAACTGCGGCGCGCGCTTCTTCGGCGACTACGATGATCCGGATTCCGATGTGAGCCGCGAGCTCGCGAAGTACCCGGAGGAGGCCATCCACACCCTGCCCGACCCCCATAACGCCAAGCCGCTCACGCGCTACATTCTGTCCCCCAAGTTCGCTTCCTGGAAGGAGCTGGTGTAACCATGGCGATCCAATGGCCCCTCGTTCTGTTCTCGTTGCTGGCCGGAGCCGGTGGCGCTATGCTCGCCTTCGCCGGACTTTCCCAGCTGCTCGGCGGATCGCGCACGGTGCGCCGCCGCGCCGTCTGGTGCGCACTGGCTCTGCTCGTGATCGGCGGTTTGTGCTCGGTGGCCCACCTGGCCTCTCCGCTGAACGCCATCAGCGCCGTGACGAACCTGCTGTCGTTCTCGGGTATCTCTATCGAGCTCATGCTTCTGGGCGCCAACGTCATCGTAGGTGCGGCCTATCTAGTGCTCACCCGCGAGGAGGGCCGCGACGGCGCCGTGCGGGTCGTGGCGGTACTGGCGGCGATCTTCGGCATCGCCATCGGGTTCTTCTGCGGCCATGGCTATGTGATCGACGCCCAGCCCACCTGGAGCACCGAGACACTGCCCCTGGCCTACCTGGGCACCTCTCTCGCCCTGGGCGCCTTTGCCTACGCCCTGGTGGCGGCCACGACTAAGACGTCGGCCGACGGGACGGCCGGTGCCGGGGAGCTGGGCGGCAAGCTGTGGCCGGCCGTGCTCGTCTGCGCTGTCGTGGATGCCGTGGGCATTCTCGCCTACGGGCTGTTCCTCGGCCTTGACGTGGCCGCGGCCCAAGGGATCCTGTTCTGGGGCGGGATCGTGGCGTGTGGCATCATCGGCGTGCTGGCCTGCGCCATTGCCGGCATGACCGCGCTGGCAGCGAAGTCGCCTATCCCTCTGGCCGTGGTCGGCGTGGCCTGCGCCGCCATCGGGGGTGTAGCCCTGCGCATGCTCATGTGGGCCTGCGCCACCGGCTACATCGACCTGTTCTCCCACGGCATCCCCAGCGTGATGCTGCACCTGTAGCGTTTCCCTCAGCCGAGGGAAAGCCCCTTCTCGGCACTTTCCCTCGGCCCCTGCGGGACGACGCGTCCAGCGAATCGTCCCGGCCCACCCACTCGTCACCTAAGGAGACCGCCATGACCAACCCCGTTTACGCCATCGACCTTCTCGAAGACCGCGCCTCCCTGTACCGTATGCTCGCCTCGCTGTATTTCCAGCCACTATCCGAGGAGCAGATCGATGCACTGGCCACGAGCGACCTCGCTGGTCTGGCCGAAGAGAGCGACTCCCCCTTCGCGCCGGCCTACCGCGACTTGTGCGGAGCCCTGCGCCTGCGCCATACGGGCACCAAAGAGGAATTGGCCGCCGACTTCACTGGCGCCTTCTACGGCATTCGCACCCGAGAAGGCCGCACGGCCCAGCCTTTCGAGTCGCTGTTCAGAACCGATGGCCCGGCAGCCCTCATGGGCGAGGCGCGCAGCGAGGTGTACCGAGAGCTGCGTGTCCACCACCTGCGCGTTCCCGAAGGCATCGACCTGCCCGAAGACCACCTGTCGTTCATTTTCACCTATTTGGCCCACCTTTGCGATGAAGCGCGCCAATCGCTCGAGTCGGGCCGAGAGGCCGAAATGGAGAAGATCGCCGAGAGCCAGCGCGCCTTCTTCGCCGCCCATGTGGATTCATGGATCGCCGATTTCATCGCCCAGGCGCGTCTCATGGTCGAGACCCGATTCTACCGGGGTGTTCTCTCGCTAACGGAGGCTTTCATCGGCGAGGAAAGGGCTTATTTCAGCACCGAGCAGCCGCAGGCAGCGTAGATACGGAAGCGCATGGGCGCGGCGTTCGGGCCGCGCAACGGCACTTCCGCCGCGTTCTGCTGGGAAGAGTGTAGCGCATGGGCGCGTTTTTGGCTTGGAAATCACGGTTTTGTGACCAGCGGGCGGCAAACTCGCCACCTGCAAAATGAGCGACCTGGGAAAACGCCGCCCCGACTGCTCTCGACGAGCGCCGGGGCGGCGTTTTGCGTCACAAACCCGTTCAAACCAAGCCAATTCGCACGAAAAAAGAATCGCGGGGCGTTGGCGCTAGGCGACCAGTTCGCCCTGGGGGCCTCCCGCCGCCGCGTTCGATCCCGCTGTGGTGCTTTCCCCCTGCCCCTGGGAGCCCTCGCCTTGCTGGGCGCCCTCGGCGTTCTGCCCGCCGCGGCGACCGCCGAAGTCGCGACCCTGGCCGCCATCGCCCTGCGACTGCTCGCCATCGGAGAAGTCGCCCCGCATGCCGCCGCGCTGGCCGCCCATGCCGCCGGATGTCGGCGTCGTGGACGCCGTGAATTCGGTCGCCGCACCGTCGACGGACACCGTGCCCGCATCGCCCTCCGCCAACTGCGGGGCCGAGACGACGACGCACTGGAAGGCAACCGGAGCCGTGTAATCGACCACCGTCGTGCCAGCCGCATCGGCCACCGTCACCTTCGCGCCGGCAGAGCCCTGAGCCATCACCAACGCGAAGGGCTGCGTGCCCTCGGTGAACGACTCGGCCATCCCGGCCGAGCCCGCCAAAAGCACCGTGCCGCCGGTGATGGTGGCGCCGTACTCATAGTCGAGAGCGCTGTCGCCGTTGCCGGAGCTGACACCGAGCAGCATGCCGCCCGTCACCTCGATGTACCCGTTGGAATCGACGGCATCGCCGCCGGCCTGGATAGTCACCGTGCCGCCGTTGATCTGGATGAGGCACCCCTCGCTCGCATTGGCCCCCATAGGACCGCCCGCGCCACCCATGCCGCCCATGTCGCCGCGGCCTCCCTGGGGCATCTGGCCGCCTTCCGCCCCTTCGGGCCGCTCGGGCATCTGGCCGTCAAACCCCTCGGGAGGCTCCGGCATCTGGCCGTCTTCGGGCATCGTCGGCACCTCGCCTTCGGGCAGCTCGGGCATCGGGCCGTCAGTTCCGTCCTGGCCGCCGAATCCCTCGGGGGGCTCCGGCGCCTGGCCGTCTTCGGGCATCGCGCCGCGCGGCGCGCCGGCGGCCGCATCGTCGCCGTTCGGCGCCTCGCCCTGCGGCTGCTGGGGCTCTCCGCCTTCCGGCTGCTGGGGCATCTCGCCCTCGATGGTACCGGAGTCCCCAGCAACTCCGTCGGCGGCAACTCCCTCCGCGGAAGACCCGTCGGCAGTTGCGCTCTCATCGCTCCACTCGGCCACGGCCGCGTTGATGCCGTCGTCGCTCGCCACGATGTTCAGCTCGCCATCGTTGACGATAACCTCCTCGGCCTCGATTCCCTCGTCGCTTCCGGTGATGTTCAGCGTGCCGCCGTCCATGGTGAAGCGAGTCTCGGGATTCATGCCCTTGCCGCCGGCCTCCACCGTGAATTCTCCGCCGGTCATAGCCGCCTCCACCTGCGAGCGGAACGCGTGGTCGGCCGCCTTCACCGTGCCTTCGCCGCCGGTGACGCGCAGATACGTGGCAGCCTGCACGCCATCGTCCTGCACATCCAAGGCGAACGTGCCGCCGTCGATGGACACGAAGCCGCGCGTCGGGTCCTCGTCGTTGCTCGACTTCACCCCATCGCCGCCCGCCGTCACCGTGAACGAGCCGTCGGCGATCTTCACGCAGTCCTTCCCGCGCAGACCGTCTTCCTTGGCCGTCACGGTGATGGAGCCGCCGGTAACGACCAGGTCGTCCTTGGAATTCACGCCATGGCGGTAGTTGCCCTCCACCGTGAGGGCGCCGCTTCCGTTGATGGTCAGGTCGTCTTTGGAGAACAGGGCGGCATTCGGCTCGTCTTCCCCGTCGGCGAGCACGTACTCCGTGCCGTCCGCGAGCGTGTTCTGCGAGCCGTCGGCCAGCGTGACGAACACCTTGTCGGCCTGCTGCACCTCGAACGCAGCGCCGTCGGCATGGCGAATGGTCGCGCCGTCGAGCACCACCTGCACCTTGTCCTGATCGCTCGCGTTCACCACGAGCGACCCATCGGCGAGTTCGCCCGACACCACATAGGTGCCAGCGGCCGTGATGGTCACCGTGGATCCCTCCACGGCAGCACCGTCGCCCTCCACCGTGGCACCCGTGCCCGAAAGCGCGATCTTCGTTGCCGAGGCGGCATCGTAGGAAGCGTCCTTGTCGCGATCGGAGTAATCGAAGTCCATCCCGTCGATATCGATGAGCGCATCCCAGTCCACCTCGCCCGTAGCGGCATCGACCGCCGGGGATGCCGCTACACTCTCGCCGTCCTCGGTCGCGTCGTCGTAAGTGCCGCCCGCGCAGCCGGACAGTGCCAGGGTGGCCGCCAGCGCCGAAGCCAGAGCCCCGCGCGCCCACCGTCGCCGCCGCTCAACCGCACCGTTCATCATGTTTGTCTTCATCATGTAAGTCCTCCCAGTTAATAGTACGTTTCTATTTCATTCAGGAAACCGCCCCGTGTGGGGAATCGTCCCGCAGCGCTACAGCGTTTCTCGTGCCTGGGGCGTCATGCCCAGCGAGATCTTCAGGTTCCCGTTCAGGCAGCGCAGCTCGTCGATCATGGCCTTCTCCAGCCCCGCCTCGCGCATACGCAGCTGGTAGGTCAACTGAAAGAGGCTGCCCATGTTCGTGGTCGTCACCTCCACCAGCTCCGACTCGGCCGCATAGCGCCCGAGCACCGCGTCGAACACACCGTCGTACTCCAGATCCTCGGGGATGGTGATGCGCAGCGTCTTGCCGGGTTCGCGCAGCCGCCCGAAGGGCGTGAGCACGAACAGCAGGTTCACCACGGCCACCACCACGGTAAACACGACGGCGAGCCCCAAAAAGCCCATGCCCGTGGCCAGGCCGATGGCCATGGCCAGGAACACGCTGCCGATGTCTTTTGCCGAACCGGGAATGGAGCGGAAGCGCACGAGGTTGAACACGCCCATGACCGCGATGCCCGCGCCGAGGTTCCCGTTCACCAGCGTGATGACCATCTGCACGATAAGCGGCAGCAGGGCCAGCGTAACGACGAAGTTCTTCGAGTAGCTGTGACGGAACATGTACACAGCCGCGCAGGCCGCCCCCAGCACCACTGAGAACGCGCAGCAGAGCAGGAAATCAGTGGCGGACACGGCACCTACGAGCGAATCAGCCGTCCCGAATACGGAGGTGAAGGTGGAATCGAACATGGTTTTCCTTTCTTTTCGCAAGTCGATTTGAAAATTTGGCCAAAAATGCCGTCGAGTGCGCTCTTCTTCGTAGCGCGGGACGCAAAACAGGCTGTTCTCGCCTCCGGAACGCCTCTTCGCGGCCTTCGATTTAACGAATTCAGATAGCTGCAGCCCTCCTCAGAGCCTGCGGCAGCTCACTCGAGGCCCTTTTTGGCCATTTTTTCGCATCGGCTCTTCGTGACGCCATCTGGTAGGCGTTGCCGTACTTGGTGAACGAGGCCGGGTAGACGGCGTGCGCCGAGAGCGCCTCCACGAGCCACGGCGGATACGGGCCGGCGCTCTTTATCTCCATAATGGCCTCGCGCGCATCGATGATGGGGCGCCACGGCGAAGCCGGTTCGTGGCAGTCGAGGTACCGCAGGCAGTCGTCGAAGGTGATGCGCAGCTCGGGGTCGAAAAGACCGCCGTCAGCCGCATGGGTCAGCAACGTCTGCGGCTGGAAGGCCCAGGCTTCCCGGTCGCAGGCGATGCCCATAGAGGGCACGATCGGCAGCCAGCGGTCCATGGCCGCCTCCAACTCGCGGGCAATCTGGCGCGTCGCCGGCGCCAGGGCGGCCGCAGCCTGCCCGGCGTCGGGCAGCGGCCAGCGGGCACAGGCCTGCTCGTAGGAAAGGCCGCTCACGAAGGCAAGGGCCGCCGGCAACGTGAGCGCGAGGCGCCGCTTGTACACGATGCCCTTGAACTTCTTCTTGATGCCGAAGAACACAACCGCCGAGAGGGGGTCGAAGGATCCGCTCCCCGAGGCCGGTGCATAGGCGCCAGCACGGGCTTCCACCTCGGCATCCGACAGCGGCGCACCGTCAGCCGTGCGCATGAGGGGACCCGCCGCGAACGCGCCCATGAGGGCAGCCCCGGCGGGCTCGCCGTAGGCGCGCAGGCGCAGCTTCTCCTTGTAGAGGGGCTTCTCCACCGAGCGCGCGATCATGGCGCGCTCCGGCGTGTCCAAGTACAAGCTGGTGATCCGCGAGCGGCCGTAGGCGTCCACGGCCATCGACGCCCCGGCCGCCGCCTCGATGGCGCGGCGCTGGGACTCGTCGATGCGGTACTTCTTCTCCACGCGCTTGAAGACGCTGTTGTAGGCGGCCACGGCGCCTCCTTTCCGTATCTCGACGGCGGCTATCATAGGGGGAGTTCCTGAAAAGTCCCTGAAGCAGGCGTTTCCTTTCAGCTTGCTTTCAGGCGCGGCGCTACAATGGAGCCGACGGAAAAGCCCGCGCCCGCAAGGCGCCCGGGCCCAGGCCCCGACCTCGACAAGGAGCCCCATGCGCATTCTGGTGGTGGAAGACGACGTGCGCCTCGCCGAGGCTCTCGCGCGCATCTTGGAAGATAACGGCTATACCGTGGACGCGGTCCACGACGGGCAGGCGGCCATCGACTACGGCACGACGGGCGTCTACGACGTCATCATCCTGGATGTCATGCTGCCGAAAGCCGACGGTTTCACCGTGGCCCAGAGCCTGCGTCGCGCCCACGTGAGCACGCCCATCCTGCTGCTCACGGCCCGCGATGCCACCACCGACAAGATCCGCGGGCTGGACTCGGGCGCCGACGACTACATGACCAAGCCCTTCTCCCCGGCAGAGCTCATGGCGCACCTGCGCGCCCTCACGCGCCGCCAGGGCGATGTGGTCTTCGAGACCCTCGCGGCGGGAGACCTCACCCTGAATCTGGAGAGCCTCGATCTGACCTGCGGCGGCAACACCATCCGCCTCTCCCAGAAGGAGTTCGCCATCGCGCGCATCCTGCTGGGATCGCCCGGCGCGGTCATCTCGAAGGAGGCGCTCATCAACCGCGCCTGGGGGCCGGGCTCCAGCGCGAGCGACAACAACGTCGAGGCCTACATCTCATTTCTGCGGAAGAAGATGGCGCATGTGGGCTCGACGGCGAAGATCGAGACGATCCGCAGCGTGGGCTACCGGTTCGCGGAAGGCGCTGCCCAATGAGGCAGGCCACCCCCGCGCTGCTGCGGCGCCTGCGGGTGAAGTTCGTCGCCCTGAACATGGCGCTGGCGGCCCTTGTGCTGGCGGCCTCCTTCGCCGCCATCTGCTACATGGACTACCGCGGCGACGCAGACGAGGTGTACCGCACGCTGCGCCAGGCCACGGCGCGAGCCGTGGAGAAGCCGCCCCTCGTCCCCGACCGCGGGCTGCTGCCGCAGCTGCCCCAGCAAGACGACGGAGCCGGCAACGCGGCCGATGCGCCGGGCGACCCCAATGCCGGCGGCACGGCGGAGTCGGCAGACGGGGGCGCTGACGGGGGCGCGGGGGCAGACGGCGCCGAAGACTCCGCCGGCGAGGCCGAGGCCTTCGCGCCGCCCCAGATCGGCGGGGAGCACCGGCGCGGCAGCGAGAATTCCCTGCCCGTGGCCGTCTACTACTGTGAGGGCGGCACGGCCCTGCAGGCCATTGACCATTCGACGGCCTCGGTGCCCGAAAGCGTGCTCTCGGGGGCGCTGCGGACGGCGCTGGCCTCGGAAAGCGAGCGTGGTTACCTGCCCGAGGAGCGGCTATTCTACGCGAAGCGCGACATCGGCGGCGTCGCCATCGTGGCCTTCGCCGACGGAGGGGCGGTCGACGGCTGGCGGGGGCTCGCCCTGGGCCTTGCGGCCGTGGGAGTGCTCGCCCTCGCGTTGCTGTTCCTGCTGAACATCCTGTTCTCCCGCTGGGCCCTGGGGCCGGTGCAGCGCGCCTGGAGCCAGCAGCAGCAGTTCATCGCCGATGCGTCCCACGAGCTGAAAACCCCGCTCACGGTCATCCTGGCCAACAACGCCATCCTGCGGCAGCGGGGCGCCGAGACCATCGCGAGCCAAGCCCAATGGGTGGAGAGCACGCAGATGGAGGCCGAGCGCATGCAGGCTCTCGTGGCCGACATGCTGGATTTGGCCCGTCCGGCCGACGCTGCCCCCGCAGACCAGCCGGTGCCAGTGCTCGACTTCAGCCGCCTGGTGGAGGGCGAGGCCCTCACCTTCGAGGCGGTGGCCTTCGAGCGCGAAATCACCTGGGAGAGCACCGTTGTCGAGGGCGTGCAGGTGCGCGGAGCCGCCACGCGGCTGCAACGACTCGTGGCCGTGCTCTTGGACAACGCCTGCAAGTACACCGACGCGGGAGGCACGGTAGAGGTTCGGCTGGGGAAAGAAGGCAGCCACGCCGTGCTGGCCGTGCGCAATTCCGGAGAGCCCATCGCCGCCGAGGACCTGCCGCACCTGTTCGACCGCTTCTACCGCGCGGACAAGGCGCGCACCCAGGCCGGCGAGAGACCAGCCGCCCCCGAAGGCTACGGACTGGGGCTCGCCATTGCCTCGGATATCGCCCAGGCGCACAAGGGCACGCTCACCGTGGCGAGCACCGCCGAGGCCGGCACCACCTTCACCCTCGTCCTGCCTTTGGCCTAGCGATCCCGCTCAGCTGGGCAAAGAAATGCCCCCGAGCCGTGAAGAGGATAGGGGGCTCGGGGGCGGGGCAGATCGGTCGCCGGGTAGTGCAGGGAGAAGGCGACCTGCTACCTCTCGAAAATGTCTCCGTTGAAGGTTTGCCGGAACGTGTCCAGAATCTGGTGCGGGTTGTCGACGAGGGCCACGGCGCGCGGCGTCATGGTGTAGCGGTGGGTCTCGCCGCCGAGCAGCCAGCGCGTGGGCACCGTATCGATCACGGTTATGGCGTCGTTGCGGCACACGTCCTGGCAGCTGCGGCACTTCACACAGTCGCTCGGCGCGTGTTCCACGCCGATGGCGCCGTCGGCGTCGTCGAACTTGCGGATGGCGCCGGTCGGGCAGAATGTGGCGCACATGCGGCAGGAGTCGCAGCGGGTGGCGTCGATCACTACCGCGCCGGCCAGGCGACACTCGATGGAGGGGGCCGCAGGCTCGCCCAAGGCTGCCAGCGCATCAAGCAGCCGCTCGCGCCGGTCGGGCACGAAGTGCGGCAGCGTGCCGTCGCGCATCACGTGGAGGGAATGGGCTGCCACCTTGCGGCTGTGACCGGAATTCCAGTAGAAGCGCATGCCAGGTCCGGCCGTGGCATCGGCCGCCTCCGCCTCGGGCGACGAGAGCGACACGGGGGCGGAAGGAGTGGCGGCGGTGCCAGGGTCGTCTGCGCTGGCGGCGCCAGCAGGCACGCCGGCCTCGACACCGCAAGCGGTACCGCAGGTAGCTGCGGCAGCCTCGCGCGAATCCGCAGCGCCCGCCAGCGCATCGGAGCCCTCCCTCGCCCGGATCGGCGCGCATGCACGCTCCTCGGCGAAGAAAGCGTCGCAAGCCGCACGGGCCGCCTCGGCAGACACACCGCTCGCAAGCACGCCCTCGGGCACCTCGTCGGTCACAACGATGTCCGCGGAAGAGCCCCAGGCGCCCAGCAGCATGCGGGCCGTCTCGGCTACGAGCTCGGCCACCTCAAGCCCATGGCGCTGGGCACAGCGGTCGCACCGCCCGCACAGCACCGTCACATGCGAGACGCCCTCGGCAGCCAGGGCCGCCAGCAGCGACTCGTCCACCCGCCCCGCGCACACCACCGATGCGCAAGCGCCTGGTGCGAGCCTCTCGCCAAGCGCGGCCTCCACCTGGCTGCAGGCGATGACCACTTCCCCACCGCGCACCGCTCCAAGGCACGCTGCCTTCAACTCGGCATCGCTCGGGTTCAAGGCCTCCAACGCGCAGGTGGGGCACACCGTGGCGCAGGTGCCACAGCCCACGCACTGGGCCGCATCAAGCACGAGCTCGCCATCGACGAGCGCGATGCAGCCCGACGTGCAGGCCGCCGCGCACTTCAAGCATTCCACATTGCGGTTGCGCACCTTGGCGCACCGCTCGCGGTGCACGCGAATCGCCTCGCCGTCCACCGCCTCGAAAGCAGCGCCCACATGCCGATGCGCCGCCGCATCAATCTTCTCAACCATGATCGCTCCTCTTCTGCCAATCGAAGGTCTCTCCCAAAACCCTCAACCGGCACCGATCAAACTCGCTTTTAATATCTCCTCAACGTCGGGCTCCGGCGTCCGTGGCCAACGACCTCTGCGCGCCCCCTGGAGAACGCGGCCCCTAAGAAGCAGATTCCACTTCAGCATCAGCGATACAGGGATAGTACCGACCGATGTGCGTCATCCCCTCTGCTTCTTCTGCCGCGTTCGGAAGGGGATAAGCGCGCAGCGGGCGGCGGCCACGGGCGCCGGGGCCCGGCGGCAAGCAGACGTCTAGTCCAGCTTCGGCTCCAAATCCTCCAGGGTCGGTTCCAACACCTCCACCGTGCCCTTCTTCTTCGACGGTGCGAACACCGGCATGGTGATGGCCTTGGTGGGGCAGGCATCCACGCAGGCGCGGCAGCGGGTGCAGTCGGCCATCGTCAGCTCGCCGAACTCGGGGTGGCGCAGGTTAATGTCGAACTCGCACACCTCGGCGCACTTGCTGCACGAGGCGCCCTTGGCCGTCTCGAGGCACTTCTCGTCGTTGATGACCGGCACGAAGGTGCGCGAGAAGCGGCCCACCAGGTTCATGAGCGCCGACAGCGGACAGAAGCGCGTGCACCACTTCCTCAGAAACACGAGCTCCACGATGAGCAGGGCCGGAATGAGGATGATGCCGATGGTGGCATCACCCGCCGAGAAGGCGCGCCACAGCACGAGCACCGTGGCGAAGGTGAGGCCCACCGGGCACACCAGGCAGAATACCGGGAACCCGAAGATGGCCGTGGAGAGCAGCGCCCCGCCGAGCACCGCATGGCGCGAGTCCAGCTTGCCGTGCTTCACCGGCTGGCACTTCCCGCAGGCGCCGCAGGCGTGGCCCTTGGCATCCGCACCGTCCTTCGCGAGCTTCAGGCTCTCCAGCTCCTGCTGCGAGATGGCCTTGATCTCGGCATTCTTCTGCTCGGCCAGAGCGCGGCGCTTCTTAGGCGCGCGGAAGTAGTCGCGAATGCGGTAGATGAGCGTGGTCGGGCACAGCCACGAGCAGAAGGCGCGACCCACCAGAAGCACGAGGGCCGCCATGATGACGAGCGAGATCACCGCGCGCGGGATCATGGTCTTCGTGGCGATCATAGTGCCGAGCGCGCCCAGGGGGCACAGCGCGGCGATGGTATCCCAGCCGAAGCCGGACAGGGTGCCGGTGCTCACGCCGGCAATGAGGCCGCCGGCCATGACGGCGAACGCGGCAGCGGCGATGATGGTGCGGAGGTTCTTGGTCTTCATAGGTGCCCCCTAGGCCTCGATGGGACGCACCACGATGGCGCGCTCGTTGGACTTGATGGAGCCCGAGGACAGCGACAGGCACACGGCCTGGCAGGCGCCGCAACCGTTGCAGCGGTCCTCGATGACGTAGGGAATGGGATTCGCGCCGCCCTCGTCCTTCAGCTCGATGGCGCCGTACTTGCAGGCGTCGTAGCAGTCGCGGCAGCCGGTCAGGCGGTAGGCCAGACACGTACGCGGATCGATCTCGGCGGTGCCGATGATGATGTCGCCGGTCTCGGCGGTCTCGGGATTACCCACGGTGTAGTCGGCGGGAAGTTCCAGGGCGTCAGTGGGGCACACCGACACGCACAGGGGCACGCCGCCGTTCTCCTCGTAGCAGAAGTCGCAGTAGTGACCCGTGTTGAAGTCGAGCATGGGGCTGCGCATGCCGAGCAGGCCGTCCTCGATCTTCGCCGGCACGATAACGTTGCGCGGGCAGGCCTCGTAGCAGCGCTCGCAGCGGATGCAGCCGGACACGAGATGCGCCTCGTCGGTTCCTCCGGGCGGGCGGTTCAGCGGGTTGTGGCCCGCATAGCGCAAGGCGCCCAGGCCCAGCAGGGCCACCGTGGACCCCGCGCCGATGAACAGGCCGCGGCGCGTGATGCCGCCGCGCTCCTCGCGCTTGGCCGCTGCCGCATCAACGCTCTCCAACGTCGGGGCCTCGGCGGCGCCTTCCTTCTTCTCCTCTTCAGCCATAGCTTCTCCTCTTCATTCCGCTTAAATGGCTTCAAAATCACGGTTTTGTGACGCTGGCGACGAAATTGAACTTCATCGTCTCTCGCCGACCTGGGAAAACTCTTCGGATCAGTTCATCGAACCCGATTTTTCCCGTCGAAACGTAACAAAACCGTCCTTTTCAAGCCATTTCGCGCGATTTTTCTCGCGAAGCGAGGGGCTCGGTAACAAAACCGTCATTTCCAAGCCACTCCAGACCGCCCGAACCACCAGGGCCGTCCGGCCCGCTCAGGCCACCCGGCTGTCAGGATCGGCCACCCGCAGCCCGCGCCCGCGCGCTCGCCCGAACCACCAGGGCCGTCCGGCCGACCGCTATCCGCGCGCTCGCACCAGCACACGCACCTGGGTGCTCGAAGCAGGCGGGGCGACCCACTTGCGTCGCCTGCGGGGCTCATCCGTTACGTTGAGCCGCCCCGCCTCTCGTTCGTTCAAAAAGGGAGCCGCGCCGACCGACCAGAGACGGGACGGCTCCCCGCGTTCACGCTAGTTCACGCCCCACTGGAACTGGATGAGGGCGTTCACGGCTACCTCGTAAAGCAGCACGCGCCACACGATGGTGCCGATCACGGCGCACACGAGCGCGATCACGGCGGCCACGAGCACCTTGTCGGCGGGCACCTTGCCGGTCATGGCCAGGAAGGTGACCACGGCAGGCACCGCGCAGCCGATCACGATGGAGCCGAGCCAGAAGGCGAGCGCATGCTGGCCGGTCATGATGGCGCCGGTGACGGCCTCCTCAGCACCGCGCATGGGCACGTCGGGCAGCGTCGGGTCGAAGTAGTACTGCATCTCGGTGTAGTGCTCGCCCATGCCGGAGATGGCCACGGCGTACACCACGGTCACGATGGCCACGCACACCGTGCCGATGAACCCGATGGTGCTCGACAGCTTCACGGCGTCCTCGCACTTCACGGCACCGGCGATGATCATGGCGGCGATACCGCCGAGCATCACCGTGGCGGCCACGTAGTACACGGGCAGAAGCATGGTGTCCCACACCGGGATGGCGGCCATGAGGTAGGAGTCGCCCGTCGCGAACGGCAGGGCCACGGACACCACGATGGCCAGGATGGCGCACCACTTGGGGGCCACGCCCTCCTCGGAGCGGCGCATCATGAGGAAGTACAGCACCACGGCGATACCGAAGATGATCACGAAGATCAGCTCGATGGTAATGCCCGAGGTGATGTGGCCGAAGCCGTTCAGCATGCGCAGGGGGTTCTCCAGGTGGAAGAACACCGCCAGGCCGCCCACGGCCAAAGCCACGATGGCGCTCACGCAGGACGCCAGCTGCATGGCCTTGCCCTTGCCTGCCAGGGTCAGGATGCCCTGGGTGAGGAAGATGCCGCTGGCCAGGCAGTTAAAGAACGTGAAGAGAATAAGGGGCCACTGAATTTCCATTGGTAGTTACTCCCTCCACTTGCGGCCCTCACGCAGCAGGTACATGATCTTGGGATCGTTGCCCTTGTTGGTGAGATGGTGAATATCGTTTTCGGTAAAGGCTTCCACGTAGTCCTTGAGCTTGACGCGGGTCTTGGTCATCTCGTCGTACTGGCAGCCCGGGCTGTCGGGATGGGCCGGCGCCTCGAAGTTCGCCACACCCTGGTCCAGATCGCCGAAGAAGCGGGCGCGGGCGCCGCACTGGGCCACGCACTGGGGCAGATCGCCCTGGGAGATGCGCTGCTCGCACAGCGTGCACTTCTCCACGACGCGCTCCTCCTCGTTCAGGTAGCGCACGCCGTAGGGGCAGGCCATGGCGCAGAACTGGCAGCCGATGCACTTGTCCTTGTCGATCTGGATGGTGCCGTCCTCGGCCACATGGGACGCCTCGGTCGGGCACACCTTCACGCACTCGGGGTTCTCGCAGTGCTGGCACTGGACGGGGAGGAAGTACATCTCCACGTCCGGGTAGGTACCGGAGCCGCCCTCGATGGGATGCGGGCCGACGCGCAGGGTCTTGATCCAGAAATTGCCCACGTCGACGCCGTTGATGGCCTTGCAGGCAACGGTGCAGGCAAGGCAGCCGGTGCAGCGGTTCAGGTCCGTGATGATTGCGTAGTTGGACATAGCTTCTACCTCCTTCCTTTATTCCTTGACAAGGCTGATCGTCTGCAGGCCCTGAGCATCGGACTTCGCGTAGGTGAGCTCCACCTTCGAGTCGTCCAGACGCGGGTCGTTGGCCAGCCATTCCTTCAGACGCGGGTCGTTGGCGTTCGTGATGGCCTCGTTGCCCCACGGGTCGCACGGCACCGGGTTGCCGAACGGCGAGTTCTCCTCGGTGGCCTTGTAGACGACCATCGGGTTGCCGCGCAGCTGGGACGCACCGCAGATCCAGCACTGGGCGTACTTGTCCATGGTGCAGTTGATGCCGACGAGCTCGAAGCCGTGGGCGGCGTGGTCCATCTCGGGGTACCACCAGGCGTGGTTGGCGTTGGTGGTGCCTTCCTTGATGCCGTAGTACAGGTCGGCCACCTCGCGGATGGCGCCCCACGGCGTGCGGACCCAGATCCAGTCGCCCTGCTCGATGCCGAGGCGCGCCGCGTCGTTCGGGTTCATCTCGAAGCGCGGGGACGGCCACAGCTCGCGGCACCAGGGCAGCTGACGGTGCTCGGAGTGGAAGTACACGGGCTGGCGAGCGCCGGAGGTGCAGATGAAGGTGGCCTCCGGGTTCTCCTTCACGGCCTTCTTGTAGGCCTCGAGGTTGTCGGTGTCGCCGTTGTCGGTGGCCTGACCGGTGCCCACGCCTTCGATGAGGTGGTAGGGCTTGTTCAGGTAGCTCTCGCTGTTGTAGGAAGCGCCGTCCACCAGGTTGGCGTCGTACCACTCGGGTGCCTGCACGCGGGAGTTCTTCGGCTCGAACCAGTGCGGGAACTTGTCGATGTCCGGAATGTCGCCGGCATAGGCGTCGCGATCGGGCGAGCACACGTCGGCGAAGTACGGGGTCTTGTCGCCCACCTTCACCGTAGTGCCCGGGGTCTCAAGCACATAGGACTCGGTCACGGTATCGCCGATGTAGGACTCGCAGATGGTCGACCAGATCTCCACCTTGCCGGTGGGGGTGCCGAAGGCGCACTTCTCGTCCACGGCGGCGTACAGGTTGTAGCCGGCCTGCTGGCGACGGTAGCCCATCTCCCAGCGACGGTAGGTGCCCCAGCGCTCGGGATGCCACTTACGGCAGTCGAACCAGCCCTCTTCCTGGAACTTCGCCGCGTACTGCGGGAAGTCGGGGCCGTCCGGGAACTCCTCGGTCTTCCACCAGTCGGTGGCGTCCTTGAGCACGCGGTACTCCTGCTCGTCGTAGCCCACAGAGCCGCCGGCCTGGATAAAGTCATGGTAGTCGAGGTTCAGCCACTCGTCGTACTCGGGGTCGCGGTCGTTGAACGGCACGCCCATGGACTTGTGCAGGCACACCACGAAGGTCGGGTCGAAGACCACATCACCGATGGGCTCCACGCAGCGTTGGCCCGCGCCGAAGATGCCGCCGGCGCCCTGGGACACGCGGCCGGTGTTGGTCTCCAGCCAGTGGGTGCAGGGGAACACGTAGTCGGCAGTGCCGTTGTTCGGGCAGGACCACAGGTTGATGTCCACCCAGAAGTCGAGCTGCGTCAGCGCGTCCCACGCCTCGAGCAGGTTCGACTGGTTCATGAAGTCGCCGGACATGCAGATGCCGCCGTAGAGCTTGTAGGGGGAGTCGATCTCGCGGATGGCGTCCCAGATGGAGGAGGCGTCGGTCCAGGAGTTCCAGAAGCGCAGCAGCGGGAAGCGCTCGGCGGAGATCTGGTCGGCGTTGGTCTCGAACGGGGTCTTCACGCCCGGGAAGGCGCGGGAGCCCTTGTAGTCGCCGCCCTTGCGCATGGCGATGATGCGGGCTTCCTCATCGGTGGGGATGTGGTTGCCGTAGCGCTCCATGAGCGGGGAGTTCTCGTCCTGCAGATACTTCACGAAGTTCTGGATCAGCGGAATCTGGTCCTCGATGGACAGGTCGCGCGGCGTGTTGCCGAGCTCCATGGTGCCGATGCCCTCGCGGATACCCCAGTCAACGGGCTCGTGATCGGTCACGATCATGTTGGCGCGGCCGCAGCAGCCGTCCACCTGGGCCTTGGAGGAGCCGCGGTTGCCGGCGGGCTCGTCGGAGTTGCCGGTCAGGCAGGCGATGAGCTGCAGGGCGCGGGTGTTCTGCACGGCATGGCCGGTCTGGTCGGGAGCCAGCTGGTAGTGGATGCCGCCGTTGCCGTGGAGCGGGTTCAGGCGCGTGGTGTAGGTGCGCACCGCCTCCTCGATCTTATCGGCGGGCACCTCGGTGATCTCGGAGACGCGCTCGAGGGTGTACTCCTCCAGGTTGTGCTCCCACTCCTGCCACACGGACTTGGCCTCGACCATGGCGCCGCTCTTCAGCTTCAGCTGCACGCCGTCAGGCCACAGCTCGGGATCCTTCGGCAGGCCCTTCGGGTTGGACTTGGCGCCCTTCTCGTTGCCCTCGCCGGTCCAGTAGGCGTCGTAGGCCGGGTCGGCCGGGTCGGCGAACTTGGAGGGGTCGGGCAGCCACGCATCGGCGATGATGGGCTTGTAGGGGTGCTCGATCCAGGTACCGGTGGTCGGGATCTTGTGCTTCTCGCCCTCCCACTGGCATTCCTCGGCGTCCCAGTAGGTCGGCTTCTCGTTGGCGGCGTCCCAGCAGATGAAGCGGCGGTAGGAGTACTGCTCCGGCGCCGGCTCCCAGAACTGGGAAACCCACTCGCGGTCGAGATCGGCCTCGGTGATGAGACGGCTCGTCATGTGGATGCCGCCGTTCATCTCCAGGAAGTAGCCCTTGTAGGTCTTGCCGTTGGCCTCGGGGTTGTACAGGAACGGGCCGTTGGACCAGCGCTTCACGAAGTTCTTGTCGTAGGCGTCGTTGTCCACGATCCACTTCAGCCAGCCCAGCGACAGCGCCAGGTCGGTGCCGACGCGGATGGGCAGCCAGATGTCGGCCTCCTTGCCGAGCGGGCTCATGCGCGGGTCGACGAGGATGTGCTTGTAGGCGCGCTGCGAGCAGTCGACGACGGTACGGTTGGTGGAGTCGTAGTTCGAGTACTCCGACGCGGTGCCCCACTGCACGTACACGATCGGGCCTTGCTCCACTTCCATCCAGGGCGAGCCCTTCTCATCGGTGAGCACGCCGCCGAAGTGGCGGGGGCCCTTGCAGATCTCGTAGGCCGAGTGGAAGTTGTGGGTGCCGAAGACGGACTTCAGCGTGCCGTAGGGCGGCTGCGCCCACACACGCGAGGTACCGCCCATGGAGAAGATGGCCTTGCCGCCGTACTTCGAGATGATCTCGTTGTACTTGGCACCCACCTCGTCCATGGCCTCCGCGAAGTTCACGCGGACCCAGCCCGGATCGTCCTCGCCCTTGGGGTTGGTGCGCTTCATGGTGTAGCGCAGGCGATCGGGATGGTACAGAGCCAGCATGGACGACTGCGACTTGGCGCAGCAATGTCCGCGGCTGTGCGCGTTGGACTCGTCACCTTCAACCTTGATGACCTTGTTGTCCTGCACGGTGACCCACACACCGCATTCGCACTTACCGCATGCGCGGCAGCAGGAACGGATGCGCTTGACCTCACCAGCTGATTCGTCGACGCCCTCGGCCAAAGCCGCAGACGGAGCGGCGGCAAAGCTCAAGGTGCTCGCAGCGCCCGTGACGGCGGCGGCCTTCAGGAAGCTGCGACGAGTCAGTGAAAGTTTAGCCATGGGTCCCTCCTCTCTCTTAGAGTAGATAGCTTTCAACAAAACACCGGGAGCCGCCGGCGGGGCCTTGGGCGGTGCGCCTCTTGGATGGAGGGGAGAGGCGTCCGCCGCGGCCGTCGGCAAGCTGCCGATGTTTTGTTGCCCAACGGTGGGAAATGATACGGAGCCGTTACGTTTCGCAATCATAAGAGCAGGCCGATTCGGGCCCGCGCAATCATCCGCAAGCTCATCTTTTCGGGATGATTTCCCTGTTCGTGCCCCTCCTATACTGGTCGGCGAAGAGGATAGGCGGCAGCTTGGGCACCCGCCGGCTGCCAACAGGAAAGGAGACCCCCGATGGCTAAGCCCCATCCCTCCATGGCGTTGCTGCTCGATCTGGACGAGCGCCTCGTGGACAACGATCTGCGCCTGGAAATCGACCGCTGCTACTCTTATTTGGGAACGCCGGTGGTGCGCACGCACCCGGCGACCGAGGACACGCCGGTCAACGCCATCCGCATGATGGTGCGCGTGGGAGCGCGCGAGTATCTGGACTCTGCGGCCGAGGGCGCCGATGAGCTGTGGAACGACTCCATCGAGCACTGGCTGCTGAATCAGGTGCATGCTGTTGAGAACCAGATGAAGATCTTCAACCGCCGCCAGCGCGAGGAGGGCCGCGACGAGCTTACCTTCACGTGGCTGGAAGTGGAATTGCAGGGCGGCCGCCTTATGGTGCGCCTGCGCCTGGATTCCTCCTGCGGCATCGACCCGGCCGACAGCGTGTGGGTGACCCGCGTGCGCACGGCCCTGAACGAGGGCGCCCTCGGCGAGAACGTCGTGGCCGTGCAGCTGCCCTCCGACGCGTCTTACGAGCAGCAGCACGTCGCCGGCATGGCGGCGCTCGCGGCCCGCAAAGTGGCCGAGGAAGAGGCCGCCCGGGCCGCCGAGGAGACCGCAGCGGCTGAGACGGCCGCGGCCGAGGAGGCCGCTGCGGCGGCGTTCATGGCGTCGCCGACCCTGGTGGCCGAGGCCGAGGAAGCGGCCCGCGAGGCCGAGGAGGCCGCCGACATCGTGGTGCAGGCCCGCATCGCCCGCGACCTGGAGGCTGCCGAGCGCGGCGAGCTCGAGAAGACCCCCGAGCAGATCGTGGCCGAGCGCATCGCCGAGGAGGCCCATCTGGGCGAGGACATCCAGAAGAAGTACGCCCTGCCCGAGGCCGACTTCCCCATCGCCTTCGACCAGTGGACGGTCGTCTACGCCGACGGCACCACCCGCGATTTCGACGCCACCTGCGGCGTCCTGGCCGAGTAGGAGGCGCCATGACCGACGTGATCGCCGAGATCGCGGCCTTCAACGGCCGCATCGCCAAGATCGCCGGGCCCGTGCGCTCCGGCAAGACCGAGGCTTTGGTGCGCCGCGCCGCCACGTTGGTGGCTGGCGGGTGCGCGCCCGAGGACATCCTGCTGTGCACCTCCACCGCCGAGGCGGCCCGCGTGGCGCGCCGCCGGCTGGCCGAGGCCCTCGCCGTTGCTGGCAAGGCCGACGCGGCAGAACTTGCGGCCCGCGCGAACGTGACCTGCGCCCGCGAGGTGTGCCTGGCCGTGCTCGATGCGCCCGAGGCCCGCGCGGCCACCGGGCGCACGCCGCGCGTGCTGGCGCCTTTCGAGTACAACTTCTTCCTGGAGGACATGAAGACGCTGGGCACCCCGGCCCGGCGCCTGCGCTCGCTGCTGCGCCACTTCCAGGAGCAGTGGTGCGCCGGCGCGCCCGAGGAGGAGTGGATCGTGCCCGGCGAGGAGCGGGAGACGCTCGATCTGACCCGGCGCCTGCTCACCCGCACGAACGCCATGCTGGAAGACGAGGTAGCCTACCTCTGCAGCCGCTACCTGCAAAGCGATGCGGGAGCCAAGGCGCGCCAGCGCTTCGCCCACGTGCTCGCCGACGACTTCCAGAACCTCTCGGCCGCCCAGCAGACCTGCCTGTGCCTGCTCGCCCGCGACCAGGTGATCGTGGCCGGCAACCCCGACGAGGCCGTGGCCGTGGCCACCGACTTCCCCGCGCCCGAGGGCTTTGTCACCTTCGACACGCTGCGCCGCGGCGTGGAGGTGTTCGCCCTGGAAACCGCCTTCGGCAACCCCGACATCACGGGCTTCTGCGATGCCGTGGTGCGCGCTGGCAACGAGGACGCCCTTGCCGCCGATGAGCGCGCGGGCGAGATCCGCGACATCGCCACGGTGAAGTGGAACACCCCCGACGAGGAGTTCAACGGTCTCACGCGCTACCTGTTCGCCGTGAACGCCGAGAATCCCGAGGCCATCCAGGCCGAGACGTGCATCGTGGCCCCCAACAAGCAGTGGGCCCACGCCTTCTCGCAGATGCTCGTGAAGCGCGGCTTCGCCGTGTCGTCTCTGGGCTTCGAGCGTCTAGCCGGCGACCCCCGCGAGATGAGCCGCGCCAAAGCCCTTGTGGCCTACACGGCGTTGAACCTTATCGCCGATCCGGAGGACCTGTTCGCCTGGCGCGCCTGGCTCGGATACGGGAACTACCTCACGCTCTCCGACGGCTGGAAGTTCCTGCTGGAATGGTGCGACGAGCACAACGCCACCATCTTCGACGCTCTGGACGCCGCCAGCGCCGCCCGGGCCGCCGGCGAGGCGGAGCCCTACCCCCGCGCCGAGCGCCTGGCCGAGCGCTACGATGCCGGTCGCGCGCTCATCGAGGCCAACCGCGCCCGTGGCGGCCACGGGCTGCTCGCGGCCGTGGGCGCCGCCGACCTGCGCGACTTCGCAGCCCTGGCCGAGCGCATCGTGGGCGACGAGAATGCGGCGGCTTTGTACGCTGCAGCCCGCGCCACCCAGTTCGCCCCGGTGCACGAGGACAACCCCCGGGCGGTGCGCGTGAGCTCCTACGAGCAGATGTGCGGCTGCTCCTACCGCGCCGTGTACGCCGTGGGCTGCGTGGACGGGTTCGTGCCGGCCCGCGACGCCTTCGAGGTGGTCTCCACCGACGCCGACCGCGCCCGCGTGCGCGAGACCGACCGACGCGCCTTCGCCGCCGCAGCCGGCAAGGCGAGCGACGCGCTGATGTTCTCCACCTTCAGCAAGGCCCCGCTCGAACTGGCCGAGCGCACGAAGATGCAGGTCTCCCGCGTGCGCATGGAATCCGGCGAGCGTGTGGCCACCCTGCGTCCCACCTGTTTCTTGGAGGAAGCCGCCGTGTCAGCCCCCATCACCTTGGGCGGCCAGGCCCTCCTCGCCGACATGGGCATCGACTAGCCACGCGGAAACATATCCGCTTACACAGAGGAGCCCCGGAAATCGGGGCTCCTCTTATTGCGCCAGGCGCCCGTTTTGCCTAAAACACGTTTTCTGGCTTGAAAATCACGGTTTTGTTACCGCCACAGCCCTTTAAGGCGCATCTTGTAATACGCCATCTGGGAAAACAGGCCCTCGCGTATTACGGAACCGCCTTATTTTGCCGAAATCGGTAACAAAACCGTGATTTCTAAGCCATTTGAGCGCACATAAGCGCGCCGAGCGCCTTCAGGGAGGCTCCGTGGGCACCGACTCTGGTTTCGGCAGATGTCAACCGCACAGCAACTGCATACGCGCGCAGACATGCGTCGACCCCGCGTAAGGGGGAGGCGGGGTCGACTCGAAAGGAGGGGGAAGAGGGGGTTGGTAAAAAAGAGCTAGGCCTCCACGGAGTCCAGAAGCTCGCGCAGGACGGCCTCGTCTTCCTGGATCGTGCCCAACGTCAGCTGGCCCAAGCCCTGGTAGAACAGGGTGCGGGCGTGCATGCGCATGTCGGTCACCATCATGGGAACCCAGTTGATGAGGTGGTTCTCCAGGAAATCGTAGGAGGTGCGCAGATAGGCCACGGCCTCGTCCTCGGCGTCTTCAGCCAGGGCCTCGGCGGCGCGCAGGGCCATGCGCTGCATGAACTCGAGCTCCAAGGCGATGTGGTCCTCGGCCTCGTTCCAGTCGCCGCGCTTCAGCTCGTTCTCGCGCAGCGTGGCGAGCACCTCGGCGCGGGCCTCCTGCATGAGCAGACGGCGCTCGGAAGTGTACACGCTCTCGTAGGGGTAGGCCGCCGAGTAGCCGTTCACGCCGTGGCCGATGAAGGTGCTCACGTAGTCCACAGCAAGCTCCGTCACCGAGTCGTCCCAGGCGCGCTTCAGGTAGTCGTACAGCTGGTGGTAGCCCTCGTCCACAGCAGCGTTGCCCGTGGCCTGGGGAAAGCGCATGCCCTGCAGCTCGCGCAGGGTCGCCAGGTCCACTTCCTCGCGGAACAGACGGGCGAGCATCCCGTAAGAGCGGGCGCGGGTGTTCATCAACTCGACGAGGTCCACGTCCTCGGTCGTCTTCACGTCTTCCATCACAGCCATGATCTACGCCTCCTTGCGCGCCTTCAGCTCAGCGAGCATCGCGCGTCCCAGATCGGTCAGGTTCCAGGCGCCCTCGCCCCACAAAATGCAGTCGGTCGCCTCCAGAATGTCTACGAAATGCTGGCCGAAACGCCGCGGCGACTTCGTGATGTCCATGGTGTCGGTCAGCTCCTCGATGGCCGTAAGCTGGCGGGGCGCCTCGGCCAGCGCGTCCATCACGCGCTCGTACACCTCGGCGTAGCGGGACTCGTCGGAGTCCAGCACGATGGCGCGGAACTGGGCGCCGCTCATGTACTCCGCGCGCAGCTCCAGCGCATCGGCGGTGGCGTGCCAGATGGGATCCACCGTCTCCTTGATCTCCAGATAGCTTACGCCCTCTTCAGCGTTCTCCTGCTCCTCAGCGGTCTCGGGCATCTCCAGCGTGAGCGCGCCGGCCCGCTCCAGCATGCGGCAGAGCGTCATGGGGGCGTACACCGACCAGTTATCGCGCTGCCACTTTTCCACGCGCTCGGAAATGATGCTGGAGGCGCAGCCGCCCTCGCACAGGCCGATGATGTTCAGCAGCACCGGCCGGCGGTTGGGATTGCGCACGATGAGCGCCTGCAGGGCCGCCCGGGCGCTTCCCTGGCGCTCCGGCGAGTACACCGGATCGTGATGCACCGTCTCGGGCATGTTGCGCATGGTGGGGTAGTCGATGGTGTCGTAGGGGTTCTCGTCGTCCATCCACTCTTGGTCGATGACCGAGTCGTCCACCGCCAGGGGGTCGAACTCGTCGTCGAAGGCGAGCAGGTCGAGGGTGTCCTCCCCCGCCGTCTTCGCTGCAGAATATGCCATGGGGCACCTTCCTTTCTTCTATCCTCTTCGCCATCTATTGTAGGAAGACAGCCGGGCGCATCTTCATACGGCCAGGTCGTATCTGGAGGTCACGGCATCATCCTCTCGTGATGATTTGCGAAGCGGACGAGGATGATTCCGCACGACAGAGGCCCTTTTCACCTTGACGTTTCCCGCGGGCGCGCCATAATGGGGGTGCGTTGCGAAACTGCGGGGCTACCGAGTTTTAGGGAGCACTTATGACCAACGCAGCATTCGGCAAGAAGACTCTTGCCATCGCGGTTATGGCCAGCCTCTGTGCGGCCCTGATCGCCGTCCCGGCCTATGGTTTCTACCATGTGCACGACGACGGCGTGTCGGACGGATCGCAGGGCCTGGGTGCCTACGAGGTCTTCATGGTGGTCGACGAGACCGCCGTGGGGGGCGACGTGCACTCCGACCTGATGTTCGTTCCGGCGGGCAGCACGGCCGATGTTGTCCTCGACGAGGGCATCATCTCCAGCGAGAACCAGGCCGGTCTGGACGCCATCCACAACTATGACGTCCAGTCTGTCGCCGAGTACCTCGCGGCCAACGGTTACAACTACACGGTTGCCGTGTATCCGACCGGGGAGGTTCAGGCCTACAAGGATGCGGAGGGCGCCTACGCCGCCACGTCTCAGAACGTGAGCGAGGCCTACACCGCCGCATCGAAGGGCGACGGCAGCACCGTCGTCGATCGCTACGACAACGTGGTGATCACGGTGACCAAGTAGGTCGCCACCTTCGGGAGGGCCGTCGTCGACCAGCGGCGGCCCTCCCCCCTTTTCGCGGGCCGATAAGGCGCGCGGAGAACTTGACGCTGGCCAGCGCGCGATTCTATAATCCGCTGACTCAGTGTTAAGAAGACGAGAAGAGACGACAGGGGAACCGGCGCCAAGGGGGATCATGGGCTTTCACGTACCGCGCGTCACCATCAGCATCGACTTCGGCAAGGAGGCCTCGTTCGGCGAGTTGAGCCTTATCTCGCTCGGCTACGGACTGCACCAGGCCTGGATCTACAGCTCCATGTTCGACAAGGGCGGCATCTTCGGCACGGCTCCGCTGGAAGTGAGCCCCTTAAACGAGGAGCTGTCCCTCGCCTACTTCATGTCCATCCTCGTGTACGGCATGCTGCTGCTCATCACGAGCGCGCTGGACACCAAGCTCATCCGCTTCTTCCACGCCACCCCCACCCTCGTGGGCGCGGCGGCCCTCGGCACCGTGGGCACGCTGCTTCTGCTTCTGCCCGCCTCGGCCGGCTGGAACACCGAGATGACCCAGATCGCCTCGGGCGTGCTCACGGGCGCCGGCTCCTCGGTGCTGCTCATCGCCTGGGGTATCGCCTTCGCGCGGCGCGACTCGGCCTCCATCGTCATCAACGGGGCGCTGTCCATCGCCATCGGCTTCGGCATCTACGGCGTGGTGCTGCACCAGCTGCCCTTCCCCGTGGGTGCCGTTGCGAGCGCGCTCATTCCCGTGGCCGAGGTGGCGCTGCTGCTCGTACTGCGCTCCCACGTGAGCCTCGATTTCGACAACCGCCGGCTCATCTTCAATCCGCTGCCCATCAACCAGGCGCGCTTCGTGTTCCGCTTCGGGCTGCCGGTGTTCTTCCTCGGCGTGGCCTTGGGCGTGCTGCGCCAGACCTCCATCGAGACGGTGCTGCCCGGCGCCGGCTTCGAGGACCAGGCCATCCTGTTCGTCACCGCCTGCTGCGCCATGGTGCTCATCATGGTGACGTTTCTGGCCCTCGGCGGCAACGAGCGCTGGCATACCTTCTTCCGGCCGCTCATTCCCTTCATCGCCGTGACGGCCGTGTTCATCCCCGTGTCGGCCGGAAGCGATTCGGTGCTCACCACCTCGGTGGTGCTCATCGGGTACATGACCTTCGAGGCGCTCATGTGGATCTTCTTCGCCGAGCTCTCGCAGCGCTTCCGCCTGTCGCCCATCTTCGTGTTCGGCCTCGGCCGCGGCGTGATGGCCCTGGCGGCCCTCGGCGGATCGCTTCTGCCTGTGGCGAGCGCCGCTTTGCCCGGCATTCCGGCCATGGGCGAGACGGGGCTTGTGATTCTGGTGATCGTGGCCATGATGGTGGCCTACGCCCTTCTGCCCGAGGAGCGTGAGATGATGACCATCGTGTCCACGGCTCCCTGCGTGAAGCTGGCCGCCCGCACGCCGGGCACGCCGCTCGTGGTGGCGAACTTCGCCGACCGGGCCGAAGACGCGGCCTCAGAAGGCGGTTCGACGGCGGAAGCGGGCGGCATGGCGTCGCACGCATCGGCGCCGGCGGGAGCCGCCGGGGAAGGCTCACAGGGCGGGGAAGGTGCCGCCCGCGAGCCGCAGGCGATCGCGGGAAACGTCGGTGCCGAGAACGCCGGCCCCGATACTCAGTCGGCTGCCAGCGGCACCGGCGTTGCACCGGCCACTGCGAGTGCGGCAGGCATCGGCGTCTCCGCCACCCCGGCATCTCCCGCAACCCCGAGCACAGGCGGGGCTCCCGGGGCAAGCGCAAGCGTCGCCGTCGCGAACCCCGCCGCTCCCACTTCCGCCGACCCCTCGGCCGCCGCTGCGATGCCGGCGAGTCCTACGGCCGCCACCTCCACCACGCCGTCAGCCTCCGCAAGCGGCACTCCCGTGTCCGAAGCGCGGCGTACCATGCTCGGCGAGACGGCCGAAGCCGACGACGAGGGCGCCCGCATGGGCCGCTTCCGCCTGCGCTGCGAGGCTGTGGCCAACACCTACCTGCTGTCGCGCCGCGAGAGCGAGGTGCTCTACTACCTGGCCCGCGGCTACAAGTCGGCCTCCATCCAGCAGCAGCTCTACATCTCCGAGGGCACGGCGAAGACCCACATCCGCCACATCTACCGCAAGCTGAACGTGCACAACCAGCAGGAGCTCATCCTCCTCATCGACGAGGTGGAGCTGTAGAGAGCTTTTTGCGGGCCGATCCCAACCGGGTCGGCCCGCTTCTCGTGCAGGGCGGCTCGAGAATCCCAAATGGTATTCCTCGAAAATCCCCAATGGATTCCCTCGAAAATCTCAAATGAAAGTCCTCGAAAATCCCAAACGGTAGCTTCAATAAGCACAGAATGTCCTGTATACTAGCGTTATTATCGCCAGTACCAGGAAGGCAGCTATGGTCGAATACAGCGCCCTGCGTCCGAAGTCCTATCGGCCGCGTCTTGTAGACCGCCTCGTTCAGCAGCGCCTTGGCCACTTCGGCGCCATCGAGATACAGGGAACACGGTGGTCGGGCAAGTCATGGACGGCAGCGGCTTTCGCCGAAAGCGTTACCCGCATCGATGAGAGCGAGGACGTCTATCGGGAGGACCCTCATCTCGCGCTTTTGGGAGATGAGCCTCATGCCATAGACGAGTGGCAGGATGTACCGGCGATTTGGAACCACGTGCGCCACGCGGTAGACGACTCGGCCAACAAGCCGGGTCAATTCATCTTGACGGGATCTTCCTGTCCGCCCGAGAAGGAGGACCGCCACAGCGGCGCCGGACGCATCTCGCGAATCCGCATGCGAACCATGACTTTATCTGAACAGGGCGCCTCCTCGAATGCCGTCTCACTGGCCGGCCTCTTTCGCGGAGAATTCAACGCCGCACCGGCGGACTTCTCCCTTGCCGATTACGCCCGCGCCATTTGTCACGGAGGATGGCCCGCGCTTCTGGACGCCCCGCTTGAGCGCGCCCAGGAAACGGTCGACGAGTACCTTGACCTGCTATTCAATGTCAGTATGAGGAAAGCGGGGAAAGATCCGCTCCTTGCCCGCAAGATCGCTCTCGCCCTGGCTCGCAACATTGGAACAAGCGCCACCCTGAAAACACTTTGCGCCGATGCCGCCGCCGGCGATACGGCCCCCACGGAGAACACCGTAGCGAGCTATCTCTCGCACTTCGCCATGAACTACTTCCTCGACGAGCTTCCCGGATGGGACGCTCCCGTGAAGGCCCGTTCGCGCGTGAGAACAAAGCCGAAGCGCTATCTCGACGATCCCTCTATGGCGGCATCTCTCCTCTCGCTGGGCCCGCAGCGCCTTCTGGAAGAGGGCCAGGTGTTCGGAGCGCTCTTCGAATCGCTGTGCTACCACGACATCGCCGTCTACGCGAGCCTGATTCCCGATGCAGGACCAGCGCCTGTAAGTTACTACGCCGACGCAGACGGTCTGGAAGTCGATCTGATCATCGAGCTCAGAGACGGACGGTGGGCCGCGCTCGAAATAAAACTCGGAGAGACCAAAGTTCCCGAAGCTGCCAAGAACCTCAATCGCCTGAAAGAGAAAGTGGCCATGAACCCCGCTGCTCGTAACAAGGCACCAGAGTTCATGGCCGTGATCGTGGGGGCCGGGGCCTTTGCCCGTCAGCGCAAGGAGGACGGCGTCTACGTCATCCCCCTCGCTTCGCTTACGGCATAGAAGGCCCCTTCACTCCGCAGCACGCCGCCCACACGTGCAATATACCTGCCGCGGCAAGCTACCCGCGCCTTACTCGTCGCACCCCATCGAGGCGGCGAGGGAAAGGTCCTCGTCGAGCAGAGGAAACTCGACGTGCACAGCAAGCAGGAGATGCTCGACCTCATCGAGGAGGCCAGCAGCTAAGAAGAGGCTGGTCGCCGAAGGGGCGCCGATGCTATGATGGCGTCAGGCATGCACGGTCGAGCGAAGACGGGAGGGCACCGTGAACATCAACCAGCTGGAATGGTTCTGCCTCGCCTACGAGACACGCTCGTTCGCCAAAGCCGCCGAGAGGTCCTACGTGTCGCGCCAGGCTCTCGGCAAGGCGCTGCGCATGCTGGAAGGTGAGCTGGGAGCAAAGCTCTTCGAGCGCAGCGAGGTCGGTGTTACGCCGACAGCGGCGGCCGAAGCCGTCTTCCCCATCGCCCAGCGCATGGTCGCCGACGAGCATGCGCTGCGCCGCGCCTGCACGGAAGCCGCCCACAGCGATCGCCCCGCCATCCGCATCGCCATCGCCAACGGCGTGCTGCGCTCGCTGCCCGCCGGCACGCTCCCCCGCTTGGAGGCCGCGCATCCCGACATTGACTTCTTCATCGAGAAGCACTACTACCTGGAGTGTTTCGACCGCCTCGACCATGGCGAGGTGAACTTCGCCCTGTGCCCCGCACCTCAAGAAGGTTCCTATCGCCGCTGGCTTGTCGCCGATGAGGACGTGTTCGTGGCCGTCGCCGACAGCCTGATCGACTTCGATCCCGCCTCCTGCACGCTGGCCGATCTGGAGCCCCTCATGTTCTTCCTGCCTGGCAGCCGCGGACCGAACGACCTGGGACTCGGCCGGGCCATGGCCGAGCGAGGGCTCGTGCGCCAAACGAACACGCAGTACACCGATTACGACCTCATCACCGAGAAGGTCATCGCAGGTCAAGGAGCCGCCCTGGCGCCCCAGAGCGCCGTTGCCGCCTTCGTCCAAGCAGGACTCGAGGTCTTTCCCGTGCCAGAGGAAAACGTCCGCTGGCGCGTCGAGCTGCTGACCCTCGATCGCGAGCTCACAGAAGCCGAGGAGCAGGTGGCATCCTTCTTCGCGACACTTTTCTAAGGGTGAAACCCTAAGTTTCACCCTCCAACATCTTCGATTCTTCCCCTGATCAGCGTGAACGTGGTTGAATGACCCCATCGGAAGCGGCCGTCGGAGGAGCGGCGGCCCATCGAGGAGGAGGAAACCATGACTCAACCCAACGTCTCCCGTCGTTCGTTCCTGCGCGGCACCGGCCTGGCGGCCCTCGGCGCCGGATTGGCCGGAGCGGGCCTTACCGGCTGCGCGCCCCAGGCCAAGGCTCCCGCATCGAACGAGGAGCTGGCCGCCACCGGCAGCACCGAGAGCGACGTGATCTACCAGGCTCTCGTGAACCCCCAGGACTACGACTACCGTCAGAACACCACCGACTTCGCCACCCTGTTCTCGCCCTGGAAGCTCGGCAACCTCGAGATTAAGAACCGCGTGGTGAAAAGCGCTGCCGGCAGTGCCACCTACCTGGCTGGCTACACTGACGAGCTGCGCCAGTACTACGTGAACTTCGCCCAAGGCGGCGTGGGAATGATCTGGGTGGAAGGTGAGGCCTTCGCCATGCCCACCGACGGCAGTGCGGTGCCGGGCGAGGCCATCGACTTCTTCACCGACCTCACCGCCGAGTTGAAGTCCCACGGCGCGCACGTCGGCTTCCAGTGGGCGCCGTTCGGTCTCACCCCCTCGGAGCTGACCGTCGAGGCCATCAAGGGCATCGAGGCCGCGGGCGCCGCCCTCGCGACCCAGCTCAAGGCCATGGGATTCGAGGCCATCGAGATCAACGCCGCCGGCTTCAACCAGGGCGAGCAGTTCCTCTCCCGTTTCCATAACGACCGCGACGACGAGTACGGCGCCAGCAGCATCGAGAACCGCGCCCGCTTTGTGGTGGAGTGCATCCAGGAGATCAAAGCCGCATGCGGCGACGATTTCGTCGTGCAGGTGCTCATCGACCTGGCCGAGGAGAGCGACAACCTCACGAACAACCCCACGCTCATGGACATGGACTGCGACCTGACCAAACCGTTCAGCAAGACCACCACCGTGGACGAGGGCATTGCGCTCGCCCAGCAGTTCGAAGCTGCCGGCGCCGACTCCATGCACCTGCGCCTCGGTCCCCTGAGCAACCATCCCTGCCAGTTCGGTAGCGACCTGTACTTCATCGTCAACGGCATCGAGGGCGCCACGGGCTTCGGCACCCAGTTCGACTTCAGCCGTCATTTCGGCGGCGAGCTCATCGGCGATCACAGCGGCGCCGGCATGACGCTGAACATGGTGAAGCGCTACAAGGAGGCACTCACCATCCCCTGCGGTGCCGTGACCTACATGGATCCGGCCCATGCCCCCGACTTCTTCGAGGACGCGCTGGCCTCGGGCATGGTCGACTTCTACATGATGACGCGCCCCCTGACGGTGGACCCCGAATACGTGAACAAGCTCGCCGAGGGCCGCGCCGACGAGATCATGCCCTGCACGCGGTGCTTCCACTGCCACATCGGCAGCAACGAGATGAACGCCGCCATGGGCTGCTGCCGCGTGAACGCCCTCACCCAGCGCGTCATGCGCGAGGGAGGCCCTGCCACCTATGAGCTCGAGCCGGCGACCGCGCCCAAGAAGGTGCTCGTCGTGGGCGGTGGCCCTGCCGGCATGGAGGCTGCCCGTATCGCGGCACTGCGCGGGCATTCCGTAACCCTCTGCGAGAAGAAGGGGTCGCTCGGCGGCCTGCTGTCCTTCGCCTCCCAGATCAAGGGCCCGCACGAGAATCTCGACGACTACCGCGAGTACCTGGTGCGCCAGTGCGAGCTGGCCGGCGTGGATGTGCGCTGCGACACCGAGGTGACTGCCGACATGGTGGCTCAGGAAGCGCCTGACGCGCTCGTGCTGGCCGCAGGCGGCCTGCGCGGAGCGCTGGAAGTGTCCGGCGGCAACGTGGTGCCCATCGAGAACTATATGAACCTGGAGGGCGATAACGTCATCGTCTGGGGCTCCAACGCCCAGGCCTTCGACATGGCGCTGTGGATGACGGTGCACAAGAAGAACGTGACCATCGTCACCCCGAACGGCGTGGACGAGCTGGACATGCAGCAGTCCCAGCACGCCCAGCGCTTCATGACCACGAGCCTGTACGCCTTGGGTGTGCGCCCCTACACCCACGCTTCCATCACTTCGGTGGCCGACGGCGTTGCCACGATCCACTCCGATGACATGGACTGCGACGTGCGCATCCCCTGCGACGCCATCGTGGATGCCGCCGACATGCTGCCCAACGACGAGCTGCTCTCCCAGGTGTCGGTCGCCGAGACCTACGCCGTGGGCGACTGCGCGACCCCCTTCAACATCGCCATGGCCGTCCGTGCCGGCAACGACGCCGGGCGCGCCCTCTAAGCGGAGCCATTCCCTCCCCTTTCGCCCGGCGGTCTCCCCCTTAAAGCCTCCCGGACCCTTATCTCACCCTCCCTTATGCGGGCCGATCCCAACCGGATCGGCCCGCTTCTCGTGCAGGGCGGCTCGAGAATCCCCCGTGACAGTCCTCGAAAATCCCCGATGGATTCCCTCGAAAATCCCAAATGGAAGTCCTCGAAAATCTCAAACGGTACTTTTGAACAGCGGAAACAACCAACCGATCGCGCTGCCTCAAATCGTCAGCGGGGAAACTCCAGCGTAATGGCAAGCATGTCGCCCTCAAGGACGGCGGAAACCTTAATGCCCTGGGCGGCGGCGAGGCTCTTCACCACGGCAAGACCGAGCCCCGCGCCGCTTTGGGCCCGGGCGGCATCGGCCCGGTAGAAGCGCTCGAAGAGGCGGGCCGTATCCAAGGCCCCGGGGTCGGCCACCGCGTTGGCAAACACGAGCGTGCGACCCTCCTGGGTGATGGATGGCGCCGCTGCCCCGTAGCGCAAAGCGTTGCTCACCAGGTTCTCCACCATGCGTCCAAGAGCCGCCTCGTCGGCCTCCACCGTGAACGACTCGTCGGCGAAGCGCACCTGCGGCTCCCAGCCGCGCTCCTCGAAGGCAGGGAACTGCCCGGCCAGCACCGTGGCGAGCACAGGCATCACCGCCACAGGACGCATATCCATATCAGCGTCCGGGTCGCTTGCCTGGGCGTAGGCGAACAGCGAGTTCAGCAGCCCTTCCATATCTTGCAGACGCGTGCGCGCGGCTCCCAGGTAGTGGGCGCGACGATCCTCGTCTGGCTCGTCGGCGGCCAGCGAGACATAGCCGGCCGCGCCCATGAGCGGCGTGCGGATATCGTGGGAGAGGCTCGCCAGATCGCGCTGGAACTGACGGCGCTCGGCGGCGGCCTCCCGACGCTCGGCGGCGCCCGCATCCAGCGCGCCGTTCACCGCCCGGGCCAGGTCGGCAAAGCCCGCACCGGGCATCTCGGTGGCCATGCGGCTGTTCGAGCGCGCATCGCGTGTTCGCAGCCACGCCGCCATGCGCCTCAGCTCGCGGCCGTACAGCAGCAGCACGATAAGCGCGCACAGCGCCAAACCTCCGAAGCACACCGCCAGCGTCATGAACCTTCCCCTCCTACACGTCGCGCTTGCGCAGCGCGCCCAGCGACACCGCCGCGCTCACCGCGACCCAGAATACGCCGACCAGGGCAATCTGAACCGCAAGCGGCATTCCGAACACCGAACCCTCGGGGGCAGCAAGCAGCGATGCGGCGGGCAGGGCCAAATCGTGGTTCATGCACGTGGCCAACAGCCACGGCTGAATCTGCGCGAGCACGGGCAGCGCCATGCCGAGATTCTGCAGCAGGCTTCCCACCAGGGTACCCGCAATGCCCGTGGCCACCACGAGCGCGAAGGCCACGCCGGCCCCGGCGCTGCGGCTCATCCACACCAGCACCGCCGTCAGGCACCCGTAGGCTGTAACGCACAGCCAGCTGAGGCCCACGAACGCCACTACCTCCGCCACGGTGTTCAACGTCGCGAACGTGAAGCCGGCAAGCAGGAATCCACCGATGCTCACGAGGCAGCCCACGGCGAGGAAGTACAGCGCGATCAGCCCCACGAGCACCAGGCGGCCGCCGTAGTAAGACACGCGCCCGCGCCGGTCCAAGGGCAGGTTCCGCACGAACCTCGTGGAGAAGTCGCTCGCGAAGAACAGCGCGACCACCAGGGCTACGAGTGCCCCGAGCAGGCCGCCCGACACGAGCGAGTCGCCGAGCATGTCCAGAGGCGAGTCGAAGGTGCGCATCTCGCGGGAGGCCGCCTCGAAGTCGGCCATAGTCAGGTTCTCAGGATCCTCGAAGAGCATCCCGTAGAGGTATTCGTCCTCGGCCGCGTCGGCTCCGTCTACCCCGTCGGTGCCGTCTTCGCCTCCGCTCGCCTCGCGGGCAGCGGCCTCGGCGGCGTTGTCGATGGCGGCATCCATGGCACGCTCGCGGTCCTCCGCCGTAGCATCGGCGAGCGGGGCGAGCGCCTCATCGGGCGCGGCATCCAGGTCGATATCGGCACCCTCCGTGCCGTAGACGGTCGCTGTCGCGCTCATCCGGGCCGCATCGTAGAGGAACTGCGGAGCGGACACCGCGCTCAAAAGCACCACGCCCAGCACGATGAGCCCCACGAGCACGCCGGTGGCCACCCACAGCATCTTGCCGTGCACCAGCCGGTACACATCGGACTTCAGCAGGTTAAACATGGCTTGCGCCCCCTTCCATCAGCGAGACGAAGTACTCCTCGATGTCGCGGTGCTCTTGGGAGAACTCCAGCACCACCTGGCCAGCGGCCTGAAGTGCCCGCGCCACAGCCTCCACGTCGTAGGCGCCCGTGGCCACAAGCGCCCCGTCCGGCTCGGCGCGAAACGCCACAGCGGGGAAGGCCTCCTGCAGGATCGCGAGAGCCCGGGCCGTGTCCGCCGTGCGCACGCGCAGGCTGCACCCGCATTCCGCCGCCATTTCCTCGGCGCTCATCTGACGCACGAGACGGCCGTCGGCGATCACGCCGTAGCGCGTGGCCATGCGATCCAGCTGGTCGAGCACGTGCGAACTCACCACCACCGTGATGCCCAGAGTCTGGTTCAGGCGCACGATGAGGTTGCGCATGGCGCGGGTGGCCTCGGGGTCGAGCCCGTTGAACGGCTCGTCCAACAGCAGCACATCGGGGTTGCCCAGCAGCGCCAGGGCGAGCCCCAGCCGCTGCTTCATGCCGAGGGAGAAGCCGCGCACCTTGCGCTTCCCCGCCCCCTGCAGCCCCACGAGACGCAGCACCTCCTCGCAGCGGGCCGGCGCGTCCACAATGCCCCAGGCGAGCGCCTTGGCCATGAGGTTGCGGTAGGCCGACAGGTTCGGCAAAAGCCCCGGCTCCTCGATGAGCGTGCCGATACGCCGCGTGGCCGAGCTGCCGGCAGCCGAGCCGCCGGCCGCCGAGCCGCCAACGCCCACGCCGCCCGGAACGTTCCCTGCAGCCGCGCTTCCGGCCACCCCGCCGAACAGGACGACCTCGCCGCCGTCCGGGGCCACCGCCCCGCAGATCATCTTCATGACCGTCGACTTTCCCGCGCCGTTCTTCCCTACGAAACCGTAGATGTCGCCCGCGGCCACGGTCATGTCGCAATCGCTTACCACGCGCCGCCCACCATAGACCTTGGACAGCCCGCGCGTCTCTATCGCGTTCATGATGCGACCCTTTCCCTCGCACGCTCCATGGTGCCTCTCCTTTCGCGTTTCAGGTATACCGCATTTCCAACGCAACTCAGTGTGCAGCGCGGAATTTAAGAAACCTCTGCCGAAGATTTAAGAAAGTTTGAAGAAGAGTCGCGCAGATCGCGCCGCCGTATTATGCTGGCCCCATGAGCGAATCGCTGCGCATACTGGTCATCGAGGACGATCCCTCCATCAACGAGGTGGTCTGCGCCCATCTTGAGCGTCAGGGCCACCGCTGCACCGGCGCCTTCTCCGGCACCGAGGGAATGCTGCACCTGGAGCGCGGCGATGGCAGCGCACCCTTCGACCTAGTCATCACCGATCTCATGCTGCCGGGCACAACGGGCGAGGATATCGTTGGGCGCATCCGCGCGACGAGCGCCACGCTGCCCGTCATCGTCATCTCGGCCCGCATCACCCCGGCCGACAAGGTCATGCTGCTCACCCTCGGCGCCGACGACTACCTCACCAAGCCCTTCGATCTTGATGAGCTCACCGCCCGCGTGAACGTGCAGATGCGCCATCGCAGGCGCGAGGCAGAGGCGGCCGCCGTGTCGGAAGCGGGCGACGAGAGCGCCGCAGCACCGGGAACCGGCGGCGAAGGGGGCATCGGGCCGAACGCCCCAGCTTCCGCGCCGAGGCGTTCCCCACTGCGCTTCCGCGACTGGGAGCTCGATCCTGACGGGCACGTCTTCGCCGTGGCCGGCACGCCCGTCGCGCTCACGCGCACTGAGTTCAGCATCTTGGAGCTGCTCATGGGGCGCCCCCAGAAGGTGTTCACCAAGCAGGAGCTGTTCGAGCTGGCCTGGGGCGAGCCGTACTCGGTCGAGGACTCAACCGTGAACGTGCACGTATCGAACTTGCGCCGCAAGCTGAAGCCCACCGGCACCGACGGCTACCTGCAAACCGTCTGGGGCCTCGGCTACAAACTCTCCCTCGACTGACCGCAAGCGCAGCCGCCCGCGGCCGCACTGAACGTCGCCTTCCCCACGCCTCCATCCCGTCGCTGTCCACGCGCCGCGTTCCGGCCGCTCATCACGCCCAGACCGCTGTGGGCGTGTGGTGAGGTCGGACGATTTCCCCAAGCTTCCCTTCCTATTGACGCGGGGATATGGGACAATGAGCAGACTTGACTTCTACAACTTCCCCATGGGAAGGAGCACAGGGTGTTTGACTTTTTCCGTAAGAAGAACAACGGTAACCGCGACGGGGGCGAAGGGACCCCAGGCGACGCATCGCGCTCCGGCGAGGGCGCCACGGCCGACGCGGGCGGCAAAACCACGCGCGACGTGCTGGGCGAGTTCACCGCCGCGCCGCTGCCCGACGCCGTGGACGGGCTGCTGTTCCGCGTGTCCATGGCCGACGCCGCCAACCCCGCCTCGGGCTTCGAAGCCTACGCCGCCCGGCTGCTGTCCGACGCCGAGGCGCCGAGCCTGCGCGCCATCGCCGTGGAACACCCGGTGGAGCTGCGTCGGCTGAACACCACCAACCTGTTCTGGTCGGTCTTCGACGACAGCACCATCAGCGCCGGCGCGCGCGGCACCATTCTGCGCATCGAGTCAGTGCTCGATCGCTTGGCCATGATCTCGATGATCATGGAGGACGACAACGGCGCGGTGCCGGCGAGCGCCTTCACCGAGGGCCAGTGCAGCGAGGCCGACTGGCGCGTGCTGCGCTCCATCGCCAACGACGCCGGCCGCTATCTCGGCGCAGCCGACCGCGACAACAAGCTCGACACCCAATATGGCACCACCGGCACCCGCGGCGGCAACTGGGATCTGTCCACACGCTTCGCCACCGCCTGCGAGGAGATGGTGCTCCCCTTCCGCCTGGAGTACCGCTTTATCTGCGATTCCGGCACCGGCACCATCGTGGCCGACGTGTCCATGCCCGCGCCCGACGTGTTCCCCAAGTCGCGCTTCGACGAGGCCTGCGGCCAGTGGGTCGACGTGTCCGCCCAGCGCACCGGTGCTGCCGCCGCTTACGGGCTGCGCCTGGCCGCGCTCATCGCCTCGGCCGCCTTCGGCTCCTCGGTGGGTGTGACTCGCGTCGTCGTGAACGGGAAGGAGGGCTCCATCGCCGGCGCCACCGTCATGTCGCTGGAGTTCGGCCGCATCCCGTTCACCATGGGCACCATGGCCGCCATCCGCGACGGGCGCTTCAGCGCGCCCGAGACCGCCTGCGACCCGGCGGCCCTCTTCGACATGCTGCACCTGCAGAACAGCGCCCTCAACTTGGCCGACGACGGCAGCCTGCAGCCGGTGGAGCCGCTCGAGGTGGAACTGGCCGTGGTGCGCACGCCTGTGGCCGAGGACGACCGCGAGCTGTCGCCCGAGCTGCGTGACCTGCTGCACGCCGACACGGTGAGCGAGCTGGACGTGATGAGCGAGCAGGATGCCGACCTGGGCGCCCGCTACCGCGCCATCATGGAGGAGAAGGACGACTCGCTGCTTCTGGCAGTGGCCCAGCTGGAGGATATCGTCGCCGAGACGACCAAGGTCACCGAAGAGGACGAGGCCGCGCGCGCCCTGCGCGAGTCCGGCGTGACGGTGAAGCCCCTGTACTGCGAGAACGTGTTCGCCCGTTATCTGGTGAGCCTCGCGGACAGCGACCCGGCGGTGCGCTACCAGCGCGTGTCCGACATCGGGCAGGCGGCGCGCTCGTCGCTGTCGCGCATCTACCGCGACATGGGAGACTTGGATGCCGCCGAGGCCCAGGCCCGCGTGTGCATCGAGCTGGCGCCCACGAGCGCGCCGGCTTACAACGACCTCATCACCTGCTTTGCGGAAGGCGAGCACTACGACCGCATCATCGAGGTGGCCAAGGATGCCCTGCGCATTGCCGTGACGGGCAACGACATCTCCTATATCTTCTACCGTCTGGCCTTCGCCTACTGGCAGACCGGGCGTTTGCGCGAGGCGCTGGCCTGCTACCTGCGTGTGCCCGAGGCGAGCCCTATGGGCGAGGCCGGCCTGCGCGAGCGCAACGACCTCATCGGCGAGATGGGCAACGACGTGCCGGGCAACGATTGGGATCCCACGGCCTGCCTGCGCACCGCCGGCGTGCCGCTCGCGCCACTCGACGATGTGATGGAAGTGGTCGGCCGCGCCCTCGTGCTGCTCTGCGACCAGAACATGCCGCTCGCCGCCGCCCCGCTCGCGAGCCTCGTGGCAAGCACCCAGCGCAACGACATCCTCCACGCCGTAGCCGCCAGCCTCCGCCAGGGCGTGTAAGAGGTCGGCTGAAGACCGCCCCTACAAAATACCCCAAACCCACGAAGGGCCCGCAGTGCGGGCCCTTTTCGTATATATTCCTATCGGCTCCGGGATGCGCCCCAGGAAATCAGCGAGGATCCCCGTAGGCGACGGCCGGGCGGCGTGTCTCCACGCGCAGTTCCGCAGCGACTGGAAGTGCCCCGCAGGCACTTCCACCAAGCGAGGACTGTCTGAGCATGGAGGCATGCCGCCCGGCCGTTGCCGGACAAGCACGTCTTCTTACGCGTAGAACAGAATCTCGTTGTAGGTCGGCACGGGCCAGGCCTCGCGCTCGACGATGATCTCCATCTCGTCCACGGCGTGGCGCAGCGCGTCCATCACCGGCACGATCTCGTGAGCGTTCATGTTCGCGCGCTCCTGCTGGTCGGCGATGTCAAGCGAGGCACGGTGCAGGGCGTGCAGCTTCTCCAGCTGGATGTTGATCTCGGCCGCCCCAGCCACGAGACGGCGCAGCTTCTCCTCCATGAACGAGGTATCGCCGTCGGGCAGCACCTCCTTGATGGCGGTGATACCGTGGGCGAGCTTGGCCGCGTACCGGTTGATGGCCGGCAGGTAGTCGCGACGAACCAGGCGCTTCATCACCCGGCACTCGATGTTCATGATCTTGTTGTACTTCTCCAGCTTCACCTCGTAGCGGCTGCGTACCTCGGTCTCGGTGAGCACGCCGAACTCGGCGAACAGATCGATGGACTTCTGATCCACCAGGCAGGGCAGCGCATCGGCGGTGGTGCGGTGGTTCGCAAGACCCCGACGGGCGGCCTCCTCCTCCCACTCGTGAGCGTAGCCGTCGCCGTTGAAGATGATACGCTCGTGGTCGCGCAAGGTACGCTTGACATAGTCGATGGCAGCCGCCTCGAAGTCATCCACGGCAACGTACTCCATGGCATCAGCGAAGCCCTTGAGCGATTTCGCCATGGCCGTGTTCAGCACCATGTTCACGTCCGAAAGGTTCTGCGCCGAGCCGGGCATGCGGAACTCGAACTTGTTGCCGGTGAAGGCGAAGGGGCTCGTGCGGTTGCGGTCGGTGTTATCCTTGATGAAGTTCGGTAGCACGTCCACGCCGAGGTCCATGGACACGCGCTCGGCCGACGAATAGTCGTGCTCGTCCACCAGTGCGTCCACGATGGCCCCCAGCTCATCGCCCAAGAACATGGACACGATGGCCGGCGGAGCCTCGTTGGCCCCCAGACGATGATCGTTGCCGGCGCTGGCGGCCGACATACGCAGAAGCTCCTGGTACTCGTCCACCGCCTCGATCACACAGGTGAGGAACACCAAGAAGCGCAGGTTCTGCATGGGGTTTTCGCCTGGGTCGAACAGGTTCTTACCGTCGGCGGAAATGGACCAGTTGTTGTGCTTGCCAGACCCGTTGATGAACTCGAAGGGCTTCTCGTGCTGCAGGCATACCAGCCCGTAGTGGCTGGCCAGAAGCTTCATCTTCTCCATGGTGAGCAGATTCTCGTCCACGCCGCGGTTCGTTTCCGCGAAGATGGGAGCCAGCTCGTGCTGGGCCGGGGCCACCTCGTTGTGCTTCGTGCGGGCCGACACGCCGAGCGCCCACAACTCGTCGTCGAGTTCCTTCATGAACTCGTTCACCGACGGGCGGATGGCGCCGAAGTAGTGCTCTTCCAATTCCTGGCCCTTGCAGGGGGAATAGCCGAAGAGCGTGCGGCCGGTGAGCATGAGGTCGAGGCGCTGCTCGTAGTCCTTCTCGGAAATGAGGAAGTACTCCTGCTCGGCGCCGAGGGTGGTGGTCACCCGCTCACCGGTCTCGCCAAACAGGGCCAGCACGCGCTTGGCCTGGCACTCGATGGCCTTCATGGAGCGCAGAAGCGGAGTCTTCTTGTCCAGCGCCTCACCGGTGTAGCTGCAGAAGGCGGTGGGGATGCAGAGCACCTCGTCCTTGATGAAGGCATAGGAGGTGGGATCCCACGCCGTGTAGCCGCGGGCCTCGAAAGTGGCGCGCAGGCCGCCGGAGGGGAAGCTGGAGGCGTCGGGCTCGCCCTGGATGAGCTCCTTGCCCGAGAAGGTCATGATGGCACGGCCGTCGGGCGTGGGGTCGATGAAACTGTCGTGCTTCTCGGAGGTGATGCCCGTCAGCGGCTGAAACCAGTGCGTGAAGTGCGTGGCGCCCTTCTCGATGGCCCACTCCTTCATGGCGTGCGCCACCACGTTGGCCACGTCGATGTCGAGCGGTTCGCCGCCCTTAATGGTGCGCATGAGCTGCTTGTAGGTGGCAGACGGCAGGCGCTCCTGCATCGTGTGCTCGTTGAACACCATAGATCCGTAGATATCGGTGACTTTCGACATAGGGACCCTATCTCCTTCGCTGCGAAATGGTGGGGCAAGAATACCATGACACGCCCCTGCCTCGCCTCTCATCGGCGCATTGACCAAATTAACGGCGCATTGCGTCGGGAGGTTTTCGGGAAGGAAATCGCCGCGTCGATAGCCGCCGACGCAAGGCCCGGCCCTTAAGCGATAGCAGAGTCGCGATCGACGAGACGGCGGACGTAATCGGCACCGTTTTCCTACACCGTGGCCGCCGGCTCAAGAAACCGACTGCTTGAATCGCCTCCAACCGCTACGAGCACCACATCGGGGCACGAATCCGTCACGCGCTCCACAACAACGCTCGCGTTGCGCCATGCGCTTTCTACATGAAGTGAGATAGAGGCCCGCTATAGACCATAAACTCGGAAAAGCCTTTCCGCCGCTGCAGGATCGGCCATAGCGGCAAAGGCATCCTCGGTGCGATTCTCCTCCGCGAGCCGAGCAGCGAGGGCCGCCATGCGGGCGGCAAGCTCCGCACGTCCTTCCTCGCGGCCTTGGGCCATGCCCTCGACCCTGCCCTCAGCCAGACCCTCGGCCAGACCCTCGGCCAGACCCTCGGCCAGACCCGCGGCCCTACCCTCAGCGATGCCTTGCGCCCTGCCTTCGGCCAGACCCTGCTCTTGAGCATCGAGGCGAACTTCCTCCATCAGGTCTCTTACGGTCATCACGGAGCCCACCCACTCTCTGTCCTCATTGGCTGCGGAAACCTCGGCGGCCATAGCAGCAACGAGCCTGTCGCCTGGGGCCACGGCACCCCTTCGGAGGTATTCTAGCAGATTGCGCATCCCCTCGGTGGGAGCGCAAGCGGCTGCCCGGGCATTCAGGATCTTCCACACGGCACCTGTAGCGGCGCTAATCGACGGATCCTCGCGACACAAATTCTCGAAGGTGTAGACGGGAAGCCCCGCGCCGAACCAATCGAAGTCGCAGGCAAAGATGATGTAGCTGTCGCGCAAATCTCTCCATGCGGCACCGCGATCCATAAGCCCCGAGTCGATGCCGGCCTGATAGTAGCGCAACTGGCGACCTGGAGCAGTGTGGGGGTTCGCCTGCATCTCCACATCGACGACGCCCGCGTCCGTCTCGGCGTACACATCCAGTCTCACCCCACGCGCATCGACGGCCGGTTGGAGCACCTGCTCCCGGTTGAGGTAGGCGATGCTGCCCACGTCGGTGCCCAGGACGCGCTCCAGGAAGCCGCGACACACCTCCTCATTGCAGAGCACGCGCCCGAACATGAAGTTGTCGGATATAGGAAGTCGACCGGCCATGGCAGCCCCTTTCTCTCGGCGGCTGTCCCCGCAAGCGGGTTAGGGGCTCCCCAGCCTAGATTTCCTCCAACGAGCACTTTACGAACGTTTGTTTCATTATAATCTCTTAACCCGGCCAATGCAAGCAAAATTAGAACATCAGTTTTATTTTTTGGAAGATGCCGGCCGAATATTCGGAAAAGGGCAACGGCAGGTGAAGAGATTGTCTGCCGGGCAAGCGAGGCACTCTCTGATAACAAGAAGGGCGGCCCGGAGGTCGCCCTTGGTTTGCGTTGGAAGATGTCGCCGCTTCGCTAGTCGATGTGCTTGCCGTAGCGTTCCTCGGTGATCTCGTCGAGGGTGCGGCCCTGGGTGTTGGGGCACCACACCACGCCCACCACGAGCGACACCAACAGGAAGCCGCACATGATGATGCCGGCCGTCACGAAGCCCGCGGGCGTCTCCACGCCGAGGCCCGCCACGGCCACGAGCGACCAGATGCCCAAAACGCCGCGCACGAGGAAGAACATGATGCCCTGCACGCCGCCGCGGTACAGCGTCGGGAAGAGCTCGGTGGACCACAGCGCGTAGAAGCACTGGGCCGAGAAGCCGGCCGAGATGCCCCACAGCGCCACGAACACCCACAGGAGCCAGCCCCAGCTATCGGCCGTGCCCGCCTGCAGCTGCATGCCGAAGAACACCATGACCACCCAGGCCGCCAGCGCCATGAGCGCCGTGGCCGCGAACAGGATGCGGTGCGGGATGCGGTCGCCGAACTTCGAGAAGATGGCGAGCGAGCCCACTGCCGTGAGCACCCACATGACCGCCTGCAGAAGCGAGATGGTGGTGTCGTCCAAGTGCCCGGCCGCCGCGTACATGTAGGGCATGAACTGGCCCATGGTGCCGGCCACGATGTTCCACGTCAGGTACACCGCCACGAGGAACACGATGGACTTCACGTTCACGGAGTTCGTGAGCGCCCGGCGCATCATCTGGACGAAAGTATCGCGCGGCGCGCCGGCCTGCTGCTTCTCCGTCCAGTCCTTCGACTCCTCAAGCTTGCGCTGCAAATTCCACGCCACGAGCGCCACCACGAACAGGATGAGGAACAGAAGGCGCATGCCGAACAGGCCGTCGAAGGGCCCGTAGGTGCCCGCGGGCAGCAGCGCGCCGTCCGGCCCGAACGTGGGGAACGCGAACGAGAACAGAAGCGCGATGACGAAGATGACCGCCGGGCCGCAGGACCAGGCGAACTGGCTGATGCCGATGTTGGCGGCGCGGCTCGTGGAGGACGACATCTCGGAGATGTAGCTCCACGACGACGGCACGCCCGCGCCCACCGACAGGCCCGAGATGACGATGCCGAGGCAGAGCATGGGCAGGTTCACCGCGCACATGATGATGAACACGCCGGTGGCGTACACGAGCAGGTTGTAGGTGTAGATGAACTTGCGCCCGAAGCGGTCGGCCAGAAAGCCGCCGATGAGCGCACCCACCGCCGCGCCGAAGGCGTTCGCGCCCACGGCGCCCAGGATGGACACCCACACGTTGTCGAAGTTGAAGGCGATGGCCCAGGCGGCCAGGGCCACCGACGAGGCCACGATGCAGCCCGAATCGAGGAAGTTGGTCAGCGAAACGGCAATGGTGCCTTTTTTCTCTTGGGACAGTGCCATAGTTGGTTGGAACCTTTCTAGTCGATGCCCTCGCCGGCCGCGGGAGATTCCAGCATGGCCTCGTTCAGCGGAATGGCGAACTCGCGGGCGATGGCCTTAAGGCCGTCGTCGGTGATGGTGTTCATGAAGTCGTCGGAACCCCCGTTCATAGAGCGGGCGCGCACGTAGATGTCGGCGGCCTTCTCCACGGTGTGCATGAGGCCGAAGGTGGTGTCGAAGTCGGATCCGGCGGCGAACAGGCCGTGCTGGGCCCAGATGACGGCGTCGAAGGTCTCCATCATGGCCGCGGTCTCCCGCGCGATGTCGGCCCCGCCCGGCACCATCCACGGCACCACGCCCACGCCGGCCGGGAACACCACGACGCACTCGGTCATGGCCTTCCACAGCGCCCGGGTGAAGGTGCGCGAGTCGAGCGGCAGCACGAAGGTCATGGCGATGACGTTGTTGGGATGCGCGTGGTAGAGCACCCGCGAGGCGCCGCCGGTGGCCCGCATGCGCACGGCATGGCACATGAAGTGACTCGGGAACTCGGAGGTGGGGCGCCCTCCGTCGGTCAGCCCCCACACGATGCGCCAGGCATCGCCCTCGGGGTTGATCTCCACGATGCCGATGTTGTGGGCCGGGTCTCCCGCCACGTTGCGCATGTAGCGGCCCGAGCCGGTGGTGAGGAAGAAAGCCCCGCCCAGATCGGCCGCCTGCACGCCCATGGGAACCCACGGGCCCGGCTCCGGGTTGAAGAAGGGCCGCGCGGCATTCGCGTCGGCCTCGGTCATGCGATAGGTGAGGTTGCCGCCGTTGCGCTCGTGCCAGCCCTGGCCCCAGCCGTCGTCGCACAGGCGCACGAAACCGCGCACGAAGCCGAGCTGCTCCACCGCCACGCCCGACACCGCCCCGCGGGCCGCACTGGCCCCCTTCGACAGCAGATCCTGCGCTTGATCGATAAATGCCATTGGTTGCTCCTCTTACTGACGGGTCGGCAAATTCTTCGCCTCGTAGGCGGCCACGCGAGCATACACCTCGCCGTCGGTCGGACAGCCCTCGCGGCGGCAGTACTCGTCCCACACAGCACCGAAGGGCATGCTCTTGGCCTGCTCGGACAGCGCCATCTTCTCGGTGAACTGGTAGGTGTCCTGCAGCTCCTTCAGACGCGCGGCCGGCTGCAACAGCGCGTACAGCAGCGACTTCTCCATGGCGCGCGTGCCCACGGCCCAGGCGCCCACGCGGTTGATGGAGGCGTCGAAGAAGTCGAGCCCGATGATGACCTTCTCCCAGGCACCGGGGCAATGGGCCACTTCCATGGCCATCTCCTTCACCGGGTCGTCGAAGAGCACCACGTGGTCGGAGTCCCAGCGAATGGCGCGCGTCACGTGCAGCGGCACCTTGTCGAAGAACAGCAGCAGCGCGGAGAGCTTGTCGGCCACGTTCTCGGTGGGATGGAAGTGCCCCATGTCCAGCAGGTCGTACACGCCGGGGTGCGTGGCAGCGTAGGCCAGGTAGAACTCGTTGGAGCCCACGGTCATGGACTCCAGGCCGATACCGAACACCTTCGACTCGCAGGAGTCGATCACGCGGTCGTACTTCTCGGCGTAAATCTCGTCGAGGGAGTCGCGCAGCCGCTCGCGCAGGCCGTAGCGGTCGCCGGGCACGTCCTTCAGGCCGTCGGGGATCCAGATGTTGCAGAGGGTCTCGTCGTCAAGCGCCTCGGCGATCTGCTGGGAGATCTTGCGGCACGCCTTGCAGTGGCGAATCCAGAAGTCGCGCGTAGCCTTATCAGGCGAGGACAGCGACAGCTCGTTGTTCATCATGGGGTGGCCGAAGATGGTGGGGTTGAAGTCGATGCCGAAACCGTGCTCGCGCGCCCAGTTTACCCACGGCTCGAAGTGCTTGTACTCCAGGGCGTCGCGATCGACCCAGGGGTTCTCGTCGGTGAACACGGCGTAGGAGGCGTGCAGGTTGATGCGCTTGGCGCCGGGCACGAGCGCCATGGCTGCCTCGAAGTCAGCCGTGAGCTCCTCGAAGGTGCGGGCGCGGCCGGGGTAGTTGCCCGTGGTCTGGATGCCACCGGACAGTCCGCCCTCCTGGTCGAAGCCGAGCACGTCGTCGCCCTGCCAGCAGTGCACCGAGATGGGCTTTTTCGCCAGCTTGGCCATCACGGCCTCGGTGTCGATCCCCAGCTCGGCATAGGCGTCCTTCGCCAGATCGTACATAGTGGTCATCGGGTTTCCTTTCGTCTATTTTGGTTCTACCTTGGTAACTTCAAAACTCTCGGCAATAGCGGCGCGCACGGCCTTGAGGTGCGGAAACACCCCGTCGGCGAGCATCTGCACCGCCAGGTTGCCCAGAGCCGTGCCCTCCACGGGGCCGGCATATACGGGCAGTCCGCATACCTGAGCGGTACGGCGGTTCAGGTGGTCGTCGCGGCAACCGCCGCCCACGATGTTGATGGAGGCGTAATCATGGCCCGCGAGCGCCGTGAGCCCCTCGATGGCGTCGCGGTAGCATCGCGCGAGGCTCTCGTACACGCAGAGCATGAGCTCGCCCAAGGTCTCGGGCACCGGCTGGCCCGCCTCCTCGCAGGCTGCGCAGATCTCCTCGATCATGGAGTCGGGGGCCAAAAAGCGGTCGTCGTTCACGTTCACGATGGACGCGATCACGCCGGCAGCCTCGGCCTCGTCGGCGGCCTTGATGAGGTCGGCGAACCCCACCTCGTGCCCGAGTCCTTCCACGCGCATGTACTGGTGCAGACGTCCCTTGCGGATGGCCTTCTCGTCCACCACGTAGGTGATGCCGTTCAGCTCGCGGCGGATGGACTGGATCATCCACAGGCCCATGATGTTCTTCAGAAAGCGGTAGCGGAAGTGGTAGCCGCCCTCGTTGGTGAAGTTCGCGCGGAAGGCGCCTTCCGAGCAGATGGGGCTGCGGTTCTCCACCCCGAGCAGGCTCCACGTGCCCGACGAGAGGAACACCGCCGGCGGCTCGCAAGCCGGCACGGCCAAGTAAGCGCTGCCGGTGTCGTGGGTGGCCGGCAGCACCACGCGGGTGTCGTAGCCGATGGCCTCGGCCACCTCGGGCAGCACCGGCCCCAGGCAGGCGCCGGCGTGGGTCACATTGCGGAAGAGCCGCCGCGGGATACCGAAGGCCTCCATCACCGTCTCGTCCCACGCGCCGGTTTCCGCGTTCAGCAGCGCCGTGGTGGAGGCGTTGGTGTATTCCACGGCCTTCACGCCCGTGAGCAGGAAGTTCAGGTAATCGGGAATCATGAGGAAGGTATCGGCTGCCTCCAGCTGCTCGGGATGCTCGCGCTGGAGGGCCAGAAACTGGTAGAGCGTGTTGAAGGGCTGGCGCTGCAGGCCCACGCGGCGGTACAGCTCGGCGGCGGGCATGATGGCGTCGGCCACCTCGTACATGCCGTTCGTGCGCGCGTCGCGGTAGGCCACCGCATCCCCCACCAGGTTGTCATCGGCGTCCAGCAGCACGAAGTCGACGCCCCAGGTGTCGATGCCCACCGACTTCGGCGCGAAGCCCTCCTCCTTGCAGCGGGCAAGCCCGCGCAGAAGCTCGGTGTGCAGCAGCTCCACGTCCCAGCAGTCGTGCCCCCGGCGGCGCACCTGGCGGTTGTCGAACCGGTGCACCTCCTGAAGGCGGATGAGCCCGTCCTCCACGTAGCCCACCACCACGCGGCCCGACGAGGCCCCGATATCCACCGCCGCGTAGCAGTCGGTTCGCGCACCTTGCGCTTGCTGCGCCATAGCCGTCCTATCTCTGAGCGTATTTCTCAACTTTTACCAGGAGAAACACCTAATCGGAAATAATGCGCGGCACAGTGTACCAGTTGGCGCGCCCCCGCAAGCCCGCGTGCCCAAAGAGGTGCGTGCCTGTAACAAATCAACAACAATGACTCCATAGGTCGGGGAACGAGTCCTCCTGGCTTCGGACACGAAAAAAGCCCGCTCCGGGGAGCGGGCTTTCTGCAGGCAATATCTCGCGACATCGGCAGCCGATGCGCGCCTCCAAACTTAGCGCTTGGAGAACTGCGGGCGCTTGCGAGCCTTCTTCAGACCGTACTTCTTGCGCTCCACCATACGGGCGTCGCGGGTCAGGAAGCCAGCCTTCTTCAGCTCGTCGCGGTAGTCGCCGGCCTCCAGCAGGGCGCGGGAGATGCCGTGACGCAGGGCGCCGGCCTGGCCGGACACGCCGCCGCCGTCGATGCGGGCCTTCACGTCGAAGTGGCCGGCGGTGTCGGTCACCTTGAAGGGGGTCATGGCGTAGTTGAAGAGCGCCTCGCGACCGAAGTACTCCTCGCCGTCGCGACCGTTGATGGTCACCTTGCCGGTGCCGGGAACGAGACGGACGCGGGCCACCGCGTTCTTGCGGCGACCGGTGCCGTAGTACAAAGCCTCATCTGCCATGATTAACCCTCCAACTCAATCTTGCGGGGCTTCTGAGCCATATGGGGATGCTCAGCGCCAACGTACACCTTCAGCTTCTTGCCCATCGCACGGCCCAGCGTGTTCTTCGGCAGCATGCCCTTCACGG
>NZ_CAUASN010000013.1 GCF_958431955.1 uncultured Adlercreutzia sp. | reverse complement strand
GACGTCAATAAATTGACGTCAACGCATCGGCCGCTATAATGCTGAGATCGGGGGATAAGGCGAATCCTCGCACGTGAACCGTGAAGTAACTAGTTGGAGATAGCTCTTGCGAGCTTGTTTTGGCTTCTTGTAAGCGCGCAGGCCAAAGCTCTTATTGAGAGCCTATAATATAGTTGATTTTCAGAAGATGTGAGGAGCTTAAATGAGCTATATGTATGGCTTGGATCGCTCGAATAAGGACTTCGAAAGAGCTGATTCTTTCGGGAAAAACACCTTTACCACTGCTTTTCCGATAGCGTTGGCAAATTATATTGACGAGGAAAAGAAGTTGCCAATGAATTACATTGTCGCCGAGATAGGCGGGGATGGCAGGCCGAGAACTTTTCAGAAGTTAGAATCGCTTGCAGAGTTAATAGGCATTGACCCCCGTTCGGCTTATTACGCTTTTGAAGATTCTTTTTCCGGCTACGACGCTTATGCTGTTGATCGAGCTAACCGATCTGACATTGTCGTTAAGGACTCTAATACGGGGAAAGAGATATCGGCGTTTGAGGTTAAGCTTGTTGTGGTGCCCACGAGTGGGACGGCAAGCAAGCCGCGCGAAGAGCAGCTTTGCGAGCTAGTTGTCAGACCTCCTTCGATTGAGCAGCTGTGCTTTTCGGTGGCGGCCAGCTTTGGGAGAGCTGAGCGAATCACCGTTTCAGACATCATCGTTGAGGCGTTGGGGAACCCCATTGACTACGAATGGAACAATGAAGCATACATGCTTGCTCATAGACAGCAAATACTTGATGCTGCGGATGAGCTTACTCGGCAGGGCGTTGATAGGCAAGCGCCCTTTGCGCTGATGGGGGAATGGAGAACCGTGGGGCAGGAGGCCGAATTTGACCCTGCCGGCTTCGATGTCTTTTTCTGGTCAAATTTTGCATTTCTCCAACTCTTTTCAAACGTTATGCGAAATAGCGTCATACGCCATACAGAGCACATTGGGCGCCCGGAGCGTGCGTTGATTTGGTTTGTGAAGAGTATGTTCGATTATGCTGCGCAGGGTTCTGTTATGTTCAACAGAACTCATTCCCTAATTACCTTCGGAGGTCAAACAGATAAGGCGGGTAGCTTTACCAACGATAATATTGCCCGGTTCGTTCTATCCGATAACTTCATTTATCCACGAGTTCCTGCGGACGATCATGATCGAATTATATCGGCAAAGGGTGTGAGGTTTTTAAGGCCGGAGCGTCGTCTCGATGCAGTTCTTTATTATACGATGACATTGAAATAGAAGAATGATTGTAGACGACGTAAGCAATTCACTGTTTAAGCTGAAATATCCCCGCCCATCTGCATCAAAGTGTCTAAGCATTCTGTCCGATTCGTAGCGAGGGGATTCCGAATGCGTTGGTCGTTTTCTATCAGCTGCGGTGCTACGGGTGTGATTGCTTTACATGAGGTCCGCAGTACATGCTGCGAGACGTTTGCGGCCGGCGTTTGGCATTGTAGCAGCTCAAAAGTATCAATCTCAAATCGGACTAGTGGGACTGTTGAATGCGACTGTTGGCACCTGATATGGTGGTTGCCATCGAATGGTCGGCGCGAGGAAGAGGTGGTCGTGTGGAATTCACATCGGCTAGTGCTAACAAGTATCTGCGGCGGTTGCAGGACGAGAAGGATCGGCTGCTGCGGAGTGAGCAGGAAGTGAGCACCTACGTGCTCGCGGAGGGGGAGGCGGCCGAGCCTCCTGTCTACGACTACGGGGCCGTACGCGAGAAGGTCGCGCAGATCGATGCCGAGGCGCGGGCCATTCGTCATGCCCTGCACCGGTTCAACATGCAGACGGTTCTGCCCGAGCGAGGCATTAGCATCGACGAAGCGCTTATCCTGCTCGCGCAGCTTTCGGGGCGGAAGGATCGTCTGAATTCACTCGCCTCGCGTCAGCCTCGGGAGCGCCTGGGCGACCGCTACTTCGGTAGTAGCAACGGGCCCATCGAGTATCGGTACGCGAACTATGACGTTGCCCAGGCTGAAGCGGACTACCGCGCCGTCGCCGACGAGATCGCTGCGCTGCAGCTTGAGCTGGACCTGGCCAACCAGACGGAGGTCTTCTCGGTCGAGCTGTAAGGGCTCGCCTGTTTTCCGGATCTGCGGCATTTCCCCGCAAAGGATACTTTGGAACGTTGCGGTTTCGCGTTGGAGTTGTCGGGTAGTTCGTTGTCGGCAGTGCCGTGCGGTTTTGAGCGTTGGCGCCTTGTCGGAAGATCTGGCTTCCACCCATTCCGCCGCAGATCGAAAGCTTCGGGCGCTCTCCCCGCGAGGCCGCCCGCGATGCCGAAGCACGGTTATAGGCATCAACTTCACTTTCAGGCTCCGCTCTGTGCGGAGCGAGAGGTATGTTCCTGCTGGCGCGTGATTTCCATAGCTGACCTGCGATGTTAATTTCCATTGCTAGGTGCTTGGTTGGCGGTGGCCTATTATGGGGTTGCTAAAGCACGGACGAGTGAAGCGAAGGAGGGGCATATGCTGGGCGAGAACCTGAGACGCATGCGGGAACGGCGCGGCATCACGCAGGAGGAGCTGGCGGAACGGGTGCACGTGGTACGCCAGACAGTGTCGAAATGGGAGAAGGGGCTTTCGGTTCCCGATGCCGATCTGCTTATGGCTGTTGCGGAGGCGCTGCAGGTGAGTGTGTCCGATTTGATAGGTGTTGATGCCGTTCAAGCGAAGAGCATCGAGGAGCTTTCCGTGCAGGCAGCGGTGCTCAATGAGCAGATAGATCTGCAGAACCGTCGCATGGCTCGAACGACGACTATCGCGAAAAGGGCGGTAGCGGCGTGTGTCCTGGCGGTCGTGCTCGTTGTAGGAGCGGGGGCTGCGGCGTGGCTTGCGGCTCCGTCATCCTTCACGCAGATCACCGTTGAGTATGAGATCGACGGGGAGGTGCGTCAGGCGCAGATCAACGTTAACGATCACCTCGGCCGATTGTCAGCGGGGTATAGCTGGCCGTCGGAGGATGATGAGATATTCGGACAGGGAGACTTGCTTATGGCGAGCGGGACGGGCCAAGCTGATGTGCAGCTGATGCTTCATGCGATGGAAGTGGCGATCGAAAATGCCGGCGGCAAGGTGGTCCGCGTCTCGTCGACAACGTCCTGAAGGGAATCACGGTCGCTAAAAAAATCAAGGATGCTAAAACAAATCAAGATTGCTAAAACAAATCAAGGACGCTCTGTCTCGCAGTCCTTCCGTAGATAAGCTTGACCCTCGTTCGCAGGCGCACAATGGGACTGTTGCGACTATTGAGCGGGACTGTCTGTGCCTGATATGGTGGAAGACAGAAGATGGTCGGATGTGCGAAAGGGGGATTCATGGTAACGGAAGCAACGATTAGGCGGCTTGTCCGCTCTGGGCGGATGTGGCGGCTGGGCATACACGGGCATTTTGACTTTCATGCAGAAGAGATGGCTTTGATATGGGAGCATCTGAATGATGCAGACGTTCCGACCTATATGCATGAGGCATCTTGGTTGGCCGATATTTTGCTGGGCGAAGACTGGGTGTTTCTTGCTCCCAAAGATGAATACGTCGACTGTCTTGCCGGTCAGGAGAAGTTCGGGAGACGAATAGGGATGGCGTTCCATCTCTGGGACGCGTGCGAGAGAGGGGGGGGGCTGATCGATGCCGCCGAATGGATGCCCCTCGATATCCCTGAACTGGAGCTGCTGTAGCGGCGGGTAATCCGACTGTGGCCGAGGTCGCGACGATCCAAACGCGATCGTGGGTTGTTTCCATTATGATCGAGCGTCCTGCAAGCGCAGAAGGCGTTTCAATTACAATCGGATGCGAAGAAAAGGGCGATTTGACCCGGAGGCGAGAGGCGCTTCATCTGGTTAGGCGATAAGGGGACGGCATGGTTCTTGGCAACAAGTTGGGCATAGACAGCGATGCCGAATTGGCGCGCGAAGAGGAGCGCTTGACGAAAAAGCGCGCTCTGGAGCTGTTTGAAGGCGGCCTGCTCGACGATTTTGAGGCGGGCGCGTTCGCTGGCCTTGCGCGGATTCACGGGTATCTGTTCCAGGATGTGTATGACTTTGCCGGGCAGATGCGGCGGGAGAACATCTCGAAAGGGGGATTTCGTTTCGCGGCTTCGCTCTATTTGGAGGACGCGCTTTCGGCCATAGACCGAATGCCGCAGCTGACCTTCGACGAGATCGTTGAGAAGTACGTGGAGATGAACGTTGCGCATCCCTTTCGCGAGGGCAATGGGCGCAGCATGAGGATCTGGCTCGACCTGATGCTGAAGCGCGCGTGCGGTGTTGTGGTCGACTGGAGCCTTGTGGACAAAGAGGATTACCTGCTTGCCATGGAGCGCAGCCCAATCAAGGATGTCGAGATCAAGGCATTGCTCAAAAGTGCGCTGACCGATCGGGTCGATGATCGGCAGACGTACATGAAGGGCATCGATGCCAGCTATCGTTATGAGGGCTACAGCACATACACGATGGAGGAGCTCGCATAAGGGGCGTTCTTCTGCTGGATCGTGGTTTTCGCAGCGAACCTGCTCGTGTTGAGTAGTGCATGCCAATTCGATATGCGGCTAATGCTCCATGCGGTGGAGGTGGCGATCGAAAACGCCGGCGGCAAGGTGATCCGCGTCTCGTCGGCGGCATCCTAGGAGGAAACGCGGTCGCTAAAACAAATCAAGGACGCTAGCGTCTTCTCCTAGCAGTTTCCCACATAGACGTGCTTGAGGTGGCGGCGGGCTATGGCGGCCAGCTGGTGCACGGTTGCGGGCGGCGTGGCGGGGCGGTCTTGCAGGCGGTGGCAGGGGAAGAAGCGCGTTATGTGGTAGGGGATGCCTGGGTTAAGCGATGCGAGCCACGCGGCCGCGGCGTCAATCTCATCCTCGCCGTCGTTCAGGCCGGGGATGATGAGCGTCGTCACCTCCAAGTGGCAGCCGGGTTCGGCGGCAAGTACCGCTATCGTGCGCTTCACCGTGTCCAAATCCCCGCCGACGAGGTCGTAGAAGCTTTGGGTGAATCCCTTCAGGTCGATGTTCGCCGCGTCGATGAGCGGGGCTATCTCCCGCAGCGGACCGTCGTTCACGTACCCGTTCGACACGAGCACGTTGGCCAGGTCGCGCTCGCGTGCCAGGCGGGCGGTGTCGCGCACGAATTCGAAGCCCACGAGCGACTCGTTGTAGGTGAAGGCGACGCCGACGTTGCCCTCGGGCATAAGCGACGCGGCCAGCTCGACCAGCTCTGCTGGCGCCATCGTGCGCCAGGGCACGTCGTCCTCGCCTGCGCACGCGATAGAGGCGTTCTGGCAGAACGGGCAGCGCAAATTGCAGCCGTAGGAGCCCACCGACAGCACCTTCGTGCCGGGTCGAAAGCGCGCGAGCGGCTTCTTCTCGATGGGGTCAAGCGCAAGCGACGTGACGCGCCCGTAGTTGGCGTCCACCACTTGGCCGCCCACCGCGACGCGCGCGTGGCAGAGTCCCGTCTGCCCCTCGGCCAGCCGGCACGTGTGCGGGCAGATGGCGCACGTGGCGCGCCCTTCGGCCAAGCCGTCCATCGTTCTAGCCCTTCTGCGCGGGGCGGTGCAGCGAGCGGGCGACAGCGCGGCCCTTGGTGCGGGCGGCTCCCATGACGGCAGTGGCGCCCCCGAAGTCGAGTCCCGTGATGATCTTCACGAGCTGCAGGAACAAGATGAGCACGAGTAGGGGAATGAGGCAGCTCGTCACGATCATGACCGCCATGGTGTCGATCATGGTGTTCAGCTGCTCGCCCAGGCTGTCGAGCGCCTGCTGCGCGCCCTGGGTCAGGCCATTCCACCCCTCCTGCACCGCGTTGGCGATGCCGCCGAGAAGCCCCGGATCCTCCTGCGCCTGTTCCTGGGTGCTCTCCTCCAGCTGCTCGGTGGCCTCTTGGGCGGCGGCGTTCGAGGCTGCGAGCGACTCGTCGAAGGTGGCGTCCACGTTGTCGGTCAGCCACACGCTCACCGGCACCACGAGCGCCAGGGCCAGCCCGAAGGCCGCGAGCTTCGTGCCGAGCCGCTGCAGATTTACCCGCGTGAGCGTTCCCCGTCGCAAGAACACCGCCACGGCGAACAGCGCGCAGGCCGCCGGCACCAGAATGCCGAAGCCGAGGAAACCCAGCGTGGTCAGCAGGAACTTCTCCAGGTAGATCACCGCCAGAATGACCATGAAGTACGAGCTGAAGTCCACGAGCTTCTCGGCGATGGGGGTGCCCATGTCGTTGGGCAGCGCCGATATGGCGGCCGAGGCGGCCGTCGTGGTGGTGGCGAGCATCATGACGTTGCCCTTCTTCTCGTCCAGGGTGTCGATGATGCCGGTGTAGGTCTCGGGGTTCGAGGCGATGTTCGCGAACACGAGCAGCGATATGAGGGCCACCGCCGCAAGCACGGCCGCGATGATGGCCTTCTCCTTCAGAGGCCGCTCGGGTGCGGGCTCCGCTTCCACCACGACCAGTTCCTGGCCGGCGTCCACGGTCACGGTGCTCAGTTGCGTCGAATCCATGGGAAACTCCTTCTCGTCGAATATCTCCGACGAGGGTACCGAAGCCCTAGGCCTTAGGCGCCGTCGTTGCGGGCTTTGATTGCGATTTGATACCCTTCTGGCGCTGCCGGCGCATAAGGCGGCCGAACGCTACCGCGCCGACGAAGGCCACGGCCAGAATGCCGATGGCGATGAAGATGGTGTGGGAGAATCCGGAGGCGTAGGCGTGGGCCTTCGCGATGCCCTGGGCCATGAGGCGGTCGGTGTCGGCGGACATGATGCCCACGAACAGGGCCGATCCCACCGAGCCGGCGATCTGCACCAGGGTGGAGTGGATGGACGACCCGTGGGCGTAGATGGCCCGCGGCAGCGAGTCCAGATCAACCGCCTTCAAGGTAGGGAAGACGAGCCCTACGCCCACATAGGCGGCGCCGGCACAGAGGATCATGGGCACGATGAGCATCGCCGCCGAGGTGACTTCCACGGCAATGTATCCGACGAGCAGCACAAGGAACCCGAGGGGCACGAGCGGCCACACGCCGTGTCGGTCCTCGATGCGTCCGCCGAGAAAGCAGGCCCCGGCGTAGCACAGGATGGGCGCGCACAGAAGGCCGCCGGCGGCGAAGGCGGTGTAACCCGCCGTCCCCTCCAAATACAGCGGCACGAGCAGGCTCAGGTAGATGGACCCCATGTACCCGAGCATCATGAGCACCTCGCCGAACACGAACCGCCCGTGGCGCAGCGGCGCCAGATTCAGAAGCGGGTGGGGAATGGCGAACTGCCGCCACGCGAACAGCCCGAGCCCCACGGCGCCGGCCGCCATGCAGAGCACCGACGGCAGCACGGTGCGGGTCACCTCGTTCAGCCCGAAGATGAAGGCGGAAAGCCCCGCGAAGCTCAGCACCACACTGAGGATGTCGATGGGCCGGTCCTCGCGGGCGTAGATGTCGTGCAGGAAGAAGAATCCGAGCCCAAGCAGGATGGCCGACATCACAAGCGGAATGGCGAACAGCGCCCGCAGCCCCACGTAGGTGAGCACGAGGCCCGAGAGCAGCGGCGAGAAGGCGAGCCCCACCCCGATGGCCCCGCTGTTGATGGCGAGCATGGTGGCGCTTTTGCCCTTCGGCGCCAGCGTGAGGATGACGCTCGTGACCACGGGGAAGAACAGCCCCACCGTGAGCGCCTGGATAAGGCGGGCGGCCAGCATGGTGGGGAAGTTCCACGCCAGCATGCCGAGCACCGAACCTGCAAGGGACGCCGCGTAGCCGAACATCATGACCTTGCGGATGCCGAACCGTTTCAGAAGCGACGCGGCCATGGTGATGACCGTGGCCGCCACGATAGTGAACCCGAGCACGAGCCAGTTTGCCTGCGACAGGCTGATGTGGAACTGGGTGGCCGTGGCATCCAGCGCGATGTTCATGAGTGACTGGTTGAACGAGGCCAGAAGGTTGCTGCCCAGCATGAGCGCCATCATGGCCCACATCGCGCGCCCTGTGGGGATGGCGGGCGGAGTGGCGGCCGCGGCGCTCGATGCAGTTGACGCCGCCGGCGCAGCGGTGTGGCCGGGATCGTCAGATGCGGCCGGGGCGGCGGGGACGCTCGCGGCCTTTTTGGCCGCGAGCTTGTCCGAGGTGGAGGCAGAGGGGGAGGTGGAACGGGAAATATCGGACATGGCAGACCTTCGGGAAAGGCGGCGCAACCGCGTCGCAGCGGTAGTTTCCCCTCACGCTACCCCACTTCCCGAAGTCGAGCGCGCGGCCGCCGACTTCGTAGATGCGCCGATGCCCAACGGTAACCTGGCCCCGACCCATAAAATGATGCCGTCAACGGGCGCGTTGCAGGTGCGCCGCGAGCCGGCCGGGTCGCCGACGGGTCTGCTACCGTAAACGCGGTACAAAGGCACGAGCAAGAGGGGAGGCCTGATGATGCGGGGAAGTCTCGAAGGCAAGCGGGTGGTAGTGGCCCTCGGCGGCAACGCCCTGGGGGATGATCCCGCCGAGCAGCAGAAACGCCTCGTCCGCACGGCGGGGAACCTGGCGCGCCTCGTGAAGGAGGGCGTGAACGTGGTGGTGACCCATGGCAACGGCCCGCAGGTGGGTATCATCGACGAGGCCTTCACTGTGGCCTCCCAGAACAAGCAGGCCCAGGTGCCTCCCATGCCCCTGGCCGACTGCAACGCCATGAGCCAGGGCTATATCGGCGCCCAGCTCGCCGTGGCGCTCATGAACCAGTTCCGCCGCGACGACATCATGCGCGAGGTGGCCAACGTGCCCACCCACGTGACCGTGGATGACGATGACCCCGCCTTCAAGGATTTCGAGAAGCCCATCGGCGCCTTCATGACCGAGGCGGCGGCGAAGGCCTTCTCGAAGGCCACGGGGTTTCCCGTGCGGGAGGATTCCGGCCGCGGTTGGCGGCGCGTGGTGCCGAGCCCGGTGCCCCAGGACATCGTGGAGTTGGAGACCATCCGCGATCTGATGGAGGACGGCTGCGTGGTTGTGGCGGCTGGGGGCGGCGGCATTCCCGTGACCGAGCGCGGCGGGCAGTACGCGGCGGTGGACGCCATTGTGGATAAAGATCTGACCAGCGCCCTGCTCGCGTGGCGCATGCGGGCCGATGTGCTCGTCATCCTTACGGCGGTGGAGAAGGTCTACCTCGACTTCAACCAGCCCACCCAGCGCGCCCTCGATACCATGACGGCGGAAGAGGCCCGCGCCTATGCCGCCCAGGGGCAGTTTGCGCCGGGCAGCATGCTGCCGAAGGTTGAGGCCTGCGTGAAGTTCGTGGAAGCCCATCCCGGCGGACGGGCCGTCATCACGTCGCTCGACCATGCCGCCGAGGGCCTGCGCGGCGAGACGGGCACGCTCGTCACGGCAAGCTGAGCGCAATCGCGGAGGCGGCAAGCAGGCGATTTGCGTCGGGCAATGCCGCCGTGCATTAGGTTGCGGAATTGAGGAAGGTGTACGGCATGGAAGAGCGCATCAAGACCGAGGAAACCGAGAAGAACCTTCGGGAGTGCCATGAGGTGCAGCAGCGCGAAGCGCGCCCCCGTGCGGCATGGGAGCCGGTGCCCCCGGGGTCGTTCAATGTGTTTTTGCTGTTCAACCTTGAGGCGGCGTGGGACGAGGGGCACTGCATCCTCGCCCTCGGGCCGGTGGACGGTCCCCTTGAAACCTATTCCTACTACCGCCACAGCACCAAGCTGGAGGCGCCGGGCATCATGGCGTGCCTGCGCGACCCTATGACCTTCGCCACGCTTGAGCAAGCCTCGGGCTGGATCGTGCACGGGGAGCCGGGCAACTGGTGGAACGAGCATGTGAACTGCGCTATCGCCCTTGTCTGCGACGAGGTTTCCTTCAACGGCGTGCGCGCCTATGCCGAGCAGCGGCGCCAGCATCCGGGCACTTACAACCTCGTCACCTACAACTGCCTGACCTTCTGCGACGATGCCCTGCGGACGGGCGGCGTCCGGCTTACCACCCTCAGCGGGCGTGCCGTGCGTACCATCATCCCCAAAGACGCCTTCAAAGACGTGGACGGCGTGCGCGGAGCCCGACCCTTCCAAGTGTGGAAGTACTGGTTTCCCCTCGGCGAGCCGCCGGCCAACGGCCTGCGCACCATCCAAGACGCCCCCGGCCAGGACAAGCCGCTCGAATAGCCGCGCGAGATGCCGGTCGCGGGAGCGGCGGTCGACCGCGGTCCCGCGCGGCTCCGATGGACGCACGGGGCCGTAGGGCTGCCCGAAGATCAACGTCCCGGCATGAACAGCTTCAGCAGACGCATCTTCTTCTCGTCGAAAGGAGGATTGCGGATGCCCATCTCGATGAGGGTCGACTTCTTCAAAGTGGACTTGTAGTGGGTGAAGGCGTCGAATCCCACCTTGCCGTGGTAGGCGCCGATGCCCGAGTTCTGCACGCCGCCGAAGCCCATGTGGTTGTTGCTGGCGTGGATGACCACGTCGTTGATGGTGGAGCCGCCGCAGCGCACCGTGTCGAGGATCTTCTTCTGGAGGGCGCGGCTGTTCGAGAAGATGTAGCATGCGAGCGGGTGCTTGATGGACTTCACGATGGCGAGCGCCTCGTCGATGTCGCGCCAAGTGATGATGGGCAGCGCCGGTCCGAAGATCTCCTGGCTCATGAGCGGATCGTCGATGGTCACGCCGGTCACCACGGTCGGCTCGATCTGGAGCGTGGCGGGGTTGCGCCGGCCGCCGATGGCGATCTTCGAGCCCGGGCGCCGGTCGTCGATGAGGCCGCACACCATGTCGAAGTGCTTCTGGTTGATCATGTGGGGGTAGTCGGGGCTCGCGAGGATGTCCTCACCGTAGTAGGCGTGCAGGTAGTGGTCGAGCTCCTCCACGAACGCGTCGGCGACATCCTCGTGCACGAGGGCGTAGTCGGGGCCGACGCACGTTTGCCCCGAGTTGAGGCACTTGCCCCAGGCGATGCGCTGGGCGGCGCGCTTGATGTCGGCGTCTTGGGCGATGAACACCGGGCTCTTGCCGCCGAGCTCCAGCGTCACACTCGTGAGGCTCTCGGCGGCATGGGCCATGATCTCTTTGCCGACGCGCGGGCTGCCGGTGAACATGATCTTGTCGAATTCCACCTGCAAAAGCCAGTCGTTCATGTCGTCGCTGCCGTGCCAGCAGTACACGTAGCGCGGATCGAACACCTCGCGGCACATGTCGCGGATGAAGGCGGCCGTGGCCGGCGAGGTCTTCGAGGGCTTCATAGCCACGCAGTTGCCGGCGCCGATGGCGTCCACGAGGGGCACGAGAGTCAGCTGCAGCGGGTAATTCCACGGTGAGAGCACGGCTGCCACGCCGAAGGGGTAGGGGTACACCGTCGAGCTGCTGGGGAAATGGGCGAGTGAGGTGGGCACGTGGCGCGGCTTGGCCCACTGGCGCAGCTTCTTCAGGTACAGGCGGATCTCGTCGTAGACGAGCCCCAGCTCGGTGGCATAGGACTCGAATTCCGACTTGCCCAGGTCGGCGTGGAGCGCCTCGAGGGCCTCGCGCTCGTGGGCGAGCAGGTAGGACTGCAGGCGTCGCAGTTGGCGCAGGCGGAAATCGACCGAGAGCGTCTCGCCGGTTTCGAAGTACTGCTCCATGAGGTTGATCTGATTCTGCACGTCGGCGGCCGAGGTGGCCTGCCCGTAATCGTTGTTGATGTCCATGAGATTCCTTTCCTACAGGCGGCGCAGGATGTCCCAGCCGGCCATGGTGATGCAATCGGGAACGATTTTGCCGATGAGGCGCAGGGCTGCCGATTGAGGGCTTGCGCAGGCGACGGCGAAGTGGGCCTTGTTGGCGCAGAGAGCGCGGCGCACCACGGTGCTCGCGCTTTGCTCGCCGAAGAGGTGCCCCACGTCGTGGGCGCCCCCGGATGTGCGGGCCACCTTCTCGAAGCCGGTCTTAACCCAGGTGGGGCACAGCGCCGTGGCTGTGATGCCGGTGCCATGCAGCTCCCAGCGCAGGGCGCGGGTGTAGCGCAGCACGAAGGCCTTGGTAGCCGCGTACACGTTCATGTGGGGCAGCGGCACGAAGGCCGCGGCCGAGGCAACCTCGATGATGCGGCTGCCGCGGTCCATGTAGGGCAGTGCTGCGCGGGTCATGTCCACGAGCCCGCGGCAATTCAGGTCGATCATGGAGTCCACGGCCTCGTCGGAGATGGTCTGCCAGTCGCCGAACTTGCCGAAACCGGCGGCGTTCACCAGGTAGCTCACATGGGGCTGCTCGGCGTTCAAAGTGGAGACGATGGAGGCGATGTCGGCTTTGCTCGTGAGGTCGGCTACGACGATGCGGGCCGGCGTGCTCAACGTGGCCGCGACGGCCTTGAGGGCCTCCTCCTTGCGCGCGACGAGCCAAATCTCGTCGACTATCTGCATGGCGTCGATCTGCACGGCGAACTCGCGGCCGAGGCCCGACGATCCGCCGGTGACCAGCGCGATGCGCTTGGGCAGGGGCCGTGCGGGAACAGAAGGGGCCGGCGCGGCGGAGATTTCCGCTGCAGGGGAGGAGACGCTGCTGGTAGAAGCCGCCTCGGAAGCCGCGGTGGGGGAGGGGGAAGGGGCCGCAGCGCCCTTCTCAGAGAGGATGTCGTTCGTTTTCAAGGGAGCCGCCTTTCTTGCGGAATGTGCGTTCCTCAAGAACTGTATCCAAGAAAAAGGCTCGCCTGACCTCCATCAACGGTTTGTTGCCGTCATGTGGCTCACATGAATGGGGACGCGGTGCCCAGCGTCCCCATTCGCTGTGCCGGCTCTCCTAGCCTTCGGCGTTACCCTGATAGGTCTCCACGGCCTTCACGAGGAAGGCGGTGGCGCCGGGACCTGCGGCCTCGTCGTAGTAGGTGGTGAAGCGCGGGTCGGCCAGGTACCCGCGCACGAGGCCGAGGTACTCGTCCTTCCCGTAGCCCGGGCCCCAGTGGATGGCAATCCAGCGCTCGTGCATGCGGGCGAGCTCGGCTGCCTCCTTCGATGCGGGGTCGTTTCCAGCCAGGGCCAGGCGCAGCTGAACCTTGATGGAGTCCTCCAGCAGCTCCTTGGCGTCCCACTCGTCGCGGGTGAGGGCCATCATGCGTTCGTTGGTAGCGTCGATGACGGCGTTGCCGTAGCGCTCGCGGGCCTCGTGGCCGTAGGTTTCCTCGAAGCTCTCAAGGCCCTGCTGCTTCAGCTTCTCGAATGCGTCTTCAGTGTTCATGTTCGTAATCCCTTCGATAGCGTGTAGGGCCGCCTGCGTCCGGCGCAGGGCGGCGTCCAGCGATTTCTCCTGTGCGCGCAGGGTGCGGAGGTGCCTGAGGAGGGCGTCGTGGATGTTCGGCTCGTCGTCGCCCATGATGTGCTCGATGGCGGTCAGCGGAAGGCCGCAGGACCGCATCGCCATGATGTGGGCGAGTCGGCGCTCGTCGGCGACTGTGTACAGGCGATAGCCCGCCTCGGTGCGGGCCGGCCGCAGAAGGCCGCGCTCCTCGTAGTAGCGCAGCGTGCGCGGGCTCACACCCGAGGTACGGGATATCTCGCCGATGGTTTTGGGCCGTTCGCTCACGGTTGCTCCCTTCAGGTTTCTCCGACGGCGCCAGTATGAACCTTCACGCAACGGGAAGGTCAAGCTCACGGGCTGGTGCGGAATGTTGCAGGCTCGCGACAACGCGGGAGCGGGGTGCCGTAGTTCCGCGACCGTGTTGGGGAGACGGGGCTGTGGGTCAGAGCCGGTTCTGCCTGATCGCGCCTCCGTCCCCTTAGCCGATGTGCGACGAGCCCTCCTCCTGAGGCGGGATGAGGCCCTTTGCGCGGAACAGCGCGGCGGCGGCCATGTCGCGGTTGCGGTAGGGGAAGGGCCGGTCCTTGAGCAGGCAAGCCACGAACTCGTTGATGAAGCTGTCGTCGGGGACCACGCCCGCGGGCACGTTGCGGTAGCTCGCCCGCACGAGGGCATTGCGGAAGTGGAGCGAGTAATGCTCGAACGTCTCGTTCCCGCAGGAAAACCCATGGTTCTGCAGCAGCTTCTGCAGAAAGACGGCCACGGTGCGCGTGTTTCCCTCGGCAAAGGGGTGAATCTGCCAAATGCGTGTGATGAAGGCGCTCATCGATCGTATGTAGGGCCAGGGGTCGTCGGCGGTGTAGGCTCCGGGCGCGAAGGCAGCGAATGCTCCGGCGAGATCTTCCTCCAGCGTCTCGAAATCGCCGTACTCCACCGATTCGCGGGCGAGGACGAACTCGCGCTTCGAGAAATTGTAGTCGCGGTAATGTTCCTCGTAGTGTGCGTCTTCCATCAGACCGCGGAAAAGGCGCCCGTGGATAGTGCGCAGAGTGGACGGCGCCATGGTGAAGCCGTTGGAGTCCAGAAGGTCGCAAATGCGGGCGCTCGCCAGGTCTGCCTCCTGGGAGGTGCGGTCGATGGCGCGGCCGACTTTCTGCTCGTAGTAGTCGTCGACGATGTCGCGGAGGTTTTCGGCGCTGATTTGGCCGTCCACGTAGCGCTGCGCCGGTTCGTCGAAGGCGGCACTGGTGGTGAGTCCGTCCACGGCCTGCAAGCCCCGTGCGATGCGCACACGCCTGTCGCGCGTCGCGTAGTCGTAGGGCTCCTCGTAGCGTTCGTAGCCGTAGGCATCTTTCATAGCGCACCTCCTCGTGTTGTAAAAAATCCTGTATTTTGGCTTGGAATGAACGGTTTTGTTACGCGAGTGCCCCAAAATGCGGGCGCGGGTATTACGCTTCCAGGCCAAACGCGGCCTTCGTAATACATTTTGGCCACTCAGGAAGCGCTTCGCGTAACAAAACCGTCGTTTTCAAGCCAAAAAACGCGATTGTTGTTATCGCGGGAGCGGGGCGCTCGTGATCGTGGGCATCTTCCATAGCGCACCTCCTCTCGCGGGGCCTTGCAAGCATAAGTATAGCTCACGGCATGGCGCCCTTTGGCGAAACGGGCTTTTGCGGGATCGCTCGTTTGCCGCCGTTGGAGGTAAGAACCCGAAGGCGAAACGTGGAGTGGTCGCGGCTTGCAAGCAGTCTTGCAGCTGCGTGGCTCGTGCTGATGCCCTTGGTATACAATGGGCTGCGGAATTGACGGCGATGGAGAAGGGCGGCGACGCGGCATGACGGCCGAGGGCTTGGACGACTTCGCATACGAGCCGGCTCGCGCGCACGAGTCGGAGGCGGCGCGGCGCCACTACTGGGCCGTGGCCATCGGGCTGCAGGCCGTGGACGGCTTGGAGGTTTCCCCCTACGTGCGCCAAGCGGCCGACGCCTACATCGCCGGTAAGCGTACGCTGGCCGAGACGGGCGAGCTGGTGCGGGCGCATCATGCTGCGGGCCATGACGAGGCGTCGCTTGAGGCCGATCTGGTCGGCCAGCGCATCGCCGAGTTGCTGGCGGCGGCCCCCTTCTGCCTCGCACCCGAGATGCTTCCGGAAATTCACCGCTACCTGTTCCAAGACCTCGATGCGGCGGTGTACCACCCCGGCGAGTTCAAGGCCGAGCGTATGGTCAAGCAGGAGGACATCCTCAACGGCGACAGCGTACTCTACGCCGATCCGCTGGCCTACGAGATGGCGCTCAAGGGCGTCTTCGCGGCGGAGCAGGCGAAGTCCTACGGTGCCCTTGCAGAAGACGAGCTGGCCGGTTTCTGCCACAGCATCGCCTTTCTCTGGCAGATCCACCCCTTCTACGAGGGCAACACGCGCACCGTCGCCGTGTTCTCGGCACTCTATCTGAACCAGCTCGGCTTCGATGTGTCCAACGAGCCCTTCGAGCACCATGCCCGTTACTTCCGCGATGCTCTCGTGCGGGCCATGTACCGCAACGTTCCCGCGGACATCTTCCCCGATGAGTCGTTCCTGGTGAAGTTCTACGAGAGCTTGCTCGGGCGCGGGGCCGCCTCCTTCGACCGCGAGGAGCTCATCTGCCTGCCACTGTTCGAGAACCCCGCGCTTCTGCGCAACGTCGATCCCGCCGAGGCCCTCGATACCTCGAAACTGGTCTAGGCCGGCGTTGCCTTTCAGGCGCTTTTCCCCGTTCCCGCTCTGACGGTGTGGTGCGCTCTCATTTTCCCTTGACATCTTCTGGATGCAATATATACTTTGCAAATGGAAGATATATCTTACATCAGTCCGCACGAGGGAAGGAGTGGTTTGGAAGGCGAGAAGAACCTGCGCATGAAGACGGCCCGCATGGAAGCGGGGCTGTCGCAATCGGATCTGGCCGAGCGCGTGGGGGCCACACGGCAGACCATCGGGCTCATTGAGGCGGGGCGCTATAACCCCAGCCTGAAGCTCTGCCGGGCCATTTGCATCGCGCTCGGCAAAACGCTGAACGATCTGTTCTGGGAATAGGAGTGGTCATATGAACCTTGTGAAACGTTGGAACGAGTACATGGGGCCGAAGGACGAGCGCCTCGAGGCCGTGAGCAACCGCTGTGCCAAGGTGGGCTTTATAATCCTGCTCTTCGGCTCGGTGATCTGCTGTTACTACGGAATGATGCTCGACCAGGTGGCCTTCACCACCGACACTGCGGTGGTTACGGCGGTGGGGGAGAGGCTGGTGGACCCCATCCAACTGCAGTTCGGGGTCATCATCGTGGCGTGCTTCGTATCGCTGTATCTGGAGACGAAGCACGGCATCACGAGCGATCGCATGCGCCTGGCCACGGTGGACAAGGTGCCGTGGGATTACGTGGCGGTGCTGTCCGTTCTGACCGGCGCGCTGCTCTTCGTGCTCACGACGGGTCTGCGCATTGCGGCCGAGGTGCAGATCGTCGGAGTGGAGAACGTGACCTGGGCGGGGGATGTGGCCATGGGCATCGTCTACTTCGTCATGGGCTTCGGGCTCGCCATGGGGTTTGTCGGCCTGCAGTTCCACTCCGCCATCAAGCGCCGCCAAGAGCTTGAGCGCGAGCTGGAGGAGTAGAGCGCGTGGGAAACATGCCCGAGCGGAGCGGCCGGCGCGGTAGGGTGCGCCGGCCGCTGCTGTTCTTAGCGGTAGGAGTAGAAGCCCTCGCCGGCGTTGATGCGTTCATCAGGCATTTCTCGGTTTCTCCCCCATTTCGTCCAGCGGGGATCTGCGCCGTCTCGCGGCAAATTCCCCAGGTTCGTTGATTCCCAAGGCTCCTTCGCTGCGGCTATGCTTCCTCCCGTCAAGGGGCGTCGGCGAGGGGCCGGCGTCCGACCGAGGGAGCGCCGAGCTTCGGCGCGCAACGCGAGGAAGGTGGATACCATGAGCAACGGAGCGAAGGAGTTTTCCCGCAGGCATTTCCTGCAGGGCGCTGGATTCTTGGGTGCGGGCGTGCTGGGGGCTGCGGCCTTGGGTGGATGCGCCCCGCAGGCGCAGCAGGCAACTGCGGCCGGCGAGGGCGACGGTCTGGCCGCCACGGGCGAGGGCGCCGCGCCTGCGCAGGCTGCATGGCGCACCGAGCCCGAGCCGCCGGCCGAGTTCGAAGATGCCGGCACCTACGACGCCGTCGTCGTCGGCCACGGGTATGCCGGCGTGTGCGCGGCCCGCGAGCTGGCGGAATCCGGCAAGAAGGTCGTGCTGCTGGAAACCCAGGCCGAGGACACCTACGCGGCCTGCGGCAATCAGTCGGCAGCCCACAATTCGCAGATCCTGCGTCGGGTGAATCCCACGGCCGACATTCCCGAGGTTGATCCTGTCGAGTTTTTCCAGAATTGGGCCATCATCACCGGCAATCAGATCAACCAGGCGCTCGTCATGCGCTACTGCCAGAACATGGGCGCGAACATCGACAAGTACTATGACCGCGTAACCGATGAGGACGTTGCCACCATGGCTCATATGGACACGCCGGGGCCTGAGGACGACTACTCAACCATGATGGATGCCATAGGCCCGATTAAGTTCTTTAACGGCACGGTGGACTGCTACGGCGAGTGCAGCCAGACCAAGGTGCAGGGCTACAACCGCGAGGCGGCCAAGGAGGCCGGCGCTGAGTTCCGCTTCAATACCCGCGGTGTGCAGCTCATCATGGAGGACGGCGCGGTGGCCGGCATCTACGCGCTGGACAAAGCCACCGACAGCTACCTTAAGTTCGGTTGCAAGGCTGTGGTAATCGCCACAGGTGGATTCGCCTACAACGAGGAGATGCTCTGCGACCTTATCCCCGAGATCGCCGACAACATGGTGGAGGACGAGGTGTGGAAGGACGCGCACCAGAACATCCGCTTCGAGGGCGATGTGTCCAACATGCAGTACCAGGGCGACGGTATCAAGATGGCCTACTGGGCCGGCGGTCGCCTGGAGCCCTTCATTCCCGGCATGAACTCGAAGTTCATCGCCTCACCGTCTATGATGAACTACACGTTGCCCCAGGCCGTGTGGGTGCGTCCCGATGGCAAGCGCTTCTGCAACGAGTTCTATCCCGTGGCCGAGCAGCGCGGAACAGCCAGTGTGTATTTGCCGCGCGAGCCTGTCACCTGCGTGTTCGACAACAACTTCCTGGAATACCGCCGCTATACGGTATCGCAGCACGGCTTCACGTCGCCGACGGCTATGAACATGGAATCCATGGCCAAGGATATGGAGGTGGCGCGCCAGAAATTCGAGGGCACCTACGTGGAGCCCGAGAAGAAGGAAGAAGAGGGTCCCGGTGCGATGTTCCAGCATCCCGAGATCATCTGCGCTGATACGCTCGAGGGCCTGGCCCAGGCCGCCGGCATCGATCCCGTTGAGTTCGTGGCTCAGATCGAGCGCTGGAACGAGTACTGCAAGAGCGGCCGCGACGAGGAGTTCGGCCGCGATGCGGCGGTGCTGTTCCCGGTGGAGGAGGGTCCCTTCTACGCCTGCTCCGGTACGACCGAGTTCGGCGAGATTATGTGCACCTGCGGCGGTCTTTTGACCGACGCCGACCAGAACGTGCTCGGCCCCGATTTCAAGCCCATCCCGGGTCTGTACGCTTCCGGCAACGACTGCGGCCGCCGTTTCGGCTACGAGTACATCACCCCGACCTCCGGCGTGTCGCTGCAGATGGCCATCACGCTGGGCTTCGAGTGCGGTAAGTCGGTGGCGAAGTTCCTCGGCTAGACATTTCCCGCTTGCGGTCGGGCGCGGCGCCGGCGTTCCTCCCCTCCAGGCCGGCGCCGCGCCTGACCCTCTCGCTCGTCGCGGATCGCAGAACAAAGCCGCGGCGGTTCAACAAGAGAAGAGTGTTTGCGTTTCGGGGCATCCCTCCTCAGGCGGGGTGCCCCGAGCGTATGGTTCGGCCTGCGCCCTTTGGTATACTGGGGCGGAAAAGGAGGGGTTATGGACAACGGAGTCGACGGGAAGTCGATCGAGATGAAATCAGCGGGAATCGGGCTGCTCACGGTGGCCTTCCTCTGCCCGTGGGTACCGTGCTTTTTGCGTGGCGGCTTGCTCGGTGAAGCACATGCGGCCCTCGGTCCCGTCGACGCTTTCGCATCGGCGCTGCCTATCGGATGCTTGGCCTCGGCGCTGCTGGCCCTGCTCGCTTTTGGCCTTCGGCCGTTCCGCAGCCTTCTCAGTCGTCATGTTTTGCGGGCCGCCGTCGTGGCCTATGTTCTCGGCTATACCGTGCTGCTGGCCGCGCTGCTGGGCCGAAGCGACTTGGCGGCGTCCTTTGGCGGTGCGGCGGCGGGTCTCGGTGTGGTACCGTTGGGCCTGTGGTGGTGCGCCCAGACCAAGGCCACGGATTTCTCGCGCATGCTCTTTGTCGGCGCCCTTATCGGACTCGGGGTGTTCGCGGCGTCGCGGCTCATCGGACTGCTTCCCGGAGAGGGCGGCGCCGTTACGTGGCTGCTGTGCGCGGCGCTGGCCGGAGGCTGGGCGTGGCGAGGCAGCCGAGATGGCGGATGCGAAGGCTCCGCGCCCCATGTGGGGGACGGTCGCGCTTCGGTCGCAGAAGGTCTCTCTGCGCTGCTTTCGGCGCGCAGCGCCTTCTCGGTGATCGCTACGGCGGCTATCGGCCTTGTGCCCTTCGCGCTTCTGGGCAATATCCTGCCGGGGGTAACCGTGGGGGATTTCACCTTCGATTCCTCGACGGGCCTGCTCGTCGGCTCGTTGCTCACGCTGGTGATCGCCGTCTTTGCCCGTCGCGAGAAGCCCATTGCCCCCACGCTGTTCTGGACGGTGTTTCCCGTCTGCGCCGGTGTGCTCGTGGTGCTGCTCGCCTTCCCCAAGGAGACGTTCGCCTCCACGCTTTCGGCTGGTCTTGCCTTCGCGTTCTTCTCGATGATCGGGGTGTTCGCGGTCGTGTGCTGCGCCCATGTGGTCGCGCAGCGGGAGTTTCCGCCGGCACTGGTGGTGGCTCCTCCCTTCGCGCTGGCGGCGGCAGCGTCGGTGGCGGCCAATCTGCTCTCCGGTATCGAGGCCACGTCCGAGGAGGCTGGGGCGGCCCTTATGGTTGTGGCCATGGCCTATTTCGTGTTCCTCATGCTGGCACCGGCCTTCCAATTGCGCCGCTTGCGCGAGGCCATGGTGTCGGAGGGAGAGGCCGAAGGGACGGACGGCGCGGCGCGGCTGGCCTTCGACGAGGCCTGCGAGATGCTGGCGGCACGCCGGGCTCTCTCGAAGCGCGAGCGCGAGGTGTTCGGTTACTTGGTGAAGGGCTACACGTCGCCTTACATCGCCAAGGCCCTGTTCATTTCCGACTCCACGGTGCGCTCCCATACCAAGAGCATCTACCGCAAGTTCGAGGTCTCCTCCCGCACCGACCTCATCGAGGTCGTGCGCGCCTTTGCCGAAGAGGGCGAGGAGGTCTGAGGCCCCGGGCGCTCTCGCGCGCTCTCTTGCGCATTGCCCTCGGCGTTGGGCTTGATTGTCTGTGCGCCTGAGTGAATAGGCGGCCGGTGCGGTGGGGTGCGCCGGCCGCTGCTGTTCTTAGCGGTAGGAGTAGAAGCCCTCGCCGGCGTTGATGCCGGTCTTGCCCTCGTCGATGCGCTGCTTCAGCAGGGCGGCGATGCGGGCGGCCACGCTGTCCGGGTCCTGGGCGGCCGGGCTTGCGGCCACGATGTTGTAGGCGGTGGTGAGCCCCACGATGTCCAGGATGCGGAAGGGGCCCAGCGGCGCGCCGGTGCCGAGCGTCCAGGCTGCGTCGATGGTCTCCACATCGGCCACGCCGTTGGCGAGCAGCGCCTCGGCGGAGTTCAGGAAGGGCACGAGCATACTGTTCAGCAGATAGCCCGGCTGCTCCTTCTTCAGCTCCAGGGGAATCATGGCGATGGCGCGGGCGAAATCCACTACGGCCTGGTAGGCCTCGGGGCTCGTCTCGGCGGTGCCCATCACCTCGGCGGTGTTGTTCTGCCAGATGTTGTTGGCGAAGTGCAGGGCCAAAAACTTGTCCGCGCGCCCGGTGAATCCCATCATGGCGCTCGGCAGCAGCGTGGAGGAGTTCGTGCACAGGATGGTGCGCGCCGGCAGGATGTCCTTGATGGAGGAGTAGAAGGCGTCCTTTTCCTCCATCACCTCGGCGATGGCCTCGATGACCAGGTCGGCGTCGCCGAAGGCCGCCTCGCGGTCGGTGGTGAGCACGATGCTGTCGAAAGCGGTGTCCACCTGCGCGATCAGCTCGTCGATCTTCTCGGCCGGCACATCGGCCGAGTCGGTAAGACCGCGGCACCATGCCTTGGGGTCGTTCTTCAGGGCCGCGAGGGTCTGCTGGTAGATGCCGCGCAAACGCTCCAGTTTGGGGCGAGTGCGCTCGATGGAGCCCTCGCTTCTCAGCCACAGGGTGACATTGAAGCCTTTGTAAGCGCTCTGCAGAGCGATCTGGCTGCCGAGCACGCCGCCGCCGGCGACCGTGACGTTCTGGATGTCCATGCAACCTCCTCGTTGTCGGGGAATTGGGAAACTTGTTGCATGAATATCTTAGAGTTGCGGTCATCTTTTGCATCGCAGTGTTTCCCCACTTGCAACAAAGCGGTTACCCTCACTGGCCCCGCAACCCCGACCAACGGCAAGGTCGCGGCTGCCGGCATCTGGGACTTCATGGCGATGAGGGAGCGATAGGGTTGGTTTTACATAATTAGTAATTTAAGATACTATTTATGGCGTGATTACCCGTGGGAACATACCGGGCTACTTGTCGGTGGCGGATGCGGCCCAACGACTCGGCGTGGGCAGCCATCGTGTGTACGAGCTCATCAAGAGCGGCATGGTGGACGCCCAGAAGGTCTCCGAGCGCACAACTCTCGTCGAGGCAACCTCGCTTCTCCGATATCAGGCTTTCGGTCGGAAAGCCGGACGTCCCTTCGGCCCCTCCATGGCCATGGGTATCCTTTGGATGCTCTCGGGCGCTGAGGCTTTCTGGCTCAGCTACCATCAGAAGAGGCGGGCGACTCAGGCCCTTGAGGAAGTTTCTGCGGAAGGCTTGGCGGCAAAGTGCCGCAGGCGTGCGCAGGTGGTGTGCTTGCGCATCGACGATTCTTTTGTCGACGAGGCGATGTCCATGGTGCGACCATCGGGGCTGAGTGCACTCGACTTCTATGATTTCGATTTGGTTTTATCGAAAAACATTCACGAAGGCTATATCGACGCAGTAGAGTTGAGCCGACTCAGAGCGCGCTGCTTTGCCGAAAGTGATTCTCGTGGCAATTTCATCTTGCATGTAGCTGAGGGAAGTTGTCTGAAAGAGATGTCGCCGATGCCCGAGGCGGTTGTTGCGCTCGATTTGGCGGAATCTCTTGATATTCGGACAAGGCGTGCGGGACTCGAAAGACTGGAGGGGCTCATCGATGGAAGGAAAAACGGTTTATATCGATGAGGGTCTCCCTCCGTGGGATACCGTTTGCTCCATTGCAAAGACGATCAAATCCGATAGCTGGGTCCTCGTTGGGGGTCTCATGGTGCAAACGCATGCGCTTCTTGCTGGGAAAACGTCGCGAAGCACCAAGGACGTGGACATGCTTATCAACCTTATGACTGCCGGTGCGAGCGTCTCGGCTTTGGTACGAAGGCTCGAAGGGCTCGGGTTTGCGATTCAGGAGCCGGGGTTGCGAGGCGGTCCGTTCCATCGAATGAAAACCGAAGACAGGGTCGTCGACATCCTTGTGGCCGATCATCTCCCCTCACGTAGGCAGGCGCAGGCGAAACTGCAGCGTTGGCCGATGATGGAGATTCCCGGAGGCGCTCAGGCCCTTGATCGGAGAATTCCCGTTGAAGTGCATTATGGGCAACAGCGCTGCGAAATTGCCGTGCCCAATTTGCTCGGGGCGATCGTGCTCAAGGCTGCGGCTTTCCAAACCGATAGACGTGATCGCGAACGCCATCTGCAGGATGCAGCGCTTCTCTGCGCCTGTGTAGGAGATGTTCGGACTATGAGGATGCAGATGAGGGGCTCCGACAGTAAGAGGCTCCTTCGGGTGTGGGAAGCGCTGGACGATCCGAACCATCAGGCGTGGTTGATGCTTGCTCCTGAAGACGGGGCGCACGGCAGGGACGTTCTGCGCATCTTGTCGCATTAGGGCGGCATATATTTCAGAACCGCCCTCATGCGATAGGGAAATATGGAGCGGAGTAAAGCGGGGCTTGAGGCTCCGCACAGTTGCCCGCTGCTTCCTATGAGCGCCAGCGTTTCAGTTGGGGAAGGACGGCCCCGAGGAGGGAGACGGCTTCGTCCAGGGTGGCAAAGGAACCGGATTCCACCATGTACGGGGCGCAGCGCTCGATCATCTCCTCCATGGTCTCGTCCGGGTCCACGATCTTGCCATCTTCCATGCACCATTTGCACCAGTCGGCCTCGGTGGTTCCGTCGGCTGCGTGGGCCCGGTCGCCGTCCTGGGCCAGGAACATGCCGCAGCTTTGGCAGAAGGTGCCCTCGGGCGGCAGTTCGATCAGCGCCGTGACAGGAACGCCCAGGGTGACGGCCAGCAGCTTGAGCATATCGACGCTCGGCTCTGTCTTGCCCGTCTCCCAGCGCGAGACGGCCTGGCGGGTGACGTAGAGCTTCTCGGCCAGCTGCTGTTGAGTGAGCCCGGCGCGTTCGCGCAGCTCGGGCAGGGTGTCTTTCAGGGGCATGGCAGTCTCCTTCTCTGAAGGTGTGGTGGGTCTTTTGAGCTCCTTCATTCAACCATGGAACCTGCGTCCCGTAAAGCAACGCGCTGTTGCCCTTCGCTGCCGCGGCGCGCGGGCAACTCCCGCTGTGCTCGTGCCGTATAATGGTCGGCACGCGAAAAGTTGGGCGCAACAGAGACGACGCGGCGCGAAGACGCGGAGTTGCATGAGGGTTGCAAGGGCGCGGAAAACCGCAATGGGCAAGGAGGCTGGCATGGAATTGACCGTCAAGCGTTTCGACGAGCTGAGCTTGGACGAGTATCACGAGGTGCTGAAGCTGCGCTGCGCGGTGTTCGTCGTGGAGCAGGAGAGCCCCTACCAGGAGGTAGATGACGCCGACAAGGAGGCGCTGCATTTGTGGCTGCGCGACGAGGACGGCGCGCTTGCGGCCTATGCCCGGGTGCTGCCGGCCGGCGTGACCCACGAGACTCCCTCCATCGGGCGCGTTATCGCCGTGAACCGCGGCACCGGCGCGGGGCGTCGCATCATGGAAGAAGCCATCCGCGTGGCTCAGGACGAACTGGACGCCGACGTCATCACCATCGAGGCTCAGGTGCAGGCCCGCGGCTTCTACGAGAAGCTCGGTTTCGCGCAGACCTCCGACGAGTTCGACGACGGCGGCATTCCCCATATCGAGATGCGCCTGACGCGCTAACCTATCCTGCCGGGGCGGCCCGGGACATGTTGGGGACGGACGTTACGGGCGAGAAGGGAGATGCCATGAACCAGCGCGAGATATACTTGGCCGGAGGCTGCTTTTGGGGCACCGAGGCCTACCTGAAGCGCATTCCCGGCGTTCTGGAAACCGAGGTCGGTTACGCGAACAGCACCGTGGCCGAGCCCAGCTACGAGGAGGTGTGCTCCGGCGAGACGAACGCGGCCGAGGCTGTGCGCGTTACCTACGATGCCGACGTGCTGCCGCTGCCTCTGCTTCTGGCGGCCTACCTGCGCACGGTGGACCCCTTCTCGCTGAACCGCCAGGGCAACGACCGCGGCACCCAGTACCGTACAGGCATCTACTGGACCGACGACGCAGACCGGACCGCCGTGATCTCGGCGCTGGTGAGTCTCGCGCGCACGAGCGGCAAGAACCCGCGCATCGAGGCGGCCCCACTCGCCAACTTCTCTCCCGCCGAGGCCTATCACCAAGACTACTTAGGCCGCAATCCCTTCGGCTACTGCCACGTGAACCTCGCCGACGCCCGTGTTTTCGTGGAAGAGCACGCCGCGGACTTCGCCATTGCCGACCGGGGTTATACACGGCCCTCCGACGAGGAGATACGCGACTCACTGACGCCCGAGGCCTTCGAGGTGACCCAAAAAGCGGCCACAGACAGGCCCCATACGCACCCCTACGACCAGCAGTTCGAGGACGGCATCTACGTGGACGTGGCCACCGGCGAGCCGCTGTTCAGCGCACGGGACAAGTTCGATGCCGGCTGCGGCTGGCCGTCGTTCGCGCGTCCGCTGGCTGAAAGCGTCGTCAAAGAGTCGGTGGACGAGTCCATCTCCGGCATGCCCCGCGTGGAGGTGCGCAGCGCCGTCGGAGACAGCCATCTGGGCCACGTCTTCGCAGATGGGCCAGTTGAGCTGGGTGGCCAACGCTACTGCATAAACGGAAGCGCCCTCCGCTTCATTCCCGCCGACAAGCTAGAAGCCGAAGGCTACGGCTACCTGCGCGACATCTTATCTCGATAGATAAGGGCAACATGGGCAAGTTGGCGGTGTGCGCCGGCACCTCCTCGGGCGAAGCTTGCGTTACGGCTTGGTGGCCCGGTGCTCGGGATGCCGTCCGTGTGCGACAATGGGGAAGCTTCGATTGCGAATGAGAAAGGAAGCTTTCATGCGCCCCTACGAAGAGCTCATCGTGTCCATTCCCGACTATCCGAAGCCGGGCATCGTGTTCCAGGATCTTACGCCGGCCTTTGCGGACGGCGCGGCCTTTGCCGCCATGGCGGACGACCTGGCCGCGCACTTCGCCGACCGCGGCATCACCAAGGTGGTGGGCGCCGAGGCCCGCGGCTTCATCGTGGGCGCGGCGGTGGCCTTGCGCCTGGGGGCCGGCTTCGTACCGTGCCGCAAGCCGGGCAAGCTCCCGCGCACGACGCTGCGCGAGTCCTATGTGCTGGAGTACGGCACCGATGCGCTGGAAATCCACGCCGACGCCCTGACGCCCGACGATGTGGTGCTCATCGTGGACGACCTGGTGGCCACCGGCGGCACCACCACGGCCATGGTGCGCCTCGTGCGTGCGAGCGGCGCACATCTGGCGGGCCTCGGCTTCGTGATGGAGCTCGCCTTCCTGAATCCGCGGGACGTCATCGCCGAGGAAACCGACGCGGAGGTGTTCTCCCTCGTAGCAGTGGAGGGCTAGCCGCGAACGTAATCGGCGCGGTGACATAGGGTCAACGGCTCGATACACGATGACGGGACGGGTCAGCAAGTATCCGTGTGCTCCGATATCATGGCCGAGTCGAGGGCGGTGCCTTCCGCATCGCCTGGGCCCTGCGAGTTAAGGAGTGACGCATCATGGCAATTCTCTCGAACCCCTTCGTCATGGAAGTCCCGCGCAAGCTGACCGACCGCGAGTTGGCCAACGCCATCCGCCAAGATCTGGTGGGCGAGCTGGAGGCCATCCACGAGTACGACGCGCATATTCAGGCGACCGACAATAAGGACGCCATCAAGGTGCTCTCCGACATCCGCGACGAGGAGCGCGAGCACATGGGCGAGCTCATGGAGCTGCTGGAGCGCCTCTGCCCCGACGAGCGCGGGTTGAACGACGAGGGCCGCGAGGAAGTGCGCGAGCTGCTCGGCGACAAGAAGAAGAGCAAGTAGGCGGAACTTCGCCCCAAATGAGAACGCGGCGCCTGTCGGATCTCCCGGCAGGCGCCGCTTCGCATTGGGGCCGCGTTCGTTGGTCGAAGGCGTGGCACTCGGCCTGCGGGTACTCGCTCGGTGCGTCCTGCTAGCCCAGAAACAGCAGGTTCAGCGCCACGTTCAGCACGAACAGCCCTGCTACGATGAGGGCGAACAGGCCGATGCGGCGCGTGTCTCCCACGGCAAGGCCCGTGCGCGGGTCGACGGGGTGAGCGGTCGGGTCGTCCACGGAAAGGCCGCCGTACGCTTTCTTGAAGATGACGTAGGCCACCACGCCCGAGGCGAGGAACAGCACGGTGGCGAAGAAGCCGCCCACCGGGTTCAGGCACAGTGTGAAGGTGGCGATGCCGAAGGCCAGCGCCGCGTACAGCCGCACCCCCACCTTGCCGCCGCCGATGACGAACATATCGGCCGGGCGCGCCTCAACGGGGTACATCTTGCGCAGGCGCATGACGATGAACCCGAGGAACATGTAGCGGGCCAGGATGAAGATGATGTTCATCTCGATGATCGTGGTGAAGTCGAACTGCGAGAAGACAAGCGACGAGATGGCGATGGTGAGCACGCCCACGTACGGGCTGCGGCCCGACTTGTCCACCTTGCGGATGAACTTGGGGAACAGGTTGTCCTCCGAGAGCACCCAGAAGCTGCGCGAGCCGCTTGCCAGGTAGGTGTTGTAGATGGTGCACTGGCTCATGATGGCGATGACGAGGAACAGCACCACGCCCGAGTGCCCCAGCACCGCCGAGAAGATGGTGCCGTAGCCGAGCACGTCGGACGAGAACCCGCCGTCGATGCCCCACTGAGTCCAGGAGCCGGCCGGGTAGGCCGCCAGGCACGCGAGGGTGGGCAGCACGTAGGACAGCGCGATGAGCGGCAGGGCGATGCGGAAGCCCTTCGCCACGTTATGGGACGAATCCTCGTATTCCCCCGACATGGCGGCGATGCACTCGTAGCCGCAGTACATCCAGATGCCGATGGACAGCGAGTCCACCAAGCAGCCCATGGGAGACTCCGGCGTGGCGAAGATGGGGTCGAAGGGGTTCGTCTGCCAGTTGACGAGCCCGAAGACCACGGCCATGCCGAACACGATGAGGATGAGCACCGAGAAGAACGAGCTGATGCGCTCCACCTCGATGAGCCCCACGAGGTTCACCACGGTAAAACAGCCCACCACCAGAAGCTTCACCACGAAGGTGCCCTCGGCGTCGAGCGAGAGCAGCTGCGAGGTATAGCCGCCCACCATGGCGATGTAGGCGCCCGAGGAGATGTAGGTGTCCATGGAGGTCCACCAGCCGGCCTGAAAGCCCCAGAACTCCCCGAAGGTCTCCTTGGCCCAGGCGTAGATGCCCCCCTCCCGCGGCAGGATGGCGTTGGCCTCGGCCACGAGCCGACTGATGGGGCGCGCCCACACGAAGGGCAGCACGATGAGGATGATGAGCGTAAGGCCCGGGCCCGCGGCGGGGATGATCTCCTCGATGCCGAAGGCGCCGGCCGACACGAGGCAGAACAGCATGAAGGCGATGCCGAGCGCGCTGATGTTGGTCTTCCGCAAGTTGCCGATAGACCCCTCGGGAGGGGTTGGCGGAAAAAGATCCTGCTCCCTCTCGGGAAGCGTGTCATGGGAGGACATGGGCGCGAACCACCCCCTTGCAAGGCTCGGCAACAGATGCGTCTCGAAGTGTAGCCGAAACTCCCCCTCGGGGGCGGGGGACTTTCGCGGCGACGGCAAGCGGGGCGCGCGGGGCGGTTGGGGTCGCCGCGGTGCGCAGACGCTCCCTGCAGGTCGCGCGCCGCGCTTGCGGACGTGGCGGTTAGGGGATGGTGGCGAGTATGGTGTCGTTGATGGCGAAGGCCGTCGGGCTCGGCGAGGCCGGGCGCGTGAGCGGCAGCCCCTTCTCCCCGAGGAAGCCCTCGTAGAAGAGCTCTTCCCCGGCGAAGAGGTAATCCGCGTCGATGTCCTCCATGCGGCGTCCGAGCAGCACGGTGCGGAAGCTCTGGTCGAGGAAGGCCCCGATGAGCTCCTCGGCCGCCTCGACGCCCTCGACGGCCAGCGCGCTGAAGGGGACAGGCTCGCCGCCGGGCTCGCCGGCCCGCAGCAGGTAGAGCTTTTCAGCCGAGCAGGCGTAATCGATGCGCAGCGTGCAATCCTCGGGGAATCCGAGGGCGCGCCGCACGGCCTTCTCGTCGGCAGAGGGGTGCTCGGGGTGCATGATAAGCGTACCGAAGTACACGGCCAGGCTGAAGCGGACGGTGCCCGCGGCGCCGTCTTCCGCTTTCCACCCGCTGGCGCCGAGGTGGTTCCCGACGCGGTCGAGCAGAAGCTGCACCTGGGGGCACTCCGGCGGCACGACGAAGTAGGGGCGGTTGAAGATATCGTTATAGCTCATGGCTCCTCCCGAGGTTGTGGGGTGCGGTAGCGGGAAGGTGCCGCGGGCCCGCGGCTTGGTTTTCCAGTGGCTTCCACCTTAGCGCACGACGCTGGCGAAAGAAATAGTCCCTTTAGTCGCATTTCGGAAAATTTCCCGTCAGGGGAGCAGAAGGCCCCCGCCTGCCGGCGAGGGCCATCGGAGTTGGGAGTGCGGGATGCACGACGCCGAACGCGTGGCGTGGGAAGGTTCCTAGCGCTCCTCGGCGATGAGCCCGCTCTCGTAGGCGGCGATGAGGCGCGCAAGCTGCACGGCCCGCTCGCGCAGGACCGCGCCCGTGTCGGTGTCGGCCACGGTGCGCGGCTCGTCGTAGCGCTCGACGGGCCGCCGGGTGGCGATAATGTCGGCGTTGTCGCGCACGGCTGCCTCGCGGGAGGGCAGGGGCGTGTTCGCATCCAAGAACAGCCCCTCGGCGTTCGACACGAGGGTGTAGCCGGCAAGCCCCGTCGTCTTCTGGTAGGCCGCCGAGAAGCCGCCGTCGATGCAAATGACGCGGCCGTTCGCCTTCACCGGATCCTCGCCGTCCTTCGCCTTCACGGGCACGTGCCCGCAGATGATGCGCGAGCTGTCCGGGTCCATGCCGAAGTCGCGGAAGATGCCGTCGACGACCTCGGGGGTATCGAGCAGCGTGTAGAAGGGGTTCTTCACTTCCTTGCGGGCGGCCTTGTCGGCGATGAGGTACAGCTCGAAGGTGGCCATCTTGCTCTTCGCGAAGAGCGGCGAGCCGGGGCCGAGCCACAGGTACCACAGCATGTCGAGCCCGCGCTTGCGCTCGGCCTCGTCGGTGGCGAGGAAGGCGGCGCGCACGGAGGCGTCCACCATGTCGTAGAGGCTCTTGCCGCGGTAGGTCTCGCCGAACAGGGTCACCTCCAGAAGTGAGCCGTCGGCGGCCAGGGGCACGCAGGCGTGCAGCATGAGGTTGCCGTTCTCCACCTTGTACAGGCTGCCGCGGGTGAGGAAGAAGTCCACATGGCGGCGTAGGCGCTCGCAGCCCGCGAAGGCCGCGCACAAGTGCTCGATCACCGCGCGCTCGCCCTCGGTCAGGCGGTAGGGGTCGTCCCAGTCCACCGTGGGGAAGTTCGTGTCGAGGACCTCGTATTCCACGCCGTCTACCACCACGGTGCCGTGCTCGCGGTCGATGAGGTGCAGCAGGTTGCGGTCGTCCAGGCCGAAGGAGGGGTTCTCGGCGATGAGGGCCGCCTCCACCTTGAACTGGATGACGGCCATGGCCTTCTGGATCTTCTCGGTGAGCGCCGTCTCGGCGGCGGAAAGACCGGGGTTGCCCTTCAGGGCGAAGGCGGCGCAGGGGTCGTCGGCGTAGGCCTCGGCGGCGAAGGAGGCCAGGGGGCGCAGATTGATGCCGTAGTCGTCCTCCAGAATGGAGAGGTTGCCGTATCGAGCGCAGATGCGCACGACGTTCGCCACGCTGCCGGGCTGGCCCAGGGCCGCGCCCATCCACAGGATGTCGTGGTTGCCCCACTGCACGTCCACGTTCGGGCAGGCGAGAAGCTCGTCCATGATGGCGGCCGGCGCGGGTCCGCGGTCGTACACGTCGCCCACGAGGTGCAGCTGGTCCACCACCAAATGCTGGGTCAGCTCGCCGAGCACCTCGGCGAGCGCGATGCCGGCCCCGCTGCCCACGGCGCCCTCGATGATCGCCCGGGCGCAGGGGCGCTTGGCCGGGCCGTGGGTGGCCAGCAGCTCTCCGGTGACGGCGGCGAAGTCCTCGGGAACAAGCGCGCCGACCTCCACGAGTAGATGCCGCTCGGCTGCCGCCCGCGCCATGGCGGCCAGTCGCTCGATAAGCTCGGCGAGCGCCTCCTCGCCGGCATCTTCCAAAACCAGCTCGGCCTTCTCGGCCGGATAGCATACGGCCGTTGCCAGCTCGGCGCGCGCGTCGGCGGAGGCATCGGGGAAGACGACCGCCACGAGCTCGCGCACCGCACCCGAGCCGTTGCGCACCAGGTGGGAGAAGGCGTTGTACTCGCCGTGGATGTCCGAGGCGAACAGCTCCGTGCCGCGCGGCAGGGCGAGCGCCCCTTCCAGCAGGGCGATTTCCGTCGCTGCTTCCTCGGCTGTGGGATACAGCTCCGCCAGCGCTTCCAGACACGCCATCTCGCTTCTCTCCATGGATGCATCCTCCTCGGGAATGGCCCGCCGCCTTATGCGAGTCGGCAGCGGGCGGGCAAATCTCAATGGCGATTATTGTAGCCGAGGAGGCAGGCGCGTCCCGATTCAAGCGCGTTTAATGCGACAAATCACTTGATTGAGCGACATTGGCGACTCGAAATCGAGCGGTTTTTGCAAAAAATGTCGCTCGATCGACAGATTTGTCGCCACTGATGTCGTTCAATCGACCTTTTTGTCGCAGAAACCGCACTTCGGTCGGAAATAACTTCTCAGTTGGAAATGGCTCCTCAGTCGGAAGTGGCTCCTCGGTCGGAAATGGTTCCTCAGTCGGGACGGGCCGCCTTCCACGCCTGGGCGTACTCGTCCAGCATGGAGGCGATGCGCGTGCCGATGACGGCGTAATCCTCGGTATCCAGGTTCGCGAGCGACACGCGCACCGACCACTCGGGCGCGTCGAAGCCGGCGCCGTCCATGAGCACCACGCCGGTGTCCTGGGCCAGGCGCACCACGATGTCGAGCGAGTCGTAGTGCTCCTTCAGCCATGCGAAGAAGTCGGCCCCGTACAGGCGCGTCGCCCAAATCTCCAGATCGATGACCGAGTAGTAGCCGGCTCGCAGCGGGTCGGGCTCGAGAGTCCAGCCGAGGCTCTTCCACAGAAGATCGAGGCGCTTGGTCACGAGGCGCTGCATCTCGGCGCGGTAGGCGTCCTTCTCGTCCAGCAGGCAGTACAGGGCGAACAGGCTCATCATCACCTGCTGGGGCGTGCCGAGCCCGGCGGTGCCGTTCAAGGCCACAAGCCGCGAGTCGGCCACCATGCGGTCGGTGAACTTCACCGACTCGATGTGATCGGTCAGGCACGCGTATCGCTGGGCGATCTGCTGCTTCTTGTCGGCGGGTAGGGCGGCGATGAGGTCGTCGAAGGCGTTCTTCTGCGCGGTGGCAATGACGGCCAGGCGCCAGCCGGTGGCACCGAAGTACTTCGAGAAGGAGTACACGCTTGCGGTGTTGTAAGGCAGGTCGGCTAGAAGCGAGCGGTAGTGGGGCACGAAGGTGCCGTAGACGTCGTCGGTGATGATGAGCAGGTTCGGGTTCTTCTCGCGCACAATGGACACGAGCTTTTCGCGGGAGGCGTCGTCCATGGCCACCGAGGGCGGGTTCGAGGGGTTCACCAGGCACAGCAGCTTGATGGAGGGGTCGGCCAGCTTCTCCAGCTCCTCGTCGGGGTATTGCCAGGTGTGCAGCCCATCGGCGTTGCGAGTGGTGGCGTTGATGTAGGCGACCTTCAGGTCGTAGTCGTTCAGCGTGGGAATGTTCAGGTACGGCGTGAAGATGGGGGTCATAAGGGCGATGCGGTCGCCGGGGTTCACGAGGAAGTTGCACTTCAGGCAGTAGAACAAGTAGCACATGGCTGCTGTGCCGCCCTCGGTGGCGAACAGGTCGTAGGGAGCCTCGGGCGCTTGTCCATCGCCGATGGCCTTCACGAGGTAGCGGTTCACGATCTCCTGGGTGCAGGGCAGGATGCGGTCGGGGAAGGGGTACAAATCGCCCGAGATGCCGCTCGTCCACTCGTGTACGAACTCATCGGGTGCAAGGCCCTCGGCTTTCAGGTAGTCGTGGGCACGGCGCAGGAACTGGGCCGGCTTTTCGTCGCCGCGGGAGTCGAGGAAGGCGAGCAGACGCTCGGCGCAGCCCTCTTGAGCCGGCATGCCGGCCAGGTCGAAGGCGGGGATGGAAGCCGTGCGGCGGCCTTCCTCCATGGTGAACTGCCCGAGCAGGAAGAAAGCCTCGCGGGGCAATGTGTTGATCCAGTTCGGGTTGCCGCGGCCGGCGTTCAGCAGCGTGCGCGAGCTGTCCTCGGCGCCCTTCTTCGCGAAGGACGCGAGCAGGTTCTTCACCTCGAAGGGCGACATGGCGGCCAGGGATTCCTCCAGGGCATGCTCGTCGTTGGCGAGAATGGCCGCCTCGACGGCATCGTGGTTGGCTGCGGTGCGGGCGGCCGCCGAGGAAGCGGCGTGGGCAGTGGCGCGGGCGTCAGCGGTGGTCGCGGTGGTTGCAGCTGCACGGGCGGCAGCGGAATCGTTGGGCATAGGAGGCCCCTTTCTCGTAGGTTTTCCCGATGGTACGCCTCGTGGGGCGGCAGCTGCTCTCCCAGCAGTGCGTTTGTTGCGAGACTGTTCGCCCCTCAGTACTTCTCCCAGAGCCTCAGCTCCAGGTAGGAGGCGGTGACGCAGGCGGCGAACCCGATGACGATGAAGGCGAAGGCCACGTTGGCCGCCCGCGGGCTCAGATGCGAGAATCCCTCGCAGATAAGCGGGAACACGATCCACACGTAGAGCATGGCCGCCAGCCCGATGAAGAAGTCGTTCACGAGCCACGCCTGGCCGAACACGTTGCCCGGCAGCTGCGAGTTGTCCCAGAAGGGGTACTCGCCGGTGACGGGATCGGGTTGGTTCACCATCCAGCCGATGACGAGCTCGAGCACCATGGCGATGAGGATGGCGAGCACGAGCGACTCCAGAAAGGCGCCCCACAGCGTTTTGCGGCGCAGGACGAGACGCTCCTTCAAAGGCTCGATGAGCAGCGTCATGAACACGGCACCGAAGCCGTAGACCCAGTAGGGATGGTACCACGGGTCGGTCCACACGGCGTAGTCGGCATCCACGATGCCGAACAGGTGGTCCATCATCCAGCAGTAGGGCATCTCCAGCCAGTGCCCAATGATGCAGCACAGGCAGAAGGCCACGATGAGCGCGCGCCAGAACTGCCAGGTGCGCGGCGCGAAGTAGCCGATCTCGTCTTCCTCGGTCAGTTTTCTCATTCTCAGGAATGCCATGATGCTTCCTCGTTCGGATGTCCGTTGGTTCCAGAGTACCCCCGTCTGCCGAACGGCGGCGGCAACATCCCTCAGCCTTTGACTCACCGTTGCCCGCCCGTTGCCGAATGCGGCGTGCCGCGGGCGGCTGGTTTGGACGCACGAGGCGTTTTCGGTCGCAGGATCCGTCAAATCGTGGTACCCTGCGAGGCGAAGCTCAGCGTGCTGTGACTGACGGGCAAGCGTGGAAGACCACGGGGGAGCAGCGCGCGATTTCCGCCGACCGTCTGGGCAAGCCGACCTGCGCATCCGCGCGGCGTCGGCTTGCCCTTTTTCGTGGGCGGAATGCGGGGAAGTGCCGCAGGGAAGCGCGGGCCGCTGCAGGGGGCCGCGTGCTGCGGTCAGGTCAGAGAGAAAGGGAACGCGCATGCAAGATCTCGTCGAGCTGCTGAGGAGCAACCCCTATCCGGGGCGCGGCATCGTGGTGGGGAAGGACACCGTGTACTACTTCATCATGGGTCGCAGTCAGAACAGCCGCAACCGCATCTTCGCCACCGAGCCCGACGGCATCCGCACCGAGGCCCACGACCCGGCGCTGCTGGAAGACCCGAGCCTCATCATCTACCATCCAGTGCGCACTATGGGCGAGGCGCTCGTCGTCACCAACGGCGACCAGACCGACACCATCGTGGAGGCGGGCGATTTCCGCGCCGGCTGCATGGCCCGCGAGTACGAGCCCGATGCACCGAACTTCACCCCGCGCATCTCGGCCATCGTGAACCCCGACGGCACCTTCGAGATGTCCATTCTGAAGCACGGCGCGGATGATCGCTGCATCCGCGAGTTCTTCGCCTACGAGGGCGTGGACGAGGGCTGCGGCTACTTCATTAGCACCTACCAGGGCGACGGCAACCCGCTGCCCACCTTCGCCGGCGAGCCCATTCCCGTGAAGCTGCCGACCGCCGACGAGCTGTGGGCGGCCTTGAACGACGAGAACAAGGTGAGCCTGTACGCGAACGTGGCCGGCGAGGTCACCCTCTACAACAAGAACCTCGGGGATTAAGGAGAAACTCATGAACGAACTTGAGTTGAAGTACGGCTGCAATCCGAACCAGAAGCCCTCGCGCATCTATATGAAGGACGGCAGCGACCTGCCCATCCAGGTGCTGAACGGCAAGCCCGGCTACATCAACTTCCTCGACGCCTTCAATTCCTGGCAGCTCGTGAAGGAACTGAAGGAGGCCACGGGGCTTCCGGCGGCGGCGTCCTTCAAGCACGTGTCGCCGGCCGGTGCGGCGGTGGGACATCCGCTGACCGACACTGACCGTGCCATGTACTTCGTGGAAGAGGAGGGCGAGCTATCGCCCATCGCCTGCGCCTACATCCGCGCCCGCGGGGCCGATCGTCTGTGCTCCTACGGCGACTGGGCGGCGCTGTCGGACGTGTGCGACGCCGATGTGGCTCGCTACCTGGCGAAGGAGGTGTCCGACGGCATCATCGCGCCGGGGTATACCGACGAGGCGCTCGAGATTCTGAAGACCAAACGCAAGGGCTCCTTCAACGTGGTGCAGGTCGATCCAACCTATGTGCCGGCCGAGACCGAGCTGAAGGACGTGTTCGGCATCACCTTCGAGCAGGGCCACAACAACTTCGAGATCAACGAAGCGCTGCTGGAGAACGTGGTGACCGAGAACAAGGAGATTCCCGAGGCGGCCAAGATCGACATGATCGTGGCGCTCATCACATTGAAGTACACCCAGTCCAACTCCGTGTGCTACGTGAAGGACGGCCAGGCCATCGGCGTGGGCGCCGGCCAGCAGAGCCGTATCCACTGCACGCGCCTGGCGGGCAACAAGGCCGACAACTGGTGGCTGCGCCAGCATCCGCGCGTGCTCGCGCTGCCGTTCGTGGAGGGCATTCGCCGTCCCGACCGCGACAACGCCATCGACGTGTACATCTCCGACGAGTGGGAGGACGTGCTGGCCGACGGCGAGTGGCAGCGCGTGTTCACCGAGCGCCCCGAGCCGCTCACGCGCGAGGAGAAGAAGGCCTGGATCGCCCAGATGAGCGGCGTGACCGTGGGGTCGGATGCGTTCTTCCCCTTCGGCGACAACGTGGAGCGCGCCCGCAAGTCGGGGGTGGCCTACATCGCCGAGCCCGGCGGCTCCATCCGCGACGACAACGTCATCGAGGTGGCGAACAAGTACGGCATCGCCATGGCCTTCACCGGCATGCGCCTGTTCCACCACTAGGATTGAAACGATTCGACGGCTTAATGACCTTCCTTCGGGGAGGTCATTTCTTTTGTTACACTGGGTGCATCGTGGAAGGGAGGTCGGTATGCGGGTGATGGGCCGGGAAGATCAGGAGCAGCGCGAGCGCGCGGTGCTGGCAGAAGATGCGGCGCTCGCCGCCGACTCCGAGGGGCGCGATCGCTCCACGGCGCCCGATGCGCTGCGCACCGACTACCAGCGCGACCGCGACAAGATTCTCCACTCGAAGTCGTTTCGACGGCTCTCCCACAAGACCCAGGTGTTCCTCGCGTCCGAGGGCGACCACTTCCGCACGCGGCTCACGCACACCCTGGAGGTGGCGCAGATCGCGCGCACCATCACGCGGGCGCTCGGGCTGAACGAGGACCTCACCGAGGCCATCTCCCTCGGCCACGACTTGGGCCACACCCCCTTCGGGCATACGGGCGAGGCGGCGCTTTCCGGCGCGCTCGCACGCCATAGGGGCATCGATCCCGCAAGCCCGCAGGCGGCGCGCCTGTACCGCCACAACGAGCAGTCGGTGCGGGTGGTGGAGCGCATCGAGAACGGGGGCGCCGGGCTGAACCTCACGGCCGAGGTGCGCGACGGCATTCTGAACCACACGGGGACCCTGCGCGCCGAAACGCTGGAGGGGCGCATCGTGGCCACGGCCGACCGCATCGCCTACGTGAACCATGACATCGACGACGCCATCCGTGCGGGCATTCTGCGCGAGGCTGATCTGCCCGAGACCACCCACCGCGTGCTCGGTGCTGACCACTCGGCCCGCATCGAGACGCTCGTGCGCGACATGGTGGAGACCTCGGCTGCCGAGGGAGACATCCGCATGAGCCAGCCGGTGTGGGATGCCATGATGGAGCTGCGCACGTTCCTGTTCGCCAACGTGTACACCGCGCCGCCCGTGATGGCCGAGGTGGAGAAGGCGACGCACCTCATTGCCGATTTATTCGACTACTACGCCGCGCACATCGATGAGGTGCCGGCCGACTACCGCGCCATCTCCGACGGCGACGACCTACGCGCGGTGACCGACTACATCGCCGGCATGACCGACCGCTTCGCCACGAGCACCTACCAGCGCCTGTTCATTCCCCACGCGCTGTCGTACTAGGGACGCCCTCGGCGCGAGCGGCCGTCCCTCAGGCGGTAGAGCTCGTAGGGCCGCCCCACGGCGCCGAAGCGGCAGGCGCGAAAGCACATGCCGCAGTGCCGGCAGCGCTCCTGGTCGATGGCGGGCGCCCCGTTGGCGGCGGTGGTGAGCGCGCCATGGGGGCAGATGCGCTGGCAGGCCCCGCAGCGGCAGCAGAGGCGCTCGTCGATGGCGTAGTACGTCTGGCGCATGGCGGCCTCGGTTCCTGCAGCGGCTAGGGCCGCGTGCCGGGTGTACCCGGGCCGCGGCGGTCGGCTGCGTCGTCGGGGTCGGCGGGGCGCTCGGGGGTGCCGGGCCCGCGGGGAATGTTGGGTTCGGCGCGCCGTCTCCAAAGTGCATCCATGAGGCGGGCGGCGGCCAGTCCCGCGAGGGTGCCCACGATGACGCCGGCCAACACGTCGGTGGGGTAGTGCACATAGCAGTACATGCGCGAGAGCCCCATGAGAACGGCGGCCACGGTGACGCCCGCGATGAGCCCCGCGGGCGCTTTCGGTCGGCGTGCGAACCAGAGGGCGGCCGCAGCGGCGAAGGCGGCGGTCGTGTGCCCCGAGGGGAACGACGACCCGCTCGGACGCGGCACGATCATGGCAATGGCGGCGTTCACGTCGCAGGGACGCGGGCGCATGAGCAGCGGTTTGATGGTCAGGTTCGTCACGATGGCCCCGAGCGCCACGGCCACGAGGACGCCCGCGCCGGCCTTGCGGGTGCGACGGAAGCACAGCAGCACGATGCCGAGGAGAATCCACAGCTCGCCGTGGTTGCTCGTGCTGGTGAAGGCCGCCACGATCGGGTCGAGCACGGGGTTGTGCCACGCCTGCATGGCATCCAATATGGCCAGTTCGTTCACGGGTCTCCCTTCGTTCTCCCCACAGCCTACCCGAGAGCGCCCCCGAGGGCAACTCCTCGCCGCCTGCCACCGCCCGATTCCCGATGTCTTCCCGTCTCCGCCCCGCCTGCGTCCCGCTGCCGTCGCACTCGCGTTCCGCCTCGGCAGCGTCGTTCCCGCCCGCATCCCGCCTCCGCCCCGGCCCTCACTTTCGCGCCGCCCGATTCCCTGAGCCTTCCCCGTTGCATCCCGCCGGTCTCTCGCTCCTTCGGGGTTCCCTTATCCCAACGGGGCGGCAACGGTTCGGTTGAGGCCGGCGACGGAATGGCGACCGCATCTGTGGCGGTTCTATGATGGCGCCATCGAAGGGAGCCGAGGTGACGGGAAACCGTCAGCGACGACGCTCAACCGACACCGAACTGCCGCTTTTCGCGAAGGGCGGCCGGTATCGTGCGCCATCGCGCTCTGGAGTCCGACCAAGGAGGTCATCATGTCTGGTTGTTCTCGTAGGCAGTTTATCGCCGGCGGCGCCATTGCCGCGCTCGGCGGCACGCTGGCGCTGGCCGGCTGCGCGCCGATGTCCCATGAGGAGGCGCAGGAGAAGCGCAAGGCCGATGCGGCCGGGAGCGCCTCGGCAGGGACGGCGACCACGGCCATCGGCGAGGGGATGGGCAAGCACGGCAAGTTCACCGTGGAGGTGTCCGCCAACGACGGCGCCATCGACCGCATCACCGTGCTCGACTCCCGCGAGACGCCGGGCATGGGGGACGTGGCCATGGAGAAGATGACGAAGTCCATCATCGACGGCCAGACGCTCAACGTGGACACGGTCAGCGGCGCCACGCTCACGTCCATGGCCTTCCTCACCGCCGTGGGCAGCGCCCTCGATGCCCTGGGCCAGGATTCCGAGGAGTGGAAGAACCGCGACTACCAGGCATGGGAGAGCGATGTGAAGCTGCCCGAGGAGGCCGATGTGGTCGTGGTGGGCGCCGGCGGCGCCGGATTCGCGGCGGCCATCACGGCGGCTAACGAGGGCAAGAGCGTGGTGCTCATGGACAAGATGGGCGTCTACGGCGGCGACACGTGCCTGTCGGGCGGCGAGATGGCCGTGCCCGGCAACTGGATCCAGGTGACCCAGGGCGTGGAGGATTCGCCCGAGAACCTCATCTCCGATATGCTCGTCGGCGGCGACAACAAGGGCGACCCGGAGCTGGTGGCCATCATCGCCAACGGCGCGCTCGATTCCGCCAACTGGCTCACCTACGAGGGAGGCATCTCCTGGAAGCACGACCTCATGCAGTTCGGCGGCCACAACATCAAGCGCTCCATCATCCCCATCACCCATTCGGGTTCCGAGATGACCACGAAGCTGACCAACCGCGTGAAGACCATCGACGCCATCACGCTCATCGACAATACTCAGGCCACCGAGCTGGTTACCGACAGCGCCGGCAAAGTGGTGGGCGTGAAGGTGAAAAACCCCGTCACCGGCGAGGAGGCCGAGGTGAAGTGCAAGGCCGTGGTGCTCGCCACCGGCGGCTTCGGCTCGAACGTCGATATGCGCGTGAAGTACAACCCCGAGATGGACGACAAGATCCTCTCCACCGACTCGGTGGCCGCCCAGGGCGACGGCATCGTCATGGCCGAGGCCATCGGCGCCGACACCATCGACATGGAGTACATCCAGACCTACCCGGTGTGCGATCCTGAGACCGGCGCGCTTCTGTATGTGGGCGACGTGCGCCTGGAGAACTACGGCATCCTCGTGAACAAGGAAGGCGACCGCTTCGTGCAGGAGCTCGACCGCCGCGATGTCATCTCCAACGGCATCAAGGCCCAGACCGATGGCGTGGCCTACCTGCTGTTCAACCAGGCAGCCGCCGATGCCACGGGGCTTGTGGAGCAGCACGCTGACGAGTATGAGAATAGCGAGAGCCGCGGCGTCATTGTGAAGGCCGACACGCTCGACGAGGTGGCCCAGGCCCAGGGCGTGGATGCCGAGGAGCTGAAGAAGACCGTTGAGAAGTGGAACCAGTACTGCGCCGACGGCAAGGATCCCGACTTTGGCTACAGCGCCGAGATGAACACCATCGAGGAGGGGCCGTACTACCTGATGGCCTGCAAGCCCGCCGTGCACTACACCATGGGCGGCCTGCACATCACGCCCGAGGCCGAGGTGCTCACCGTGGATGAGCAGGTGATTCCCGGCCTGTACGCCGCTGGCGAGGTGGCCGGCCACAAGATGGGCACGAACCGCCTTGGCTCCTGCTCCATGACCGACATCTACACCTTCGGCCGTATCGCCGGCAAGAACGCCGCCACCTACGCCGCCTAGCGACGCTACGGGGAAGTGACGGCGCGCGTCTTCTCAGAGACGCGCCGCGGTGGAATTGCTATGCTAGTGGGGCGCCCGGTCGGGTGCCCCACTTCGCTTTCCGGCGGGGCGGCGGCTCGCCTGAGGCGCTCTCTCGTTTCGAAAGGAAGGTACGCGGTGGAAAACCCCGTTTTGATCGGCGTGCTCGTGGCGCTTGTGGTGCCGTTTCTGGGGAACACCCTGGGCGCGGCGCTCGTGTTCCTCATGCGCCACGGCATGCCCGAGCGGTTCACGAAGGCGCTTCTGGGCTTCGCGGCCGGCGTGATGATCGCCGCCAGCGTGTGGAGCCTCATCACGCCCGCGCTCGAGGCGTCTGAGGGCGGCCCGGTGCCCGCGTGGCTGCCCGTGGCCGTGGGCTTTCTCGGCGGCATGTTCCTGCTTCTGGCCATCGACCACTTCACGCCCCATCTGCATGTGGGCTCAGACGAGCCGGAGGGCCCCGCGTCCACGCTGAAGAAGCCGGCGATGATGATGGCGGCGCTGGCCATCCACAACCTGCCCGAGGGCATGGCCGTGGGCGTGGTGCTCGCGGGCTTTCTGGCGGGGGATCCGACCATTACGCTCTCGGCGGTGGTGGCGCTGTCCATCGGCATCGCCATCCAGAACGTGCCGGAAGGGGCCATCGTGTCGCTGCCGCTGACCACCAATGGCCTCTCACGGCCCCGTGCCTTTATCGCCGGCACGCTCTGCGGCGCGGTAGAGCCGGCCGGCGCGGTGCTCATGCTGGCCATCACGGGACTCGTGACCCCGCTTCTGCCCTACGTGCTGGCCTTCGCCGCCGGCGCCATGATGTACGTGGTCACCGAGGAGCTCATTCCCCAGACCCAGCAGGGCCACCATACCAACATCGGCACCATCGGCGTGGCCTTCGGCTTCGTCCTCATGATGGTCTTGGACGTGGCACTGGGATAGACGGGGCCCAGGCAGAGAAAAGCGCCCGCCCCGAGGGACGAGCGCTTGAGGACGGTTTCGCGGTTGCTCAAAGGCACGTGCCTTTTCGCGGTTGCTCGGAACCGGGTCCGCTTTGGAAATGAAGGCGCCAGGTTGCCGAAACGTTCCCCGCTCATGAGCGTTTGAAAGCGTATGATATAGCCATGAGCGAGAATAATACATATCACGGTGATGGGGCGCCCCAGAGCGGCACCGCTCGTCACAGCGCCGGGCAGTCCCCGTCGCGCCGCTGCGATTCCGTTGCCGGCAAGGGACGCGTTGCCCCCTTTGATGCGGCGGCAAGCGAGTCTCATGCCGAGGTGGCCGCCGCCGAGGTGCTACGGCGTTTCGTGGGCTACTACAAGCCCTACAAGGCGCTCTTCTTCGCCGATCTTCTGGCTGCCTGCGTGCTGGCCGGTGTCGATCTGGCCTTTCCCCAGCTGCTGAACTTCTTCACGCGTGAGTTCTTCCTTGAAGCGCCCTCGGTGATTCTCGCGAGCCTGGGGCTCATCGCGGTGCTCTTCGTGGCGCTGTACCTCGCCCGCACCGGTTGCCAGTGGTTCATTACCTACTGGGGCCACGTCATGGGCGCGCGCATGGAGGCGGACATGCGTCGCGATCTGTTCGAGCAGTACCAGCGCTTGTCATTCGGTTATTACGACCGCCACAACACCGGCGTCATGATGTCGAAGATCACCACCGACCTGTTCGACATCTCCGAGTTGGCGCACCACGGTCCCGAGAACCTGTTCATCTGCACGCTGAAGATCGCGGGATCCTTCGTACTGCTGTTCATGATCAACGGCCCGCTTGCGGCTATCATGCTCGTCGTGACCCTGGTTATGGCGGCGCTGTCCTTCGCGCTGAACTACTGGCGGCGCAAGATATTCCGCGAGAACCGCGAGCGCATGGCCGGCATCAACGCGGCTGTGCAGGATTCTCTCGGCGGCATCCGCGTGGTGAAGTCCTTCGGTGGCGAGGATGCCGAGCGCGAGAAGTTCCGCGCGGCCAACGAGGCGTTTCTAGACACCAAGAACCGCTCCTACAAGTTCATGGGAGCCTTCCACGGATTGAACTCGCTGTTCACGGGCATTCTGTACACCATCGTCGTGGTCGGCGGCGGCTATTTCGTGGCTCAGGGAACGCTCGCCGTCACCGATCTTGCCATCTACGCCCTGTACGTGGGCATCTTCATGGCTCCCGTAGAGCAGCTCATCAACTTCACCGAGACTTTGCAGAAGGGCTATGCGGGCTTCCGCCGCTTTATCGAGGTGCTCGCCGAGCGGCCCGATGTGGCGTCCAAGCCCGGCGCGCCGACGTTGGAGGGTGCTTGCGGAGGCAACGTGCGCGGGGCGGTGGAGTACCGCGATGTGACCTTCTCCTACGACGGAGAGCATCCCGTGCTCGACGGCTTGACCCTCTCGGTGCCCGCCGGCACATCTGTGGCGCTCGTCGGCCCCTCGGGCGGCGGCAAGACCACCACGTGCTCGCTGCTGCCGCGCTTCTACGATGTGCAGGGCGGCGCGGTTGCCATCGACGGCGTGGATGTGCGCGATGTGACCCTGGCGAGCCTGCGCGAGGCCATCGGCATCGTGCAGCAGGACGTGTACCTGTTCGGGGGCACGGTGGGGGAGAACATCGCCTACGGACGCCCCGGTGCCACCCAGGCCGAGATCGAGGAGGCGGCCCGCAAGGCCAATATCCACGAGTTCATCTGCTCGCTGCCCGAGGGCTACGACACGCCGGTCGGCGAGCGCGGCACGCGGCTTTCCGGCGGCCAGAAGCAGCGTATCTCCATCGCCCGCGTGTTCCTGCGCGACCCGCGCATTCTCATTTTGGACGAGGCTACCAGCGCGCTCGACAACGAGAGCGAGCACGCCATCCAGGCATCCCTCGAGGAGCTCTCGCGCGGTCGCACTACGATGACCATCGCGCACCGGCTCTCCACCATTCGCAGCGCCCAGCTCATCGCCGTCGTGGAAGACGGCCATGTGGTGGAGCAGGGCACTCATGAGGAGCTGCTCGCCCGCGGCGGGGTGTACGCCCGCTACTACCGCATGCAGTTCGGGGAGTAGGGGCAGCCACGGCAATGAAAAGCGCCCGCCCCGAAGGGCGAGCGCCTGCGGACGGATTTGCGGCTGCCTGAAAGCGTGCGTCTCCTCGCCGGTTCCTACCCTATCAGCATCGGCACCGCATACAGCAGGGCCACCACGACGCAGCAGGCGGCTACCACGATCTTCCACACGCGGTACTCGCGGTCCATGCGTGCGGCCTCCTGCGCGTCGGGCACATCGGCCGCGCCGGGCAGCGCCTCGGCCACCGATACCGGCTCGGGCTTGCCGTAGCGGCTCTGGCAGATGAAGAACACCACCAGGCCGATCACGCACCAGATGGCGCCCACCACCAAAGGCTTGGTGCCCAGCTGGCTCATCATGATGGCGTAGATGACGATGGACGCCGGCACGCCCACGGCCACGCCCGGCACGCGGAAGGGGCGCGTAAGATCGGGCATGCGCCGGCGCAGCCCTAAGGCCGCGGCGATGCCGATGATGTAGTAGAACAGATCGGCGAACAGCGACAGCGACGCGATGAAGTCCAGGGTGGAGGTGGCCACGAGCAGGATGGACAGCGCCCCGAGCGCGATGATGGCCACATAGGGCGTGCGGAAGCGCGGGTGCACCTTCGCGAACACGCGGGGCATGGCGCCGTCGCGGGCCATGGTGAACAGGTAGCGCGGCGGGACGGCGATAGACGCGTTCAAGGTGGAGAAGTCGCCGCCGAAGGCAACGCCCAGGGCCAGCAGCAGAAGCGGCAGCCCCAGGATGCCCGCCGACATCATGGCCTCGGCGTAGGGGGCAGCCGCCTCGGCCAGGCCGGGGATGGCGTCTACCGGCGTGATGCCCACGAGGAACCACTGGAAGGCCCCGTTCACGGCGAAGATGATGAAGGGCGCGAGCTTCAAGGCGCGCGGGATGTTGATGGAGGGGTAGCGGATCTCCTCGCCCATGCCGCAGCAGGTCTCGAAGCCGGCGAAGCACCACCAGATCATGGCCACGGCGGCGATGAACCCGAAGGCGTCCATGGAGCCTAAGAAGTCGGGCGTCGTCACGAAGGTGGGCAGGCTCACGTTGGGGATCATCGTGAGGAACCAGATGACGGCCACGCCCCAGAAGAAGAACATGAACCCGTTCTGCAGACGCCCGGTGATCTGCACGCCGCGCACGTTGGTCACGATGAACAGCAGAAGCGCCGCGCAGGCGAGCACCACGTCGGGTACGGGCAGCTCCACGCCTAAGGCTAAGAAGATGGTCTTGAAGTAGTAGGCGAAGGCGAGCGACTCGCCGCCGGTCACCGCCACAAGCGAGATGATGAAGTTCCAGCCGGCGAGCATGCCTAAGGGCCGCCCGAGCCCCAGGCCCGCGTACTGGTAGGTGCCCCCGGCGTAGGGGAGCGCCGCGCCCATCTCGGCGTACAGCAGCGCCGGGTAGATGGACACGAGCATGGCCACCAGTGTGGCGATGATGACCGCCGGGCCCATGAGGCCCACGATGTTGCCGCCCGTGGTGAACAGGCCCACGCCGATGACGGTGCCCACCGTGATGGTGATGGCCTCGCGCAGGCCGAATTGCCGTCGCAGGGCCGGCGGCGTGGCGGCGGGATTGTCGTTGTCGTAGGGTGCGCTCATGGGCGGCTCCTTCTCCTCGGTATGCGCTGCGGGCGCCTTGGGCGGACGCGCGGCGCGCTGCTCCCGGCCAAGGCGGCACTATCGACACGGTGATAATGCTGCCGATACTATAGTGCTCTACTGTAGTAAAGTAAAGGGTAATGGTCACTATTAACGGGAACGAAACGGGGAAGCGGCCGCGGCGCAAGCCCGCGGACGGGCTCACAGCCCGCGGGCCTCGCCAGGGTTTGCGCCTCCGCTGCGCTTTGGACCCGCAATCCGCGCCGCACGCCTGCTGGCGCCCGAATCGTGGAGAAAGCGCAGGTCAGTTCACGGCGCGGCCACGTCTTCCCCCGTATTCCATGACAAGGGGGCCTCGCGCATCGTCGCCGATGCGCGGGAGGCGTAGGCTAAGCGTGGTATGGAAAGCGCGCCGCCTCTTCCGCCGCGCGGCGCGCGTCTCAAGACTAAGGAGCCAACCATGGCAGAGACCAGCCCCTCCTTCACCGTCACCATGAACGACGGGAAGAGCCCCAAACCCGAGCAGCCGGTTCCCGAGCCGGCCAGCAAGGACATGACCTGGACGAACGGCAAGCAGACCATCAAGTACACCGCCACCGCCGAAATGCTTCCGCTGCACACCGACGACGGCGAGCTCATCGGGCACATGTTCGCCCTGTCCTATGTCAGCGACGAGCAGGACAAGGCCGATCGCCCCGTTACCTTCTGCTGGAACGGCGGCCCCGGCGGCTCGTCGGCCATGGTGAACATCGGCGGCCTCGGCCCGCGCCGCGTGCCCATCACCTCCATCAAGCAGCTGCCCTGCCCGACCGCTCCCGAGGATAACCCCTATTCGCTGCTGCCCTCCACCGACCTGGTGTACCTGGACGCCATGGGCACCGGTTACTCGAAGGTGGCCGAGGGCTACGACGCCAAGAAGGTCTGGGGCGTGGACGGCGACGCGGACGCCTTCATGCGCGGCATCGCCCAGTGGCTCACCACCCACGAGCGCTGGAACACGCCGCTGTACCTGTACGGCGAGTCCTACGGCACCATGCGCAACTCGGTGCTCATGCGCCTGCTCGGCGAGCGCGGCATCGCGCTCACGGGCGTGATCGAGCAGTCCACCATTCTTGACTACGCGCCCACCCTGTCGGGCAACGACCTGTACTACATGGGCATGGTGCCCGTCTACGCCGCCACCGCCAACTACTTCGGCAAGGCCGGCGCGGGCGTGGACCAGTTCGAGTGGTTTAACAAGGCTTGGAAGTTCGTGGACGAGAAGTACGGCCGCGCCCTTATCGCGAGCGACTCCATCACCCCGGCCGAGGAGCACGATCTGGCCGTCGAGATGAGCGAGCTCATCGGCCTTCCCGCCGAGTTCATCGAGAAGCGGCATCTGCGCATCGAGCTGGACACCTTCCGCAAGAACATCATGGCCGACGAGGGCCTGTTCTGCGGTCGCTACGACACGCGCTTCACCGAGCCGGCCTATATGGACGTGCAGGGCGACAACGAGTTCTTCGCCGGCGAGGATCCCTCCGGCGACGCTATCATGACGCCTGACGAGTCCGCCTGGATGAAGCTCGTCCAGGAAACCGGCTTTAAGGGATCGCCCATCAACATCCTGCTCTCCTTCAAGGTGAACGCGGGCTGGAACTGGACGCACCAGGCCCCCGGCACCATGGGCGCGCCGCAGTGCCCCAACACCGCCTACGACATGGGCACGGCCCTGCGCCGCAACCCGTTCTGCCGCGTGCTGTTCTTCGGCGGCATCCATGATGCGGCCACGCCGTTCTGGAACGTGAAGCACTCTATCTCGAAGATGTTCCTGCCCGAGTCCATCACGAGCCGTATCGAGTACAAGGTGCACGAGAACGGGCATATGGCCTACGAGGACCAGCCGACCCTCGAGAAGATGGTGCCCGAGCTGGCCGCCTTCTATGAGAAGCGCCACGAGGCCTAAAGACTCTGGGCGGCCCGAGGCCTAAGGAGTCCGGTCGGCCCGAGGCCGCTGAGACTCGGATCGAAAACCAGGGCGAAGGTGCCCGACTGCATGCACGTGCGGCCGGGCACCTTCCGTTAATTCTGGGGCCAGGCCTTCCGTTAATTATGGAGCCAGCGCTCACTCTCGTCGTACCACATGAACAGCTCGTAGACCCGCAGGCTCGGCGCGATGAGGTAGGTCTCGGGCGAGAAGCCGGCGGCCGGGCTCTCGCCGTTCATAACGGCGGTGCCCAGGAGCATGTCGGGGGTGGCGGTGCTGCGGCGGTGCTTGGCGGCCATGCGGGCGGCTTCGGCGGGGTGCTCGTCGAGCCAGATCTGCGCTTGGGCCTCCACCGCGGGCATTTCCCCGAGTAGGGCTTCGCGGCGCAGGGCGCGCAGCTCGTCGATGCGATCGTAGCAGGTGAGGGGCACTCGCGGCGTGCGGGCGCCCTCGGTGACGTAGAGGCGTACGAGCTCCATGGGCATACGGCGCGCCAGGTCGCGCACGCCGTCGTTGAACTCCCGGGATTTCCGCCACGTGGAGCGGGCGAAGGCTACTTCGGTGGTAACCATGAGGGCTCCTTTTGTCGTTTTCGCTGCGTTTGAAGCCAACGCGCTCACTATAGCACGCTTGAAATGGATATTCTGGCTTGAAAAACACGGTTTTGTGACGGAAAACGGCGCAAAGAGGGCCCGAGCGTATTACAACGCCAGCATTTTCCCAGGTGGTGTATGACAGGGAAGGGGAATAGCCGCCCCTGCGGTAACAAAACCGTGCTTTCTAAGCAAAAAAAGCCGAAATCCAGCACGCATTGGCTGGATTTCGGTAGGGAGGGCTCGGAAACGGATTACGGTGGACTCGTTTTCGAGAGTGCGCTCTCTGCGGTGAGGCGGGCAGTCCGCCTTAAGCGGCTCCGGCCAGCAGCTTGGCCACGTGGCGGCCTTCCACCGAACTGCGACCGCAGGCCACGCCCACGATGTACTCGGGGTAGTTGCCCGAGAAGAAGCTGCCAGAGACGTCGCCGGCGGCATAGAGCCCCTCGATGACGTTCAGCTCGGGATCGAGCACCTGGCAGTTCTCGTTGATGCGCAGGCCGTCAATGGTGGTAAGCAGCGAGCCGCCAAACCAGCAGCCGTAGAAGGGCGCCTGGCGAATGGCCGACAGACGATAGGCCTCTTTGCCGAAGTCCTCGTCTACCTGGTTGTCGAAGAAGCCGTTGTAGCGCTCCACCTCGGCGAGGAAGTTATCCTTGTCCTGGCCAGTGAAACCGAGCAAGTCGGCCAGCTCATCAAGCGTGTCGGCTTTCATGAGAATGCCGGACTCCTGAGAGGCGGCGGTGTACTCGTCGAAGGTCATGCCCATTTCGATATAGGGCACCACGCGGGAGCAGCCCACGGTCTCGAAGCGCACCATGTCGTCCATCATGTTGCTGTCGTACACTTGGCACCATACGCCGCCGGGTTGGTAATTAGCGGCGAAGCAAATGAAATCATAGGGGGAAGACTCGTTGGCGAAGCGCTGGCCGCGGCGGTTTACCTTCATGAAGGGCTGGCTGCCGATATTCTCCTGGAAGATGTTGCCGCGGAAAACCGCCGCCTCGTCAGTTCCCTCGTAGCCGGCATCGACGCCCGGGGCCACGGCGCCTCGGTCGAAGATCATCGGCGCGGCATCGATGTCCTTGGAGGCTCCGGCCCACAGGCCGGCGCGAATGCCGTCTCCGGTGCAGGTGGGGTTGAAGCTGGAGGCGGTGCAGCAACCCACGGCGGCAGGCTGGAGGGCGCGCATCATCACAGGGTTGGCAGCGTAGCCGCCGGTGGCCAGCAGTGTGTTCTTGGCGTTGATCTGCTTGTATCCGTCCTTGGTCTCGAAGATGGCACCGGTCACTTTACCGTCAGTGTGGACAAGCTTCACCATGGTGTGCTCGAAGAGGATGTCGTGGCCCTGGGCGGAAAGACGTTCGGCGATGACATCGTTGCGGGTTGGCGGCACGTAGGAGGGTTCCCACAGATGCTGCACGTAGGGCACGTAGTAGTCGGTGCCGCCAGTGGCATGGGCAGGCGGCATATCGAGCATGACTTCCTTGCCTGCGTCCTTCATCACTTCGGTCACCCAATCGACATACTCGGCTGAGTCATCGATCCAGCGTTTGATGAGCTTCTGGTTGCACTTGCCCGAGGCGTAGCGTGTCAGCTCGTTGAGGAGTTTGGGCTTGTCGATCTCCACGTTGTTCGCCTTGGCATAAGCGGTGTCAACCCCGCCCAGATATTCGCGCGTCTCGGGTACCTGGTTCGCCTTGTCGCAGATAATGAAGTCGAGTCCCAGATCGCCGGCGGCACCTGCCGCCGCGAGGCCTGCCGTGCCGGCGCCGATAATGAGGAAGTCGGTGTCCAGGGTCTCTGTGATATCGGCCTCGGCGACTTCCGGCTCAGTGCCGAGCCAATCGGATGCGGCCGGGGCATCGGTTGCAGCACCTGTTTCGCCGAGGCTCTTCTCGGTGGGAGTGCTTGGCGCGCAGCCCGCAAGGCCCAGGGCGCCGACAACGGCGGCTCCGGCAGCCCCGAGGCCGATGAAGTCGCGGCGATTCATGCTCATGGATTCGTTGCTCATAGATCCCTCCTGTCAGTGATTCTTGCGCGTACCGCTCTCCTGGTGCTTCGTCCTGCGCGAGTGGATTGAAGCGCGCGGCACAAGGGAACCGTAGGAGAATGCGGGCTCGTCATCTATCGCCCTGCAGCGGGGATTGGGGAAATCACCCTTCTGAGGTGATGCAGTTACCAGGGCTTTTTTCGAAGGGTTAGACATGGGGAACGGTATACTTTCCCCTAGGAGAACTTGCATGGCAATACCTCGGGCTGCGTGATGTTCTGTATGTTTTCGTAAGGGGGGAGCCGGTGAAGAGGGCGATAGCTCAGGGAAGAGCTTTGGCATCATTTGGGTATATTGAATCTGCCTTCAAGCTGCGCTACATGGGCATTGGGCTCGTTTGGGCATGGCTGTACTGCTCGTACTCCACCTCGGCGCTGTTCTCCGAGCGTCAGGGGCAGTCCATTAATGCCGACGCGTCATGGCTCGCTTCGGCTGCGGCGGTGGTGATCGTGTTCCTCATTGGCGGTGCGGTTCTCAGCCGCATCCCCCGAGCCTCATCGCTGTGGTTGCCCTTGCGTCTGGGAGCACCGCTTTTGATGGCGGTTGGCACGATGCTTTCGTATCTGGGCGTAGGGGTTCCAATGCTTTCGGGAGCGGGCGGACTGCTTACGGGTATAGGTTATGCTCTGCTCAGCCTACTGTGGGCTCAGGCGCTCATGGCGCTTGATATCGAAGAGCTGGAAGTGGCCATCCCCCTTTCCTCTGTGATTATCGTGCCGTGTGGGGTGGTCTTTCCCCACTTGCAGGGGCCGGCGGGGCTGATGGCAACGATGTTTCTTCCCTTGGCATCGGGCGTTCTGCTCCTTTTGTGCGTGCGTGGCGGTGAGACGAGGGTGCGGTTTGAGGATGTCGCGTGCAAGGAGGAACCGTTTTGCGGTGAGCCCCACATCGACGAGGGTAGTGGTGGTCGGAGTCCGATCGAGCGAGTATGGAGGTTCTATCTCCTTCGCGTGATGCTCGTACTGGGAGTGCTCTATATGTCGGTAGGCTGGCTTTCCTCGCTTGCGGAAACGCGTGATGGTCTTCACGCGCTCATTGATTTCGATGTCGCCATGCTTCTCTCCAGCTTGGCCAGCGTTGCTCTGGGGGTGGCCATCGTCTTCTTCTCGAAGAAGGTGAGCTTCTCGGGGCTGTTTCGATGGGCCGTGCCCTTTACCGTGGCGACACTTGTGCTGCGGGAGATGCCGGGTCTCTGGCCGGGATTTGCTGCCAGCGCCATCAGCGCGACGCTTGATTCGCTTATCCAGGTGCTCGTCTACCTCTTCGCGCTGACACTCGCCAAGCAGGGGAAGGTGCCGGCGGTTTTGGGTGTGGGACTGCTTAACGGCGCGGTGCAGCTGGGCGTGCTTGTGGGGAATATCGGGGGCGAGGCGTGCGTTGCCGCGGGCGTATCACTCACTACCGTGGGGCTGCTGCTCGTCTGCCTTGTCTCGTTTGCCGGCATCGTGGCTCCTTCCGGAAAGCCGATCGAGGATGGCGAGCAGCTTTCTGGAACAAACGCGGTGGAGCGCGCGCTTATGGAAGGCTGCCTGCGCTTGCAGGAGCGCTTCAGCCTGTCCGATCGTGAGACTGAGATAGCGTTTCTCCTGGCCCAGGGCCGCAGCCGTCCCTATATTCGCGAGAAACTGTTCATCTCGAAGAACACGGTGGCAACGCATATCAAGCACATCTACCAGAAGCTCGATATTCACTCCAAGGAGGATCTCATCGACTTGGTTACGGCGGCTGCCTCCCAAGATTAGCATCGCGCGGGGACAAGCGGGCATCTTCGTCATCTTCTAAGAGGCCGGTTGCAAAATCTGCATGGACGATTCTGGCAATCTGCATAGCCGATTCCCATTGTGAATTGCGCGGAAGGGGGTCGCGCGGTTACTATGGCTACGAGAGAAAAAGCAGTTGCGCCGCAGCGGCGGCGCCGGCCTTGAGCGAAGGAGATCCTCGTGGACAACAAGCGCGTTATCGAAGTGAAGAAGAACATCCTGGCGGCCAACGACGAGGCGGCCGACGCGTTCCGCACCGCGCGCGCCGAGGAGGGCACGTTCTTCGTGGACGTGATGGCGAGCCCGGGCGCCGGCAAGACCACCATCCTGCTCGCCATCATCAAGGAGCTGCGCAGCCGCGGCGTGGAGGCGCTCGGCGTCATCGAGGCGGACCTCGAGAGCGACGTGGACGCGCTCAAGATCAAGGAGGCCGGCGTGGAGTCGGTGGAGCTCAACACCCGCGGCGTGTGCCACGTGGAGATGGGCATGGTGGAGATGGCCTTCGAGGCCTTCGGGGGCGACCGCTTCGGCTACCTGTTCCTGGAGAACATCGGCAACCTCGTGTGCCCGGCCGACTTCGACACCGGGGCACACACCCGGGTCATGCTGCTCTCGGTTCCCGAGGGATGGGACAAGGTGATGAAGTACCCGCCCATGTTCGCCGCCGTGGACGCGCTCATCGTCACCAAGTGCGACTACCTGCCCTTGAACGAGGACTTCGACATGGACCGCCTCAAGGAGCAGGCGCGCCTTTTGAACCCCGCACTCGACATCTTCGTCACGAGCGCCCGCACCCACGAAGGCATCCCCGAGCTGGTGGACTGGCTCGAGGCACAGCGCGCCGAGAAGGTGAAGTAGCTCTATTCGCCTCGCTTCGTGATCGCGATATCGAGGCCGAGGGTGCTCAGCACCTTCAAGGCCTTCTCAAGCTCCGCCGTTGCCTTGCCGTTTTCTAGGTTGGAAATGAAGGAGAGACTGACAGCACACAAGTTTGCCAGTTCGGTTTGGGTGAGTTTTTGGCGTTTCCGCTCGGCGCGGATGGTTGCTCCAAGGTCTTTCGAGGTGTAAACGGGGCTCATGGCTCTCCTTTAATTTCTGCGTACGGCGCAATTATCGCAGAATAAAACAAAATTTCTGCGTACGACGAAATTTCTCATAAAAGAGTCGAAATTCGTGCGTACGCAGAAATTCCAGGGGCCTTCGGTTGTCCGTCGCGAGCTATCCTGCGATCTCGATGGCATCGCCGGGGGCGATGGTGCCGCCTTCGATGACTTTGCAGAACACGCCCTCGCGGGGCATGATGCAGTCGCCCATCTGGTGGTAGATGGCGCAGTGGGCGTGGCACTGCTTGCCGATCTGGGTCAGCTCCAGCACCACGTCGTTGCAGGCGAAGCGTGTGCCGATGGGAAGGTTCTTCAGATCGAAGCCCTCCACGATGATGTTCTCGCCGAATGCACCGTTGCCCACTTCGGCGCCACGATTCTTGAAGGCCTCGATCTGCTCGTAGGACAGAAGGCTCACCTGGCGGTGCCACGGCGCGGCGTGGGCATCGCCCTCGATGCCCCAATCGGGCCGAAGCTCGATAGCGGCCTGCTCGGTTTTCTGGATTCCCTTGACATCGCTTGTGCACACGGCTTTGATAACGCCCATCATGCACCTTTCTCGCAGGCGACAGGCCGTGCGCCACTCTCGACCTGCCCGGTGCACGGAACACGCCCCCAGCCCGCTGCACGACGGCGAAGGGGGAACTTCTCGGCGCAAGAAAATTCTAGCGAACCGCTAGACTATTTGCAAGAGAGAATAATTGGGCTATCCGGACTGGCACTATGTTAGAAAATGTTAGAAAATGTTAGAAGCCAATTAAGCCCCCGAGTCGAGTGTCAGCTCGGGGGCTTTCGCTCGCCGTCGCCTTACAGTGCGGCGTACTCTTCGTCGGTGACGGGCTCGCACCACTCGTTGGCGCACTCGGTGCCCGGGGCCTCGAAGGCCACGTGGCTCATCCAGCTGTCGGCCGCCGCCCCGTGCCAGTGCTTCACGTTCGCGGGGATGTACACCACGTCCCCCGGCAGCAGCGCCCGGGCATCCTGGTCCCACTCCTGGTACCAGCCGCGCCCATCGGTGACGAGCAGGATCTGGCCGCCGCCCTCGGCGGCGTGATGGATGTGCCAGTTGTTGCGGCAGCCGGGCTCGAAGGTGACGTTGGCGATGAACTGGGTCTGCGCGGGGTCGGTCAGCGGATTGAGGTACGAGCGTCCCGTGAAGTACTGCGCGTAGGCGTCGTTGGGGGCGCCCAGGCCGAACAGACCGCCGTGCGCCTCCGGGTTCTCGGTGCCGAGCGCATCGCGGCCGGCGGTTTGGACTACTTTGGTCATGAGGGTTCCTTTCCGACGGAATCTTGGTTCCAACGGTAAAACTTCGAGTAAACTCTAAGTCAAGACTTCGTTTTTTGGCGGGCGCTTGAGGAAAGGATTGTCGAGTGCGTGCAAGCTGGCGGCTCTGGTACGGCTATCGAGCATTCTGCATGAAGGATGTTCGACAAGTTGCCTTCTTGCGCGCTTATCGCATTCGATTTTTGGGGATTCCGTATTATAGTTTTCCGGGAAAACGCCTTTGCCGGCGCGCAAGGTGCAAGTGAAGGGAGGGCCCCATGGCGCAGGTGGAGCATATCGAGCACGGCATCGAGCCGGTGTTCGATGGGCGCTCGGAGGTGCTCGTGCTGGGAACCATGCCCTCGCCGGCCTCGCGGGAGGCGGCGTTCTTCTACGGGCATTCGCGCAACCGCTTCTGGCCGGTGCTGGCGGCACTGTTTGACGAGCCGGTGCCCGAGGACAACGCCGAGCGCACCGATTTGCTGCTGCGCCACCATATAGCGCTGTGGGACGTGCTGGCCTCCTGCGACATCGAGGGCGCCTCCGACGCCTCCATCGCCAACGCGCGTCCCAACGATCTTGCGCGTATTCTGGGCACGGTGCCTGTGCGGCGCGTGTTCTGCACGGGTGCCACCTCGGCGCGGCTCTACGGGAAGCTGTGCGAGCCCGACACGGGAATAGGCGCGGAGAAGCTGCCGTCCACGAGCCCCGCCAACGCCGTGTGGTCGCTGCCGCGGCTCGTGGAGGCCTACCGGCCCGTGGCCGAGGCGGTCACGCCCTTTGAGCCGCCGGTGCTCGATGTGCCTGCGGTGGTGGCGCTGGAGCAGGCTATCGCCGCTGCCGGCACGCCGCTCGATACGCTCATGCGCCGCGCGGGCCGCTTTCTGGCCTTCGAGGCGCGCAAGATGCTGGAAGGGGAAGGCCCCATCGTCATCTTCTGCGGCAACGGCAACAACGGGGGAGACGGCTGGGTGGCCGCCGAGTACCTGGATCGGTGGGACATTCCCGTGCGCGTGGTGACGGCCCGTGCTCCCGAGGATCTGACGGCCGAGCCGGCCCGTTCGGCGGCGTTGCGGACCTGCTCGGCGCTCGGCGATCGCAGCGCGGTGCTCGTCGCGCCCGACGCCGGGGAAATCGCCAGTCTTTTAGAGGCGGCGCCCCTCGCCATCGACGCCATTCTCGGCACGGGCTTCTCCCACGATGCGGTAAAGGCCCCCTTCGACGGGTGGATTCGCACTGTGAACGACGCCCGCAACGGCGGTACGGTCGTGGTGGCCGCCGACGTGCCGAGCGGCCTTTCGGCCCAGACGGGCGCAGCCGCCGCCGACACGGTGCGCGCCGACGTTACCGTCACCATGATCGTTCCCAAGCCGGGCCTGCTCGCACCCGAAGGCGCTCCGTGGTGCGGGCGCGTCCGCGTCGCCCCGCTCGCCTACATCGAGCCGCTGCTCGACGGCGTGGCGACCTTCTAAGCTGGCCGATGCTTCTCCGCTGAGCGCCTTTTCGCGTTATCCCTTGAAGTCTTATGCTATCTATGATAAAATTATAGATAAATTTATTACCTATTTATAGAGGTGATTCTATGACCGCGGCAGTGCCCCTCATTCGCCCCATCAGCGATTTGCGCACCGAGCTCAATGATGTCTGCGCTCAGGCCCGGGAAACCCAACAGCCCATTTTCATGACGAAGAACGGGAAGGCGAGCCTTGTGGTTATAGACTGCGCGGCCTACGAGGAGCAGCGGCAGCATGAGCGCTACGTCCACAAGCTTCGCGAGGCGGAGATCGAGGCGAAGTACCGCAAGGAGACGGTGTCCCAAACGTCGCTCGACGAGGCTATGGAACGTATTTTCGAAGTTTGGGGGGCATGATGCGCGAGCCCGTTTACCGGCCCCGCGCTGCATTCGATTTGGAGTCGATCGTCATTTACGTGGGCGAGGTGTGCCGAAACCCAGCCTCTGCGCGACAAACGTACGAGAGCATACGAGCCGCCGTGAAGGAACTTTGCGACATGCCGACGCTCGGAAGGCCCTTTATCGATGAATCGCTTGGCCGACGCAGCTTTCGCACATGGCTCGTTGGGAGCTATCGCGTGTTCTGTACCTACGACGACAATGCGCTCACTGTTTGGCGCGTCATCCATACGCGCCGGGATATCGACGATTTCGCCCTCATCGATTGGGATGAGGGCGACGATGAGTGACGGACGTCTATGTCGGGGCGTGCGAGCGGGCCGTTGAGGGCCTTACTTCGACGGCCCGCTCGCGATGGGACAAGTGAGCTCTATCTGTCGGCTGGAGCCAGTTCCCGCCCGTATTCGTAAATGGCATCACTGGGAAGGTCGATCTCATCGTTCCAGAATACGCAGGTGCGACTTTGATCCAATTGAGCTTGGGCGAAGAGGCCTGTCAGCGTTGCGAGGGGCCGGTAAGAGGGAATAGCATCCGCATCTTCGCCCACGTCGTAAAGGACAACGCGGTTGTCATCGAATCGCACGCGAAGCATGAGGTTCGGCAAGGTCTCGAGCTGTTTAATGCGAGGAATCATCGGTCGTCCTATTCCAGGGGAGGGAGCTTCTCGATTATATCGGATTTCCGCACGCCGTCGGGGAGGCCGGCTTCGGGGACGTGCAGGGTGCCGGCTTTCTCGCGGCGGCGCAGGTCCCACAGCATGAGGACCGCCACGGCCAGCAGCGGAAGGCCGCCCACGATGCCCGTGCACAAAGGTCCCACGAAGGGATTGCCGCCTGAGATCGAGCAGATGGTGACGAGGTTCACCGATCCGTTCAGCGCGCCGTGGCCGATGGCCGCCGCGAAAGTGGAACGGGTGCGGATGGTCACGTAGCCGAGGAACACGGCCAAAACCACGCACCAGGCGCACATCGCCAGGATGCCGCCCCAGGGCTCGGTGGGGTAGCCGGTTCCGTAGTTGTGCCCGAGCGCCACGATGGGTGCGTGCCACAGGCCCCAGATAACGCCCGTGATTACCAGCGTGGGCACGATGGAAAACCTGGATGCCAGCTTCGGCATGAGGTAGCCGCGCCAGCCCCATTCCTCGCCGAAGGTGGTGAAGATGTTGAGCGCCGGCGCGATGGCGCAGGCCCCGAGGAGGCTGACGACCATCGCGAGGGGCGCGGCCGCGGCCTCGTCGAAGGCCGCAAGGGCCGCCGAGTCGGTGCCGTTCGCCACGGCGGCGGCCCGCTGCGCTTCCACGAAGGAGGTGAGGGCGGCGTCGAAGTCTCCGGGAAACAGCAGGTAGTACACGGCTCCCCCGGCCAACACCAGAAGAATCGGCCCGAACCACGCCACGGCGAACCAGGGCAGCGATTGCCGGGGTGGCGCCGGCTTCAGCACGCAGTTCTTGAATCCCTCGCGCGTCACCACGCGCGTGAGCACCACTCCCAGGGCGGGGAAGAGCATGACGAGCGCCACGGCCCCCATGTAGGCCAGCGTCGGCGAGACGAATTCGCTTACGTAGGGCGCCGTGCCCGCTGCCAGGGGGTATACCACGAGGAACTCGTAGGCGTAGGTGATGCTGAAGGTGATGGCGAGGAAGATGAGCACTCGTTTCATGGGATACCTCCTAGGACAATTTTGTTCTATTGAAGCTATAACAATTTCTGTTATAATCCGAATAGAACAGAAAGTCAAGAGAAAGGGGAGCGCCATGATGCTCGCCGTGGACGGGGCCTTAGAGGAGCCCCTGTACCTGCAAATTCGCAACCAGATTGTGGCCGGCATCGCCACCGGCGAGCTGGAGCCCGGCCAAGCACTGCCGTCGGTGCGCTCGCTGGCGAGCGACTTGGGCATCAACCTGCACACGGTGAACAAGGCCTACGCCGTCCTGCGCGACGAGGGCTACGTGCGCATGCGGGGCCGTGCGGGCGCCGTCATCGCCGACCCGGCCGACGCCGACCGCGCCGATGCCGACAAGCGCGCCCAGGTGAAGATGGAAGACGAGCTGTTCAAGCTGGCCCTGGCCTACCGTGCCCGCGGAGGCGCGCGCGGCGCCTTCCTGGAGGCGGCCGCCGCCCAGGCCGCCCGCGCCTACGGCGTGATGGGCGCGCCGGCCGAGGAGGGTGCAGCGAACGCAGCTGCCGATGCCGGCGATCGCCTGTCGTCGGGCCGCCGCGCTGCGGCCGCCATCCCCGCATCTGCTCGCGCATAGAAGGAGACGCCCCATGACCTCTATCGAACCGACTATGATGCTCTTGCTGGGGGTGATCGTGGCCGCTCTTCCCCTGACCGGCGCCCTGTTCGCCTTCACGCCCTACCTCATGCCCAAGCGCGAGTGCTTCGCCGTCACCGTGCCCGATGCCGCCCAGGCCGACCCCTATTTGCGGCGCCTCAAGCGCGCTTTCGCTGTGAAGGTGCTCGGGCTCACGGCGGCGCTCACCCTGGCCTCCGCGCTCTCGCTGGCCTTCGCCCCGACCCAGGTTTTCCTCGCCGTGCTCTGCCCGGCGTTCCTCGTGCTCATGGTGGTGGGCTACGCCCTCATGCTGCGCTCCCGCGCGAAGGTGGCCGCCTACAAGCGCGAGCGCGGGTGGAAGGCGACCGGCGAGCAGCGCTCGGCCTTCGTGGGGGACGACTCGTTCCCAAAGCCCCTCTCGCTGCGGTGGTGTTTGCTGTACGTGCCCATTATCCTGCTCACCCTTGCCATCGGTGTTGCCGGCTACGGCGCTATGCCCGAGCGCATCCCCATGCAGGTGAACCTCGACGGCGCGGTGACTCGCTGGGCCGACAAGTCCCCGGGTGTCGTGGCGTTTCCCGTCATCTTCACGATGTTCATGGCTGCCTGCTTCTGCCTGGGCCAGTGGTCCATCGTGCGCTCGAAGAAGGGAAGCGACCCGGCGCGTCCGGCGGCCAGCGCCTGGGCCTACGGCATGTTCGCCCACGCTCAGAGCATCCTCATCTTGGGAATGGGTCTGCTCGCGAGCCTGATCGGCCCGCTCATGCAGCTCACGTTCGTCGGCGTGCTCACTTTGGCGCAGACGCTCGTGCCGCTTGTCGCCATCGTCGCGATCATCCTCGTGGCGGCGTTGGCGGTGAACGTTGTGTACGGCCAGAACGGCAGCCGCCTCATCGCGCGCATGGACGAGAGCGACGCCATGGCCCACGACGACGATCGCTTCTGGAAGCTCGGCATCTTCTACATGAATCCCGATGACGCGAGCCTCTTTCTGCCCGAGCGCTTCGGCATCGGCTGGACCCTCAACTGGGGGCGCCCTGCCGCCTGGGCGCTCGCGGCCGGCTTCGTGCTCGTGACGGCGGCCTTCGTGGCAGCGACGCTGCTGCTCACGTAGGCGTGCGCGGCTTCGGCAGTTGCAGCATTGGCCGGGCACCCTTCTGCCGGCCTGCCCGAAGGAGTTCTGCATGCAAAAAAGCGGCCACCGTAAGGCGGCCGCTTTGCATGTGGTACTGAAAGGGGAAGAAAGGCGCTACACGCCGAGCGGCGCATCATCGTCGTAGGGCAGGCGGCTCACCAGCTCGCAATATTCCTGGATCTGCTGGCGCGTCTCGTGATCGAACAGCGCGATGTGCTCGTGGGCCTCGGTTGCGAACTGCTTCACCGGCCAGCGACGAGCCTCCTTGTCGCGGCCTTCCTTCTTTTCAATGACGAGGGCCCATTCCTCGGCCGCGTCCATGGCATGACGCAACTTCTCAGGAATGTTCTCAGTTTCGCCAGTCTTCTTTATGGCCGGAATGACGATGCTCTGCTTTGCGATGATCTTCTCAAGCAGTTCCTTATCTTGCATGGGGCGCCTCCTTTGCTCGTAGGGATATGCTGAAGCGTCGGAGGACAAGCTCTGCGGAAGGAACGGAAGAGTTCGCTGCGGCGCTTCCTTGTCCATGGTATCTCTCGCGATGCAGCCTCGTTGTTCGGCGGCGCGTGAAGGTTGCCAATCGTGGAAGACCCGTTGCCGACTCGGTACGCATGACGGCTACTCCGCCAGTTCGGCATCCCAGTCGAAGTCAGGCGGCGGTCCAAGCGGCTCGTCGCTGTCGCCGGAGGCATGTTCCGGGCGACCATCCCATTGGAAGGTGTCCATGAGCACGCGACCCTCCTCGTCGAAGGCCACGCCCTCGGCAGCGAGCATGCGGCGTTGCTCGTCGGGTCCGCCGAAGGCGAAGCCCGTGGCCATGCGGCCGTCCTTGAACACCACGCGGTGGCAGGGAATGCAGCCCGGATCGGTGCCGGGCTCGGGGTTGGCGTGCAGGGCATAGCCCACGTAGCGCGCTCCACGCGGCGCACCGATGAGACGTCCCACCTGGCCGTAGGTGGCCACCTTCCCGGCGGGTATGCGCCGCACCACCGAAAATACCCGGTTGGCGAAATCTCCCATGATTGTCCCTCCCGTCGAAGGATCGCCGTGACGCCGTCGGGGGTCGCGTTCCGTGCCCCATCAAGAGCAGCGCGGACGACGGTCGGCGTGACGGCTTCCTGAAGTTTTGCTGTCAGCATAGCGCACTTTGTGGAACGGGGCCGTGCGGGGTGGTATCGTGCGCGGAGAAAACAGCCCGGCCGCGCGGAACCGGCTCCGGGGGGGGGAGCCCCCTCGCATTTGTCCCGCGCAGGTCAGCCCGAGGAGGCACTCATGTTCAAAGTTCGATCGAAGTACCTGCTGCTCATCGCGGCCGCCGTGTGGCTCATCGCCGGATCGCAGGTCATGCGCATGGGCATCGAGGCCATCGCAACCGGCGCGGCCGCCCCGTGGCTGCTCGCCATCGGCATTCCCGCCACGTTCGTCGCCTTCCACGCCATGTTCTCGAAGCTCGTGGCCAAGCATGCCGCGCGCATACACGGCTACGGCGAGGAGAAGATGCACGTCCTGCGGTTCTTCGACGTGAAGGGCTATATCATCATGGCCGTCATGATGGGCGGCGGTATCGCCCTGCGCTCCTTCGGCCTTGTGCCTGCCTGGTTCGTGGCCTTCTTCTACACGGGCCTCGGCGCGGCGCTCGCCCTGGCCGGCATCGGCTTCGTGCGCCAGTACCTTCATCGCGAAGACGTCGCGCCCCTGCGCTGCCCCGTCACCGGCCACGCCCGGTAGGCGCCCCCCGGTCTTGCGACTGCGCCTCTGCCGGCGGCGCGCCGGGAGAGAGGGCGGCCACAGCGGCTTTGCGATGCAGCGGAGAAGCTCCCCGGCCCTCTTTTCGGACAAACGGGCGAAATCGCTTGTTGCTGATCGCGCGGCTAAGCATTAAGATAGGGCGGCTAAGGTAACAGCCAACCGACAGAAGGAGCGGGAATGAAACTGAAGGCAAAGATCTTCGCGGTAGCAGTGTGCGCGATGGCCCTGTGCGTGGCGCTCGTGGGTTGCGCCGGCGGTGGCGGCAACTCCGCCGACAATGCGGCCAACTTCCAGGGCGACTGGGTGCTCTCCAGCGGCAATGTGGAGGGCCAGGAAGTGACGCCGGAGATTCTGGACGAGGCCGCGAAGCTGGGCATGTCCATCTACATGCAGTTCAACGAGGACGGCTCCTGCGTGCTGAACGTGCTCGGCAGCGAGATGCAGGGCACCTGGGAGGCCAAGGACGCCACCACGGTCGCCTTCACCTTCGAGGGTTCCACCGAGGAGGCCAAGCTCGAGGGCGACGAGCTCGTCATGACCTATGGCGACGACAACATGCACTTCAAGAAGGGCGCCATCCCCACGGCTTCCAGCGAGGTCGAGCAGGGTCAGGATCAGGAGGCCGAGCCCGAGGCCTAAGTCTCGTCTAGCGCAAGCTTTCGAAACGCATAGCCCGCCGCAGATACGCGGCGGGCTTTTTTGTGCAAGTGCACCATGGGAGACGCCTGGAAAAAACCAGGTCTGCGCAGGTAAGATTCCGATTCAGGGGGCCTGATTCGTCGATACGTGATACACTGTTCTCGTGCATCATGGGAAAAAATTCCAGCTGGCCTATCGACGGGAGCATGCCATGGATGAAATGCTGAAGGTTTGGGCGATGACGTTCGACCGCAGCCCGCAGCCTTTCGGCATCGTCGAGGTGCTCGTCGACGACGATGGCCGGCCCTACGATGCGGCCTACCGCTACCTCAACCCGGCCATGGCGGCGGTGACCGACCACACCGTGGAAGAGCTCACCGGCGCGCTCATGTACGTCATCTGGGGCGGCGATCCCACCTGGCTTGATCACTTCTACGAGGCGGCCTACGAGGGCCGCGTCGTCCAGTTCGAGTCGCTCTCCGATATGCTGCAGCAGTTCTTCCGCGCCGAGGCGTTTCCGGTGGCCCCGGGCCTGTGCGGCTTCTCGTTGCAGGATGTGACGAGCTGGATCGTGCCGGCCCAGCGCTCGCTCGACAAGGCCGGCGCGGGCCTGTTCTTCTACGACATGCGCTACCGGCAGCTGCTGCTCACCGACTCGGCCCGCGAGCAGAGCGGGGTGGACACCAACTACATCAGCCTCGCCGAGTTCATCGAGCTCACCTTCGGCGCCACCGCCGGCGACGATCTGCTCCGCCAGATGGAGAACTTCCTCAACGACCAGACGAGCCTCTACCAGGAGGGCCAGCTGCCCGACGGGCGCTGGCTGCGCATCAGCCTGGACCACACGGGACATTCCGAGCGCTTCGCCTACGGCTTCGTAGAGGACTTCACCCGCACCAAGCAGGCCGAGCTGAGAAGCGAGCAGTACGTGGAGGTCATCGACAGCCTGGGCGCCGAGAACTTCGCGCTGTACCTGGTGGATCTGGACACCAACGAGCTTGAGGTGTACCGCCGCGGCGATGACGACACGGCCCAGTTCGCCCTCGTCAGCGAGCAGGAGGGCGACTACCCGGCCGCCATGGAGCGCTACATCGATACCTACGTGGTGGAAGAGGACCGCCCCCGCGTGCGTGCCGAGGTGGGGCCTGAGGTGCTGTGGCGTCGCCTCGCCGAGGGCGATGCCGACTTCTCGGTGGGCTACCGGCGCCTGTTCGGCGACGAGGAGCAGTACGTGGAACTGCGCGTCATCCGCTTGCCGCAGCCGAGCTCCAAGGTGATCCTCGCGGCGCGCAACGTCACCGCCGAGATGCGCGAGCAGCTGCTGCAGAAGCTGGCGCTGCAGAACGCGCTCGATCTGGCCGAGCATGCCAGCCAGGCGAAATCCACCTTCCTCACCAACATGTCCCACGACTTCCGCACGCCCATGAACTCCATCTCGGGCTTCGCCTCCATCGCGCTCGACCACTTGAACGACACCGATCGGGTGCGCGACTGCCTGCGCAAGATCATGGTGTCGAGCGATCACTTGCTGAACCTCGTGAACGACATTTTAGATGTGAGCCGCATCGAGAGCGGCAAGCTGTCGTTCAACGAGGATGCGGTCGACCTGATCGAGGTGGCCGAAGATGTGGCCACCATGTTCGGCGACAAGGCCGAGAGCTGCGGCATCGATCTGACGGTGAACGCCGCCGGGCTCGCCCACGGGCGCGTGGTCACCGATCCTCTGCGCCTGAACCAGGTGCTCGTGAACACCGTGGGCAACGCCGTGAAGTTCACCCCGGCCGGCGGCCTGGTCACGGTGACCTTTGCCGAGCGCGACGGGGCGCCCCGCGGCTTCGGCAGCTACGTCATCACGGTGAGCGACACCGGCTGCGGCATGACGCCGGAGTTCCTCGACCGCATCTTCATGCCCTTCGAGCGGGACGGGCTCGGCTACGCCAACAAGACCGAGGGCACGGGCCTTGGCATGACCATCACCAAGAGCCTCGTGGACCTCATGGGCGGCGAGATTCAGGTGGAGAGCACCGTGGGCCGCGGCTCCACGTTCACCATCACGCTGCCGCTGCGCCTGGCCTCTCCCGAGGAGGCCGCCGACGAGAAGGCCGCGCCCGCCGAGGAGTGCCGCCGCGATTTCACGGGCTGCAAGGTGCTCGTGGTGGACGACGACGATCTGTCCCGCGAGATTCTCATGGAGATCCTGAAGGACTACGGCTTTGCCGTGGAAGAGGCCCGCGACGGCGATGCGGCCGTGCGCAAGGTGGCCTCGGTGGCGCCGTTCTACTACGATGCCGTGCTCATGGACATGCGCATGCCCCGCATGGACGGCGACGAGGCCACCCGCGAGATTCGCGCCCTCGATCGCCCCGATGCGGCGAGCCTGCCCATCATCGCCGAGACGGCCGATGCCTTCGAGGAGGGGCAGCGCCGTGCCCGCGACGCCGGCATGACGGCGCTCACCACCAAGCCGCTGAACACCCATGCCCTCATCGCCCTGCTCGCCGAGTACATTCCCGAGAAGGAGTAAGATCCGCCTTCGCAGTCGGCGGCGATCCCGTCGGCGGCGGTTTCCCCGCTGATGGCCGCCGCGGTTGCCGACTGCTGCGACTCCATACGACAAACGAGACGAGATGCTGAAAAACGGGAAGGGATCCGCTGCGTTGCGGATCCCTTCCCAGTGCATGCAAGAGCGCGAGGCGCAGAGGGGTGCGAAGCCTTAGGCCACGGGCGGGGTGCCCTCCCAGTTGCCGGCGATGGCGTCGATCATGACGCGGGCGCCGTGGGGCAGCGCACCGCAGCCCACGACCTTGCGGGCGGGCTTGTGGTCGCCGAAGAAGGCGGCGTAGGCCTCGTTCATGGCGTCCAGGTCGGCCATGTCGGCCAAATACACGTTCACCTTCACGATGTCTTCCACCACGTGGTCCACCGACTCCACGATGGCCTTCACATACCGCAAGCACTGGGCGGTCTGTTCGGCCACGCCGCCGGCCACCAGGTTGCCGGAAAGGTCCACCGGCAGCTGGCCGGAGATGTTGTTGTAGTGAGAGAAGGCCACGGTCTGGGTGCTGTAGGAGCACTTCGGCGCGGCATCGGTGTTGTTCGCCTCGATGATGAGGCCGTGACGGTCCTCGATGGCCTGGGGCGGCGTGCCGTCGCCGTGGGACACCACGGCCTCAACGGCCACGTCGCAGTGGTAGGGCAGGTCCTTCACGGGCACCACGGTGCGGGCCGGCAGGTAGTTCACGGCACGCGCGATGCCGGAATCGGGGAAGAAGGTCTGGTACACCTCGTTCACAGCGTCCATGGCGGCGAGGTCCTTCACGAAGACGGTCACCTTCACGATGTCGTCTATCGGCACGTCCACCGAGGCGAGGATGGCCTTCACGTTACGCAGGCACTGGGCGGTCTGTGCGGCCACATCGCCGAGGATCGGACGGCCGGTGCCCGGGTCGAGCGGCAGCTGCATGGTGATGTTGTTGTAGTGCGAGAAGGCCACGGTCTGGGTGGAGGTGGCATCGTAGGGCGCGGCGTGGGTGTTGTTCGTGAGCTTCACCAGATCGCCGGCCTGGGGTACCGACTGGGTGCCCTCGCCGTTGTCCACGAGCGCCTCGATGAACACGCGGGCGCCCTGGGGCAGCGCGTCCACGGCGGCCACGGTGCGGGCGGGCTGGTAGGTGGGGAAGAAGGAGGCCTGCACCTTCTCCACCGCGTTCAGATCCATGATGTCGGCCAGGAAGATGGACACGCGGATGATGTCGTTCATGTCGTGGCCGATGCTCTCTACGATGGCCTGGATGTTCTTGAAGCACTGCTCGGCCTGCTCGGCAGCGCCGCCCGCCACGATGGCGCCCGTCGCCGGGTCGATGGGAAGCTGGGCCGAGAGGTTGTTGTAGTGGGAGAACGCCACGGTCTGCGAATACAGGTCGCTTACCGGCGCCGCCTCGGTGTTGCGGGCCACTACCACGTTCGGATCGCTCATTGGTACCCCTTTCCAAGGTAGAATTTGCAGCGATTTGTGCAAGTGCATTAAACGTTAGAAGCACACTCGCTGTCAATGCCCTTTGGGCAAAGAAAGAGTATAGACGGGCTTTGTTGACCGCAGGTCAACGGTCAAATGACAGCGAAACCACAGGTCACTTACTTATAAATAGTGCACTTGAACAAAAATATGCGTTTTGTGGGGAAGGGGCGCGCCGAGGGGGCGGCCCC
>NZ_CAUASN010000012.1 GCF_958431955.1 uncultured Adlercreutzia sp. | reverse complement strand
AGTAGCCGTAGCGCACCGAGTCGAAGCGGGCCAGGTTGCTGAAGGCCTCGCAGGGGCCCAGCACGTAGTAGGCGCTCATGGCCGCCTGGGCGTGGGGCAGATCCACCTCCACCAGCTCGGCGCCCATCTTCTCCAGCGCCGCGGCGGCCTCCTCCACCTTCGCGCGCACCTCGGACGCGAGGCCCTCGGCGTCCATGAACGCGGGCACGATGCCCACGCGCAGGCCGGCCGCTCCCTCGGCGAGGTTCGCCGTGAAGTCCACGTCGCACGGCTGGCTCGTGCAGTCCAGCTCGTCGCGGCCCGCCAGGGCGTTCAGGACAAGCGCCGCGTCCTCCACCGTGCGGGCGAAGGGGCCCACCTGGTCGAGCGAGCTGCCGAAGGCCACCACGCCGTAGCGCGAGACCACGCCGTAGGTTGGCTTCACGCCCACCAAGCCGCAGAAGGCGCCGGGCTGGCGGATGGAGCCGCCGGTGTCGGAGCCGAGGGTCACGGGCACGAGGCCCGCCGCCACGGCCGCCGCGCTGCCGCCCGAGGAGCCGCCGGGCACGCGTCCCAGATCCCACGGGTTGCGGGTGGGCCCGAAGGCCGAGGTCTCGGTGGAGGATCCAAAGGCGAACTCGTCCATGTTCAGCTTGCCGATGGGCAGAGCACCCGCGCGCAGCGTGTTCTCCACACAGGTGGCGGTGTAGGGCGACACATAGTCGCGCAGCATGTTCGACGCGCAGGTGGTGTGGGTGCCCGTGAGGTTCATGTTGTCCTTGTAGCCCACCGGCACGCCGGCGAGCGGCCCCATCTCAGCCAGGCGCCCCTCGGCAATGGCCGCGTCGATGCGGGCGGCGGCGTCGAGCGCCAGCTCGGGCGTGGTCTCCAGGAACGAGTGCACCGTCTCATCAGCCGCGGCGATGCGCTCGAAGGTGCCGCGGGCCACCTCGGCGGCCGAGAACTCCTTGGCAGCGAGGCCGGCCTGGATCTCGCGAATGGACATCTCTCCGAAAGTGCGGGCCATTAGCGGTCACCCCCCTCGCCCAGGATGGATGGGATGAGGAAGCTTCCATCCTGCTGCTTCGGGGCGTTCTCCAGCGCCACTTCCTGAGTGAAGCTGCCGCGGACCTCATCATCGCGCATGACGTTGGAAAGGTCGCCGATGGGATGGAAGGTGGGCGGCACGCCGTCGAGATCGAACTCGGTGATGGGCGCAAGACTGTCGATGATGGCGTTGAGGTCGGCGGTCATGGTGACGACCTCCTCCGCCTCAAGGCCGATGCGCGCGTACTCGGCGATGCCCCGCACGTCGGCCTCGGAAAGATGCTGCGTCATAGAAACGGGCTCCTTCTATGAGAAGTTCAGTGATCTAGCCGTCCCATAATATCAAAGACCCCGTGCTTTAGCGGCGGCGTTCAGGGCGGTTTGGGTGATGGGCTCGCCCTCGGGCACATAAACGGCCAGGCAGGGAAAGCTCGGCTTGGCGGACATGAGAGCACCCGGCTCCAAGCCGAACGACTCTTCCAGGTGCGCGAGAACCGACCGCACGTTGGCCTTGGTCATGCCCGCGCGGCGCAAGGGCGAGACGACCCCCGCCTCGGCAAGTGCCTTGAAGCCGGGGCGGCGCTCGGGGTCGTCGGAGGCGTTGGTGCCGTCCACGATGACCGCGAACCCGTCGGCTGCGGCGGCACGGCGCACCGCATCGAAGATGAAGCGCTTGCAATGGTAGCAGCGGTCGGGCGGGTTCTCGCAGATATCGGATTGCGCGAGCACGTCGGCTTCCACCACCGTGAGGGGCACGTCGAGCGCCTCGGCCACACGCCGCGCGTCATCCAATTCGAAAGAGGGCTGGAAGGCGGTCTTCACCAGATAGGCGCGCACCTCATTGCCCGCGAGCTTCGCCGCCGCCAGCAGAAGCGACGAGTCGCAGCCGCCCGAGAAGGCCACGGCCAGCTTCGGCTCGCGCAGCAAGTACATCTCCAGCGGTTCGCCGAACAGGTGCTGGCCGGGCCCCACGTCCTCGGTATCCTCGGCGACGTGTGTCTCGTAGTCAGTTCCCATGGCCCTAGCGCAGCGTAATGCCCTCGGGCAGCTCGACGGCCCGCCAGTCGTCGGCGGCGTCCTCGTCGCGCTCGACAACCTCCTCGACCACCGCCGGCTTCTCCTCCTGGTCGCTGCCGAAGGCGGCACGGAAGGCATCCACGTGCATGCGAGGTACGGCGAACACCACCCGGGACACCGCACCGGGATGCTCGTCGATCCACGCGCGGATAAGCCCGATCACCTGCTCGGACGAATACCCGTTGCGCCCGCAGCCGAAGGCGCCCATGATGAGCGTCTGCACGTCGTTGGCGGCCGCGATACGGAAGATGGCCTCGATGCGATCGGCGAGCGCCTTGTCGCACTCGCGCTCGGAGCGATGGTTCTCCAGCGCATAGGCACGGATGGGCTCGGCAATGACCAGCACGTCGGCGCGGCGCGTATCCCCCTCGCGGGAGAACAGCACCTCGGGCACGTACAGGGCGCGGTCGGTGAACAGCGAGCCACGGCGGTAGTCGCGGTTCTTATTGTAGAAGTCGCGCTTGTGAGCCTGAAGCACCGGGTACAAGTTGCTCTCGGAGCACAGGATCTGCTCGGGGCCGAAGGCTCCGTCCTCGTAGGCGCCGCCGGGTCGCGTGAAGGCGCCGGGGTCCACGATCATCGTCTTGCCCTCGCCGTCGCGGTACAGCGCCTCGGGGGCAAACGACGTCACCACCTTGGTGACGGTCTCGGTCGCCGTCGGCGCAGCAGCAGCGCCGTCATCGGCAGCAGCCTCCGCCGCTTCCGTAGCCTCTGCCGCCTCGGCCATCTCCTCAGCCACGGCAGCTTCTTCGCGCGCCTCCTCGTTGCCCGCCTGGGCTGCGTCGGCGTCGGCCTCGGCCATCGACGCGGCTCCCTTCGCGGCAGCTGTCGCCTCGGCGCCCCACAGCAGCGTGCGGCCCTCCCCCTCCTCGTAGATGCGCGCGTTCTCGATGGCCTCGCCAGTCTCACGTCCGAAGGCTGCCTTCATCAGCCCCGTATGCCGCGCCGCCTCGCGCCGCCGCTCCTCGCGCTGCGCCTCACGATCGGGTCGTGCGCCCCTGCGCTCGCGATCATCCCCATGTCCGTTGAAACCCGCCATGCCGCGCTCCTTTCTACCAAAGTGATGCAGCCGAGAGAGCTGCACCTCCCTCGCTCCTACACGTTAAATTTAAAGTGCATCACGTCGCCGTCCTGGACGACGTAGTCCTTGCCCTCCTGGCGCAGTTTGCCCGCGTCGCGGCAGCCCTTTTCGCCACCGAGGGCCACGTAGTCCTCGAAGCTGGCCGTCTCGGCCTTGATGAAGCCGCGCTCGAAGTCGGTGTGGATGACGCCGGCGGCCTGGGGGGCCTTCGCGCCCACGGGGATGGTCCAGGCGCGGGTCTCGGTCTCGCCGCTCGTGAAGTAGCTCTGCAGGCCCAGAAGCGCGTAGGCCTCGCGGATGAGGCGGGCCAAGCCGCTCTCGTTAAGCCCGAGGGCCTCCATGTACTCCTTCGCCTCGGCCGGGTCCATCTCGGCCAGCTCGGCGATGTCGGCCTCCACCTTCGCGGAGATGGGCACGGGCACACAGCCGTCGATCTCCGGCAGTTCGGCATCCACCGCGTCCTCGTCCACATTCGCAATGTAGAGCATCGGCTTCATGGTGAGCAGGTGCAGCTCGTAGATGGCCGCCACCTCGTCGTCGGAAAGTCCCAGCGTACGGGCGCGATGACCCTCGTTCAAGCCTGCGAGCACCTTCTTGGCCGCCTCCAGCTTCGCCACGCCGGCCTTGTCGCGCTTGGCCTCCTTCTCCAGGCGCGGAATGGCCTTCTCCACCGTGGCGATGTCGGCCAGGATGAGCTCAGTCTTGATGGTATCCACGTCGGATTGCGGGTCCACCTTGCCGGCCACATGGGTCACGTCCGGATCGCCGAAGAAGCGCACCACCTCGGCGATGGCATCGGTCTCGCGGATGTTGGCGAGGAACTGGTTGCCGAGGCCCTCACCCTGGGAGGCGCCGGCCACCAGTCCCGCGATGTCCACGAACTCCACCGTGGCAGGCACGATCTTCGCCGGGTGGTCGATCTCGGCCAGCGCGTCCAAGCGCTCGTCGGGCACCGGCACGATGCCCACGTTGGGCTCGATGGTGGCGAACGGGTAGTTGGCGGCCAGACCGCCCTTGTTGGTCATCGCCGTGAACAGCGTGGACTTGCCGACATTCGGCAGCCCCACGATACCGATTGAGAGAGCCATGAAAAATTCCTCACTACCAGAGCGTTCAAAGATCAGGTCATTATACGGCTAAATCGCCGCGCGCCGCGCCGTCCGGCCACGCTATCGCGAAATATCCTCCATAAGCGAGAGGATCTCCTGCTGGGAATGCACGTCCATCTTGGTGTAGATGTTGCGCTTGTGCACCTTGACCGTGTTGTAGGAAATGAACAGCGCCTCCTGGATGGACACCGCGTTCCGGCCGCTCGCCAGCAGACGCAGCACATCGGCCTCCCGCTCCGTCAACCCGAAGCGCTCGCGGGCCACCGCCACCCTCTCGTCGAGCGAGGCCCCCTCGGAGGCGGACGAGACGGCAACGCGCCCCATGGCGTCGACATCGGAGTCGGTGAGAACGAACAGGGTGATCGCGGCGAAGGCGATCAGGCATACCAGCACCACAACCTGGGACCATGCTCCGCCGTCGGCAAGGGAGAACAGACGTCCGGCCACGGCGAATCCGGCGAAGTACCCGAGAAACTGGGAGGCGAGCACAATGCCCATGGGCCCCACGATGTCACGGCCCCCCAGGTAAACGGCATGCAGGGCAATCGCCCACGTTCCCAAGAAGGCCAGAAATCGCGCGAGGAGCAGCATCGAGTCGGCAACGAGGTACAGCGGCTCGAAAGACAGCAGGGCCAGCCCCATGGAGGCCACCAGGCACAAGACGATAATCCGGTAGAGCAGCGTTACCACGCTCCCGATGCGACGGTCGAGGCGATGGAGCGCCCAGGCCAGGGCGCCGATGATCGCAGCGCAGATGAGCACAGCGACGATCTGATGCGTGAACCGCGTGTGAGTCCCGGGAAAGAGGAGCACGGCACCGCGCTGCACCATGAATCCCGCGACATACTCGACGATGAACGAGGTGACGAGCGCGAATGCCGCGAGCTTGGCCAGCGTCGGACGAGCCGGCTCAACAGGACTGTGGGCCTCCGACACCATCTCGCGTTGGGCAGCGAGCAGCACGAACGACCCCACCAGCATGGCAAGCGAGATCACCGCCGTCACACCCGGCACCCCGATCACCTTGCTCGAAAAATGGACGGCAAGGTAGCACCCCAGGGCTATGAGCATGTCGACGAGAACGATGCCCACCGTCTCACGCGGGTCGTAGCACGACAGGACGAGCACCCACATCATGATGAGCACCGCAATGCCCACGCCGATCACCGCTCCCAGCCCGTAGCAGGCCGCAACGCTCGTCATGGGAACGAGCCCGACGATGCCCGTGCATACCGCCGCGGCCGCTGTCACCAGGGCGATGCCGACAAGAGCCCGGCGCGATCCGAGATGCCCCTCGAGGAATCGGAGCGGAAAGCAGAAGCTCGCAAACGAGAAAGCAGCCGCCAGCGTGGCCGAGCAGAACAGAGGGTCGAAGGACAGCGATCTCTGGCCGAAAAACGGCCCCGACATCACCCCGCCCCGCAAGAGCAGCGAGACTATCCAGCCCAGCAGCAGCCCCAGCCCGGCGCACGTCGCCATTCGGACGGGCAGGCCGCCCCGGCGCGCAGATGCGCCGTCGCACAGCGACGCCATATCGTGCTTCTCTTCCATCATCCCTCCCAAACGATACAGTTCCAGTATAGCAGGCGCTCCCTGCAAGCCCAAGCGGCCCGATCCGCCGCCTAGCCCCGCGCGGCCGAAGGCCCCGATGCGCCATGCGGGCACCGGAGCCTTCGGGCAAGGAGGTACGAGCGCGACGGGCGGCCGGAACACGGGGAGGGGGAGGTGTCCTGCGGCCGCGGCGTCGGCTTAAGCGGTTATTCGCACCAGGGCTCGAGGGCCGCCGCCTCGCGGCCGGCGATGCGGCCGGTGGTGCAGGCCTGCACAAGGCCGCCGATGGAATAGAAGGTAGAGTTGAAGGAGCCGAACTCGCCAGTGCTGTACAGACGGGGGATGGGTTCCTTGCGCACCGAGATGGTCTGGCACTTGCCGTTGCGGCGCGGACCGCCCTCGGTGAAGTCCATGGTCCACATCAGTTCGATGGCGTAGTAGGGGCCGTTCTCGTCGAGCGGCACCAGGTTGGGCGCATCGCGCAAGAACTCCGGATCATGGCCGTCGGCGCAGTACTGGTTGAAGGTGGCGACCGTCTCGACCAGGTTGTCGGCGTTCACGCCGGCCACATGGCACTCGTCGGTGGCGCAGGGGGCGTCGCCGGTCATCTGGGCGGCCAGCTCCTCCAGCGTGTCCCCCTTCCACATCCAGCCCTTCTCGATGACCTCCTCGTTCGTCATGCCGGTGATCATGTTATGGGCATCGTAGTAGGTCTGGCCGAACACGGCGAACATGGGCAGGTGGATGTAATCGGAGGTGCAATCCGGATCGAACTTCTGCACCTGGGTGGAGCGGCTCTGGTCGAAGGTCTTGTCGAAGGCGAACTTCGTGGAGACGTCGAAGGCCTCCTTATGGTTCTGATCGTGGGCGTAGATGTAGCTCTCGTTCATGAAGCGCTTGCCGTGGCGGCCGACGAAGATGTGAGGCTCGGTGACCTTGGCGCCGAACGTGCCCTTCTCGGGAGAAGTGGCCTGGTGCAACTCGCGGGAGGGAGCCGGGAAGCCCATGCCGCCGTAGTGGAACTCGTTCATGTGCCACAGGTCGGCGCCCACCTCCATCACCATGGGGAAGCCGTCGCCGGTGTTGCAGGGGTTGCCGCCGCCGATGAGATGGATGCCCGGGATGTTGTAATCGTAGAACATGCGGGGGTTGCGCTCGTAGCCGCCGATGGCCATGATCACGCCACGCTTGGCCTTGAACGACGTCTCCTTGCCCTTCACCTCGGCGATGACACCCAGGATCTCCTTCGTGTCGGGGTTCTGCACGAGACGCACCGCCGGCGTATCCAGGCGCACGTCGATGCCGCGGGCCTCGGCGGCCGTGTTCAGGTCGTTGTACAGGTTCAGGCCGCTCTTGCCCGACACCGGGTAACCCTCACGCTGGAACGAGGGATGGGTGTGGCCGTCGGTCGGCTGATCGACCCAGTCGATTTCCACGCCGTAGTCGCTCGTGATCCAGTCGGTGATGTCGGAGGCCTCCTGCAGCACCGGACGAATCTCCTCGGCAGAGGCACCGCACTGCAGCGTGGCGTGCACGTAGCGCTCGACCCACTCGTCCACATCGGCGCCGGGCGAGTCGTGCAGGCAGCCGGAGGACTTGCCCATGTTGCCGCCGTTGCGCATCGTGTCCTTCTCGAGCGCGATCACCGTGGCACCGCTGTCCTGGGCCGACATGGCGGCCACAATGCCCGATCCGCCGAAGCCCACGACGATGACGTCGGCCTCCTCGTCCCACTCGGTCGGCACGCCGCCGGTGAGCGCGAGCTCGGGACCGGCATCCTCGCCTTGGGCTTGCGGCGCGCAGCCGACGACCCCCGCCGCCGCGGCGCCGGCGAGCACGGCGGCACCGGCCGTCAAGAAGCTGCGGCGCGAAACCATCGATTCAGTCATAGTAGAACCTTTCCCTCTTTCCCTCCGTTGGGAAGCTTTTCCTGGGGCGGCGCCCGACCTCTTTGCCGGACGAGCCGCCGTGGCCCGAATCTAAGCCCGAAGCACGGTGACGCGCATACCCCCGACAAGGCGAAAAGAGGGGAAATTTCCTAACCCGAAGAGGGTTACCACTCTATGATCTGGTGTTTCTCAGGCCAAAGAAGAGGGCGCCCCGTCGAGGCGCCCTCCGCGCAGTGCATTTTCGTTCCCCTTCGAAACGCAAGAGAGGCGCCCTGCGCGGCGCCTCCCCTGCCTGTCCGAATCCCAATCCGGATGACTACATGGAGAACATGCCGAACTGGGCGGCCACGTAGGCCACGAGGATCACGATCACGAGCACCGGGGCGATGTACTTGATCATGACCGACCAGGCGCCGGCGGCCTTGAAAGGCGCCGAGATGCGCACCTCGTCGATGATGGCCTTGGGCTTGATGATCCAGCCGACGAAGATGCAGGTGAGCAGCGCCACGATGGGCATCATCACCGAGTTGGAGATGAAGTCGGCGAAATCGAGCATGCTAGAGCCTTCGCCCAAAGGCTCGATGAAGGCCAGGCCGTTGTAGCCGGCGTTGATGAAGGCGCCCGCCACCACCACGAAGGCGATGACGATGCCCAGCGCCTTCGCGCGGGTGCACTTCATGCCGTCCTGCACGATAGACACGAGCGTCTCGGTGAGCGAGATGGCGCTCGTGAGGGCCGCGAACAGCACCAGCAGGAAGAACACGAAGCCGATGATGGCCGCCATGCCGCCCATGTCCACGAACACGCTCGGCAGCGTGATGAACATGAGGGACGGTCCCGCGCTGCCCGCCACGGCCTCGCCCGACCCCATGGCCACGAAGGCCGCCGGCACGATCATGAGGCCGGCGAGGAACGACACGCCGATGTCGAAGCCGCCGATGCGTACCACCGAGGAGGTGAGCGAGTCCTTCTTGTTCAGGTAGGAGCCGTAGGTGATCATGATGCCCATGGCCAGCGACAGGCTGTAGAACATCTGGCCCAGGGCGCTGATGACCAGCTCGGCCGAGAACTTCGAGAAGTCAGGCGTGAGGTAGTACAGCGCGCCGTCCACGGCGCCGGGCATCGTGAGCGTGTAGATGGCGATGGCCACGGCCATGACGATGAGCGCCGGCATCATGAAGAGGTTCGCCTTCTCGATACCGCCCTTCACGCCGAGGCCCACCACGATGAACACGAGGATCATGAACACGAGCATCCACAGGTAACTCTCGAACGGGCTCGTGATGAAGCCGGAGAAGAAGTCGCCGCCATCGGCCAGCGCCTCGGCGCCGGCTCCCAGGTACGACACGGTGTACTTCGTCACCCAGCCGCCGATGATGCAGTAGTACGGGGTGATGATGAACGGCACCGCCGAGGCGAGCACCCCGATGAAGGTGAACTTCTTGCCGAAGCTCGAGAACGCGCCGATGGCGGACTGACCGGTCTTGCGGCCGAGCGCCGTCTCGAGCAGCAGCAGCGATACGCCGAAGGTGAACACCAGCACCAGATAGGTGATGAGGAAGGTGCCGCCGCCGTACTTCGCCGCCAGATAGGGGAAGCGCCACATGTTCCCCAGGCCCACGGCCGAGGCGGCCGCAGCCAAGATGAAGGCCCACTTGCCGGACCAGGAGGCTCGTTTCTCCATAGTTGAACCCTTTCTTTCCCATTTCCGAGGCGTCCCCACGCCTCTGCCCAGATATAAGGAACGGGCGGCTGCATCGCGCTCGCGGTGCAGCCGCCCGTCGAAACCGTGTGATTATATCGTGAAACACCCCGCCTGCCGCCGCTTTTTCGGGAAAAAGGAGCCGCGGGCTACTCGAACAGCTCGGCGGCGCGCTCCAGCTCGCTCACGATGGCGATGTGCTGGGGGCAGACGCTCTCGCAGGCGCCGCACTGGATGCACGCGCTCGCCTTGCCATCGCCGGCGTTCCAGTTGTAGTTCTCCTGGGCCCGGTAGGCATCCCCCATCTGGTCGTAGATGTTGAGCGACTGCATGATGGTGTTGATGTGCACGCCCTCGGGACACCCTTTCATGCAGTAGCGGCAGTCGGTGCAGGGCACGCCGGGCAGGGCCGCAAGCGCCGCGCGGGCCGCGTCGATCACCTCGTACTCCCCCGCCGTGAGCGGCACGCCGTCGCGCAGGATAGCCGCGTTCTCGGCCACCATCTCCGGCGTGTTCATGCCCGACAGCACTGCGATCACATTCGGCAATGAGGCCGCGAAGCGCAGCGCCCACGACGCGATGGGCGCCCCGGGCTCGGCCGCGCGCAGGATGTCGGCCACGGCATCGGGCAGGCGCACGAGCGTGCCGCCCTTCACCGGCTCCATGATGACCACGGGAAGGCCGCGCTCCTGGCACACCTCGTAGCACTTGCGCGACTGGATGATCTCGCTCTCCCAGTCGATGTAGTTGATCTGCAGCTGCACGAAATCGACGTCGGGATGGGCGTCGAGCACGCGTTCGAGCTCCTCGGCGTTGTCGTGGATGGAGAACCCGAAGTTGCGGATCTTCCCCTCGGCCTTCTTCTGGGCGCAGAACTCCCACAGGCCGTACTCCTCGAAAGGCGGCGTGAGCGACTCGCCCAGGTTGTGCAGCAGGTAGTAGTCGAAGTAATCGACCCCGCACTCGCGCAGCGACTTGTCGAACATGGCCCGGGCGTGGTCGGCGTTGCTCGCGAGCCACGCCGGCAGCTTGGTGGCCAGCTGGAACGAGTCGCGCGGGTAGCGCTCCACGAGCGCTTTTTTCAGCGCCCACTCCGACTTGCCGCCGTGATAGCCGCGGGCCGAGTCGAAGTACGTGAACCCCGCGTCCATGAAGATGTCCACGAGCTCGCAGCATTTGCCGATGTCGATGGACGTGGGATCGTCCGCGTCCGTCAGCGGCAGGCGCATGAACCCGAACCCGAGCGGCGCCAGCTTTCCCGTCTCCTCCATACTGTCCCCCTTAGTTTTATGCGCATGCGCAAATTGTCGATGGAGACATCATAGCACGGGAACGCCCCCACGGAGGGGCGGGCGAAGCCGCACCGGCTAGTACGCCACGCTCCAGAAGATGAGGCCGCGCGCCGGGGCGTTCTCGCCGGCTGCCTGGCGGTCGCGGGCGGCGAGCACTTCGGCCACCCAGTCGGGGGTGCGCTGGCCACGGCCCACCATGACGAGCGTGCCCACGATGGTGCGCACCATGGAGTGCAGAAACGCGTTGCCCCGCACGGTGATGACGCGGTGCGGCTCGCCGAGGATCTCCTCGGAGGCGATGGATATCTCGCTCACGTTGCGGCACGTGGGCTTGCCCACCGCCGAGGCGGCCATGCAGAAGCTCTTGAAGTCGTGCTCGCCGATAAGGTGGGCCGCCCCCCGCTCCATGGCGGCAATATCCAGGTTCGGGCCCACGTACCAGGCGGTGCGCTCGGTGAACACCGGCGGGGTGTCGCCCGTGGCCAAGAAGTACTTGTACTCGCGCCACTGGGCGTCGAAGCGGGCGGAGAAGCCCCGTGGCCGCTCGTCCACCGAGCGCACCACGATGCCCTCGCCGGTGAGCGCGTTCAGCGAGCGGCGCAGGGTGTGCAGCGCGCGGTCGCGCAGCTCGAGCGTGTCCACATCGAAGGACACCACCTGGCCGCGGGCATGCACGCCGGCGTCGGTACGGCCGGCGCACACCACGTCCACGGGCCGGCGAAGCAGAAGCGCCAGAGCCTCTTCCAACTCCCCCTGCACCGTGCGCTGCCCCGGCTGCTTCGCAAAGCCGGCGAAGGGCGCGCCGTCGTAGGTCACGGTGCACGACAGCGTCTGCTCCCGGGCGCACTCCGCCGCACGCTCCTCCAGAGTGGGACGATGGATCTCTTCCACTACGCGATCATCACTTCCTGGTCGAACAGGTCGCGGATCTCGGCGCGCATGACCACCGACTGGGCGTCCACCGACACGGGCAGCTCGGCGCGGAACTTACGGCCGTCTGCCTGCTGCACCATGAGCACTACGGCATCGCGGCCCGGATACGAGCTCAAGATGCGGCTGAGGTGCGCCGAGCGGTTCTGGTCGAAGGTGCGCGAGGGCACCGACAGCTCCAGGTGGCGCGGACGGGCGTCCTCCTCCCGCAGTTCCAGCGCCTCCAGCTCGAAGGCCATGATCTGGCTGCCGCGGTCGTTCACCTCGAACTTGCCCTTCACCTTCGCGATGACGTCTTCCTGGATGACCTGGGCGTTCTCGTCGTACTTGAAGCAGATGCACTCGCAGGAGCCGGTCGTGTCCTCCAGGGTGAAGGTGGCCATCTTGGTGCCGCGCTTCGTCAGCTTCACCACCACGTTCGAGATCATGCCCACGAACACCGCGTTGCGGATCTCCTTGGTGCGCTCGGACAGATCGCCCATGGTGAACTTCGACAGACGCGAGATGGTGCCCTCGTAGGGGGCCAGGGGATGCTCGGACACGTAGATGCCCATGATCTCCTTCTCGTAGGCGAGCTTGGTGCGCTTGTCCCATTCCACGCCGTCGGGAGCAGGCACGTCCTCCTGGAAGCCCGAGTCGGCGTCGTCGGCGAACATGTCGAACATGGACACCTGGCCGCGGTCGCGGTCCTTCTGGCGCTTGGCCGCGCCCTCGAGCAGCGGCGTCTCCTCGATGAAGTACATCATCTGCTTGCGGGTGTAGCCCGTGGAGTCGAAGGCGCCGCCCTTGATGAGCGCTTCCAAGGTCTTGCGGTTGTAGGCCTTGGCGTCCACGCGGTTCACGAAGTCGTGCAGCGACGAGAAGGGGCCGTTCTCCTCGCGCTCGGCGATGATGGCGTCGGCCACGCTCTGACCCACGCCGCGCACGCCCACCAAGCCGAAGCGGATGCCCTCGTCCACCGGCGTGAACTCCGCGCGCGACGAGTTGATGTCCGGCGGCAGCACCGGCGTGCCGTTGTGGTTGCAGCTGGCGATGTAGCGGATGAGCCGGTCGGTGTTGCCCATGTAGCTCGTGAGCACGGCGGCCATGAAGTCGTTCGGGTAGTGCGCCTTCAAATAGGCCGTGCGCATCACGAGGATGGCGTAGGCGGCCGAGTGCGACTTGTTGAAGGCGTACTTCGCGAACTTCTCGGCGTCGTCCCAGATCTTCTCGGCGATCTCCAGGGCGTAGCCATTCTCCACCGCACCGGAGTTCCAGTCGGCCTGCAGCTGGCGCATGACGTCGATCTTCTTCTTGCCCATGGCCTTGCGCAGCTTGTCGGCCTTGCCGGCGGAGAAGCCCGACATGGCCATGGACACCTGCATGATCTGCTCTTGGTAGACCATGGTGCCGAAGGTCTCCTCCAGGATGGGGCGCAGGCGATCGTCGTAGTAGTGGGCCGGCGTCTTGCCGCTGGCCACCTGGATGTAGTCCTCCACCATGCCGGACTCCAGCGGGCCCGGGCGGTTCAGGGCGATGGAGGCCACGACGTCAGAGAAGCGCGTGGGTGGCAGGCGTGCGAAGAGGCTCACGTACAGGGAGCCCTCCACCTGGAACAGGCCGTCCATGTTGCCGGACTGCATCAGCTTGAAGGCGAGCGGGTCGTCGGTGGGAATCTCCTCGGGGACGATCTTCTGGCCGGTGCGCTCCTCGATGTTGCGGCAGGCGATGGACAGCACGTCCAAGGTGCGCAGGCCGAGGAAGTCCATCTTCAGAAGGCCCAGATCGGGCGTGTAGTGGCCGTCGTACTGGGTGATGATGCCGCCGCCCTTGGTGTCGCGCTTCATGGGCACGTGATCGCTCATGGGGTCGCGGCAGATGATGGTAGCGCAGGCGTGCACGCCCTCGCCGCGCACGTGGCCCTCGATGGAGCGGGCCGCGTCGATGATGGTCTTCACGTCGGGCTCGGTCTCGTAGGCCTTCTTCAGGTCGGGGTTCGTCTCGAGCGCCTTGTCGATGGTGATGCCCAGCTCATCGCCGATCATCTTGCAGATGCGGTCGCCCAGGCCGTAGGCGGCCTTGCGGGCGTCGTCGGAGGAGAGCCCCTGGCCCATCTGCAGGGTGCCCGACAGCACGCGGGCCGTGTCGCGCACGGCGTTTTTGGCCTGCAGGGTGCCGAAGGTGATCACCTGGGACACGTGGTCCTCGCCGTAGACGTCCTTGATGTGCTGGATCACCTCTTCGCGGCGGCCCTGCTCGAAGTCGACGTCGATATCGGGCATCTCCACGCGCTCGGGCGAGAGGAATCGCTCGAACAGCAGGCCGTTGGGCAGCGGGTCCAAGTCGGTGATGCCCATGGCGTAGGCCACGATGGCGCCTGCCGCCGAGCCGCGGCCCGGCCCCACGCCGATGCCCTGGGAACGGGCCCACTCGATGTACTCCTGCACGATGAGGAAGTAGGCCGGGAAGCCCTGCTGGATGATGACGCTCATCTCGTAGTCGGCGCGCTCCTGGGCCTCGGCGGGCACCGGGTCGCCGTAGCGCTTCACGAGGCCCTCCTGCACGCGCTTGCGGAACCACGACTCCTCGGTCTCGCCCTCGGGCAGGGGGAAGCGCGGCAGGATGGAGTCGCGCTCGAGCACCACGTGGCACTTCTCGGCCACTTCCACCGTGTTGTCGCAGGCCTCGGGGAACTCGGCCATGGCCTCGCGCATTTCCTCTTCGGTCTTCATGTAGAACTGGTCGTTCTCGAACTTCATGCGCTTCTCGTCGTTCACCATGGCGCCGGTGCCGATGCACAGCATGATGTCCTGGGCGCGCGCGTCCTCCTTCAGGAGGTAGTGGAAGTCGTTGGTGGCGATGGTCTTGAGCCCCGCCGCCTTGGCCACGGCGGTCAGCTGGTGGTTGAGCTCGGTCTGGGTGAAGCCGGCGTCGGTGCGGATGCCCTGGTTCTGCAGCTCGATGTAGAAGTCGCCCTCATCGAAGCAGCTGGCGAACTTCTTCGCCCACTCCACCGCGTCGTCGAAGCGGCGGTCGTCCAGAAGCTTGGGGATGATGCCGGCGATGCAGGCCGACGAGCCGATGATGCCGTGGCCGTACTTCTGCAGCATGCTGAACGTGGTGCGCGGCTTGTAGTAGAAGTTGTCCACGTGCGACTCGCTCACGAGCTTCAGCAGGTTGTGGTAGCCCTCGTTGGTCTTCGCCAGCAGCAGCAGGTGGTACAGCTTCGGCTTCACGTCCTTGCGCAGCGACTCGTCGGTGGTGAAGTACACCTCGCAACCGAAAATGGGCTTCACGCGCTTGCCCGTCTCCTTCTCCACCGCGTCGCACGCGTCGGAGAGCTCCACCATGCCCGACATGACGCCGTGGTCGGTGACGGCCACCGCCGGCATGTCCAGCTCGGCGGCGCGGCGCACCATGTCCTTGATGTGCGTGAGGCCGTCGAGCAGCGAGTACTCGGTGTGGTTGTGCAAGTGTACGAATGCCATAGGGTGTCCGCCCCTTCAGTCGGGTCTCGGCGCACGGAGTTCGGTTGTAGTGGGTTATGCGCGCATATCGTGTCATGCTGGGCCGAGAAGGGTACTCGCCGCAAGCGCCGAAGCGCTCACGCGACCCCGCGCGGCCGCTCTCAAGTTCCGTCAGTTTTCTCGGGTGCCATGATACCAGCCCCCACACTCCAAGCGTGCGAACAAACGGTGGGTTTTGCATGGAATACAGCAGCGGTCTTCCCTCCCCGCACTCGCCTCCCTGCGGGAACCTCCCTCAAACTAAGAGGGGCGCCCCGGGTGGGACGCCCCTCAAAACAGGCTCAAATGCTTGCGGGCTCGCTTGCCGGCGGCCGCGCCCCGAAGGACGCCCTCGCTAGGCGGCGGCTCCGCTCACGTGCTTCAGCTGCGCCTCGCACCACTCCAGCTTCTTCTGGTTGGTGACGAGGGTGGCCTGATCCTGCGGATCGTCGGACGAGCCGAGATCCGCGATAATCGCGCGGCATTCATCGGCCTCGGCCTTCACGGCCTCGGCGTCGATGTCCTCCACGGCGGTTCCGAAACGGGCGAGCACCGTCACCTGGTCGTCCAGAACCGACGTCGCGCCGCCCATGACCAGGAACTGCCTCTTGTCCTGCTCGTTCTCCCCGACGGTCAGCGTCACGACGCCGCCCTCGCGGTTGAGCGAGACCGCCAGCTCGTGGCCGGGCAGCACACCGAAGTAGCCGTCCGCGCCGGGAATGCTGGCATAGGAGACCTCGCCCTGGAACAGAGCGCGATCCGGAAGGGCCACCGTGCAGCGCATAACGGCCATTAGTTGCCGTCCTTCTGCATGGCGTCGTAGGCCTCGTAGACCTGCTCGATGGCGCCCTTGTTCACGAAGCACTGCTCCGGAATGTGGTCGCACTTGCCGTCCAAGATCTCCTTGAAGGAGCGCACGGTGTCCTCGACCTTCACGTACACACCGGGCAGACCCGTGAAGACCTCGGCCACGTGGAAGGGCTGGCCCAGGAACTTCTGCACCTTACGGGCGCGGTTCACGGTCAGCTTCTGGTCCTCGGACAGCTCGTCCATACCCAGAATGGCGATGATGTCCTGCAGGTCCTTGTACTGCTGCAGGATCTGCTGCACGCCCATGGCCACGTCGTAGTGCTCCTGGCCGACGATCTCGGGATCGAGGGCGCGGGAGGTGGACTCCAGCGGGTCCACAGCCGGGTAGATGCCGAGCTCGGCGATACCGCGGGAGAGAACCGTCTTGGCGTCCAAGTGGGTGAACGTGGTGGCAGGAGCCGGGTCGGTCAGGTCGTCGGCGGGCACGTAGACGGCCTGCACCGACGTGATGGAGCCGGTCTGCGTGGAGCAGATGCGCTCCTGCAGATCACCCATCTCGGTAGCCAGCGTCGGCTGATAGCCCACGGCAGAGGGCATACGGCCGAGAAGTGCGGACACCTCGGAGCCGGCCTGGGTGAAGCGGAAGATGTTGTCGATGAACAACAGCACGTCCTGGCCCTGATCGCGGAAGTACTCCGCCTCGGTCAGGCCCGCCAGACCCACGCGCAGACGGGCTCCGGGAGGCTCATTCATCTGGCCGTACACCAGACAGGTCTTCTCGATAACGCCGGAATCGGTCATCTCGAGGTAGAGGTCGGTACCCTCGCGGGTACGCTCGCCCACGCCGGTGAACACGGAGGTGCCGCCGTGCTCCTGGGCCAGGTTGTTGATGAGCTCCTGGATGCACACCGTCTTGCCCACGCCGGCGCCGCCGAACAGACCCGTCTTGCCGCCCTTCACGTAGGGCTCGATCAGGTCGACGACCTTAATGCCGGTCTCGAAGGTCTCAGTGGTGGTCACCAGGGTGTCGAACGGCGGGGCCGGATGGTGAATCGGGCGCCACTCGACGTCTTCGGGCATGGGCTTGCCGTCGACGGGCTCGCCTAGCACGTTCCAAATACGGCCCAGGGTCGCCTTGCCCACGGGCATCATGATGGGGGCGCCGGTGTCGTGCGCCTCCAGGCCGCGCACCATGCCGTCGGTCGACGTCATGGCGACGGTACGGACGATGTCGCCGGGCAGGTGCGTCTGCACCTCGAGCACGGTGGACACTTCGCCCGAGGGGGTTTGTGCCTTCACGGTAAGGGCGTTGTAGATGGCCGGCATGGCGTCTGCCGGGAACTCCACATCCACAACGGCGCCGACGATACGGACGATGCGTCCGGTGGCGCCTCCCTTGGCCGCTTCAGTAGAAGTGTTATCAGCCATTTAATCCTCCAAAGCTGCGGCACCGCCCACGATCTCGGTGATCTCCGTGGTAATGGCGCCCTGGCGCACGGTGTTGTACACGCGCTCCAGGGTGGAGACCATCTCGTTCGCGTTATCGGTAGCCGATTTCATCGCGTTGCGGCGAGCGCCTTGTTCGCCCGCTGCGGAATCGAGCATCGCGTAGAAGAACGCGTTGTTCAGGTAGGCGTTCATCATGTAGGACATGACCGACTCCGTGCTCGGCTCGAAGTCGATGTCGCCCGGGATGGCAGAGTCGTCCTTTTCGCGGAAGGACTTGAACACGTCCTCCTCCTTGGCCTTAAGACCCAGAAGGTCCGCGTAGGACTCCTCTTTCACCGGCAGCACCTGCTGCTCCACCAAGGTCTGCTCGGCGGCGTTCTTCGCGTGGTTGTACACGATGAACACCTCGTCGAGCTTGCCCTCGGCGTAAGCCTGCATCACGTAGCCGGACAGCTCGGCCGCCTGAGCGAACTCGGGGTCGGCCGAATAGCCCGCGAAGGAGAAGACCGGCTCGATGCCGCGGTAGGTGAAGTAGCCGATGGCCTTCTTGCCACAGGCAGCCACCTCCACCTCGGCACCCTCGCGCTGCTTGAGCTTCATGAGCTTCTCCACGTAGCGAAGCACGTTGGTGTTGAAACCGCCGGCGAGGCCTCGGTCCGAGGTGACGGCGACGATGAGCACGCGCTTCACCTCGTCGTGGACCTGCAGCAGCGGCTCGTTATCCAAATGAGCGTACTTTGCCGTGCTGATGAGCATGTCTGAGATGGCGACCGCCCAAGGCAGCGCGTTGTCCACGCGCTCGGAAGCACGGCGAATCTTGGCAGCCGCGACCATTTCCATGGTACGCGTGATCTGCTTCGTCGAGGAGACGGATTTGATTCGCCGTTCGATGTCGTGTAGGTTGGGCATGGTCTACCTACCTTACGCTGTGGCGTCGAAGGACTGCTTGAAGGCGGCGATAGCCTCCTTCATGGCGGTCTCGGTCTCGGCGGTCAGCTTCTTCTCCTTGTTGATCGTCTCGATGATCTCCGGCTTGGAAGCGCGGATGGAGGCGAGCAGCTCGGTGCGGAAGCGGACCACGGCATCCAGCGGCAGATCGTCGAGGAAGCCCTCGTTGCCGGCGAAGATGGCGATGACCTGCTCGGCCACGGGCATCGGGTTGTAACGGCCCTGCTTCAGAAGCTCCGTCATGTGGGAGCCGCGGGTCAGCTGGTCCTGCGTGGCCTTGTCCAGGTCGCTGCCGAACTGGGTGAAGGCCTGCAGCTCGCGGTAGCTCGCGAGGTCCAGACGCAGGGAGCCGGCCACCTGCTTCATGGCCTTGATCTGCGCGGAGCCGCCGACTCGGGACACGGAAATGCCCACGTCGACAGCCGGGCGCTGGCCCTGGAAGAACAGGTCGGTCTGCAGGAAGATCTGACCGTCGGTGATGGAGATCACGTTGGTCGGAATGTAGGCAGACACGTCGCCGGCCTGGGTCTCGATGATCGGCAGAGCCGTCATGGAGCCGCCGCCGTTCTCGTCGGACATCTTCACCGCGCGCTCCAGCAGGCGGGAGTGCAGGTAGAACACGTCGCCGGGATAGGCCTCGCGTCCGGGCGGGCGGCGCAGGGTCAGCGACATCTGGCGGTAGGCCACGGCCTGCTTGGACAGGTCATCGTAGACGATGAGCACCGCGCGGCCGCGGTTCTCGGCGTCGGCGGGCTTGCCGTTCTCGCCGTTGTAGACGAAGTACTCGCCCATGGCGGCGCCGGCCATCGGCGCGATGTACTGCAGCGGAGCCGAGTCGGAAGCGGTGGCGGCCACGATGATGGTGTTCTTCATGGCGCCGTGGCGCTCGAGGGTCTCCACCACGCCGGCCACCGTGGAGGCCTTCTGGCCGATGGCGACGTAGATGCAGATCATGTCCTGATCTTTTTGGTTGATGATGGCGTCGATGGCGATAGCCGTCTTGCCGGTCTGGCGGTCGCCGATGATGAGCTCGCGCTGGCCGCGGCCGATCGGCACCATGGAGTCGATGGCCAAGATACCGGTCTGCATGGGCTCGTTCACGGGCTGGCGGGAGATAACGCCCGGAGCCTTGAACTCCACGGGGCGCGTGCCCTCGGCCTTAATGGGACCCTTGCCGTCGATCGGCTGGCCGAGCGGGTTCACCACGCGGCCGAGCATGGACTCGCCGGCGGGAACCTCCACGATACGGCCGGTCGTGCGGACCTGGTCGTTTTCCTTGATTGCGGTGACGTCACCCAGAAGCACGGCGCCGACCTCGTCCTCTTCGAGGTTCTGGGCCAGACCGTACACGGTCTTGCCGCCCTCTCCGATGAACTCGAGCAGCTCACCGGCCATGGCATCGCGGAGACCGTCGACGCGCGCAATGCCGTCGCCGACCTGGATGACCGTGCCCACCTCGCGGGACTCGACGCTGACGGTCAGCGACTCGAGCTGCTTCTTCAGCGCGGCGTCAATGGACTGTGCGGTGATTTCAGTCACTAGCATTCACCTCCATCTGTTGTGTCTTTGAGGACGTTGCGGGCACGGTTGAGCTGCGAGATCATGCTCGCGTCAATGTAGTTGCCGTCAACGTCCATGATGATGCCGCCCAAGATAGACTTGTCGATGCGCTCGCGCAGCACCGCCTTCTTGCCCAGGTCAGCCTCTGCTTTTTCCGTAATAAGTTGGCGCAGCCCGTCGTCGAGGGGCACCGCGGTGGTCACGTCCACCACGCAGATCCCCAAACGCTCGCCGATCAGCGCGCGGAACTCGTCGTTCACCCGGGGCAGCAGGTCGGCCTGGCCGCGCTCGGCCATGACCGCCAGCACCTCGCGGAACGCCACGTGCGTATCGGCGAAGACGTTCTCCACCAGCGCGCGGCGCTGCTCAGGGGTGAAATCGGGGTTCGAGAGCGCCATGGTGAGATCCAGGTCGGCGCGCATGGCGCGGATGACCTCGGCCATCTGCTCGCGCACCTCCAGGACGCCCTCCTGGCCGGCGGCCTCGTTGGCGCTGTCGAAGAGCACCGACGCGAAGACGGCGACTTCCTCTTTGACGACGAGACGATTAGTTGCCATTGAAGCTCCCTGCCTCTTTGACGTAGCGCTCGATGATGGCGCGGTGCTCGCCCTCGGTCAGGTCCTGGCCGATGAGACGGGACGCGACATCCACCGACGTGTCGGCGATCGAGGACTGGAGCTCGGCCACGGCGGCCTTCTTCTCGGCCTCGATGGCGGCCTTCGCCTTGGCGATCATGTCGGCCGCCTCGGTCTGGGCCTGGGCGGTGATGTCGGCCTTCACGGCCTCGCCCACCGCACGGGCGTCGGCGATGATCTGAGCCGACTGGGTCTTGGCGTCGGCCAGCTGCTGCTGGTACTCCGCAAGCACGCGCTCGCTCTCGATCTGAGCCTCTTCGGACTTCTTCAGAGCCTCGCGGATGGTGTTCTCGCGCTTCTCGAGCATGCCGGCGAACATGGGCCAGCCGAACTTCGCGAGAATGATCCACAGGATGATGAAGGCGATGAGCATGGGGATGAACTCCGCCATGTCGGGGAGAATGGCGGACAGACCGCCCGACTCCTCCTCGCTAGCAAACGCGAGCGCAGGGAAAGCAGCGTTCAGGGCCACGGCGCCGAAGGCGACCTTGGCCACTGCTTTGTTCGCTCTTGTCTTCACGTGCATACCTCTTTCTTGCCTCTGCAGGCTTCCGAATTGATTGATGAGACGGATTTAGAGGATGAACGCGAGCACGAAGCCGATGAGGGCCAGGGCCTCGGCCAGAGCGGCGCCGATGATGAAGTTGGTGAACAGACGGCCCTGCACCTCGGGCTGGCGGGCGGTGCCCACGCAGCAGCCGTAGCAGGCGATGCCGATGCCCAGGCCGGGGCCGATGGTGGCCAGGCCGTAGCCGACGAGCTTCAGCGCAGCGATGACGAAAACAGTTTCCACAATTTCCTCCTTAAAGGTCGTTTTTGAGCCTGTTTCCCAAAAACACTTAACGGATATGGTCTCCGGCATTGGAGGTGCCGGCTTAACCCAAGGGGTACGGAGGCCTTCCAGCCTCCCGGCGCCGCGGGGCGCTTGAGGTCGGTGCCGTGCGGCCTAGTGGGCCGACGTGGCGATCTGGACGTAGACCGCCGAGAGCACCGTGAACACGTAGGCCTGCAGGAAGGCGACGAGCGTCTCCAGGGCGTACATGGCGATGAGCAGGATGAACCACGGCAGCGACAGCACGCCGGAGATGGGGTCGAGCGCCTGGATGCCCACCGTGAGGAACACGGAGGAGGCCAGGGCGAAGATGCCGAGCACCATGTGGCCGGCGAACATGTTGCCGTAGAGTCGGACGGCCAGCGTCAGCCAGCGGATCACCGTGGAGATGAGCTCCAGAAACCAGATGACCGGCACCATGACGGTGGGCAGGCCCGAGGGGGCGAAGGATTTCAGGTAGGCCAGGCCGCCCTTGGCCTTGATGCCCCAGAAGTTGAAGTAGATAAACGAAATGGTGGCCAGCGCCCAGGTCACCGAGATGGTGCCCGTCGGCGTCTTGCAGCCGGGAATGAGGCCCACGAAGTTCGAGATCAGGATGAAGAAGAACATCGTGGCCAGGAAGGGCACGTGCTTCTTGAACCCGTGGCCAATGATGCCCTCGCCCATGTCGTTGCGGACGAACTGATAGCCGTACTCAACCGTGTTCACGAACTTGTTCGTGGGGATGAGCGTGAGCTTCTTGGCCACCACGAGCACGATGGCGCAGGTGATGATCCAGCAGATGACCATCCAGACGATGTACTGGGTGACCCCGCCGAACACGACGGTGGGATCGAAGGATGCCTGGAGATGGGGCACCTCGGCCGAGAGAGTTGAAAGAGCGTCCACGTATCAACCTTTCCTATGCTATTTCCGCACGATCCGGCTCACGCCAAATGCGACGGCGGTGAGCGAGAGCGCTACGGCTTCCGACAGGACGAAGGGCAGCGCCAAATCGCGTGCCAGCGTGATGCAGAGGATTGCGGCGGCGAACATGAGGATAAAGGAGAAGATGAGGCAGAGCATGAGAACACCCATATGCCCGAAATTGCCCGCGTCCGTCATGTGCTTGACCCGGTGCAAACCGAAGATGAGCGGGGCGAACCCCACCACTCCAGCCAACACGCCGAGTACAATTGCCAGTGCCATACCCTGCTTCCGTCTGGGCGCTTTCGCGCTGAGTACCCAATAAACCGTAACGTATGATAACGAGTTGCCAACAGAAGGTGGACGGAACCGCGCTTTTATTGGTGAGCGGTGAAAAGTTCGCGCAGTCGGCATGGCGATGAACTGGGAAAATTTGTGCACGTGCACGAAACTTGGTTGCGGCTCCCCTCGGTCGGAGGAGGCGGGTATCCCAATTCGCTCAGACAGTCCTCGCTTTGGGGAAGTGTCCACTGGACACTTCCCGTCGCTGCGGAACTCACTCGGTTGGGACACCCGCCTCCTCCTCTATGCTCAACCTTGAGTTGAAGAGAGGAGCGCGCTCTACTTCCCTACTCCCCCGTGTACTCGCGGACGAGAATGCCGGATTCGGCCAAAAGCTGCTGGGAAAGCTCGTCGGGGTACGGGTTCTGGTAGACGATCTCCTTGATGCCGGCGTTGATGAGCATCTTCGCGCACACCACGCAGGGCTGCGTGTTCACGTAGATAGTGGCACCGTCGATATCGGTGCCGAAACGGGCCGCCTGGATGATAGCGTTCTGCTCGGCATGCAGGCCGCGGCAAATCTCGTGGCGCTGGCCGCTCGGCACGCCGAGCTGCTGGCGCAGACACCCGGTCTCGGAGCAGTGGGCGAGCCCGGTGGGCACGCCGTTGTAGCCCGTGGCCAAGATGCGGCGGTCCTTCACGATGATGGCGCCCACGCCGCGGCGCAGGCAGGTGGTGCGCTCGGCCACCTGGTTGGCCAGGCCCATGAAGTACTCGTCCCAGCTGGGGCGGTTATCCGCTGACATTGGTGCTCCGATCTTTTCGACAGAAATACTCTTTCCGATCCTTCGGCGGAAGGCCCGGCAACTGCCCGTGCTCGGGCAAGTCCTCGCTTTCGGAAATTCTGGTGTGGAAATTCTACACCAGAATTTCCGAGTCTGCGGAATCTGCGCGCGGGCAGCCGCCGGGCCTTCCGCCTGCGTTAACCCGAACTTACTTCGTGCCGAAGATGCGGTCGCCGGCGTCGCCGAGACCAGGCACGATGTAGGCGCGCTCGTTCAGGCCCTCGTCCACCGAGCAGGTGTAGATGCGCACGTCGGGATCGGCCGCGAGCACCGCCTCGATGCCCTCGGGTGCGGCGACGAGCACCATGAGCTTGATGTTCTTCACGCCCTGGCGGCGCAGGTACTGGATGGCCGCCACCGCCGAACCACCCGTGGCGAGCATCGGATCCACCACGAGCACGTCGCGCTGGTCGATGCTGTCGGGCAGCTTCGCGTAGTACTCGTGGGGCTCGTGGGTCTCGGGGTCGCGGTACATGCCCAGATGCCCCACGAAGGTGGAGGGCATGAGCTCCTGCAGGCCGTCCACCATACCCAGACCGGCGCGCAAAATGGGCACGATCACCATCTTCTTGCCCGCCACCTGCTTGCACGTGGCCTTGCAGATGGGCGTTTCCACCTCCACGTCCTCCAGGGCCAGATCGCGCGTGGCCTCATAGCCCTCGAACATGGCCAGCTCGCGCACCAGCTGGCGGAAGTCCTTGGAGGAGGTGTCCTTGGCGCGCAGCTTCGACAGCTTGTGCTGCACCATGGGATGGTCGATGACGGTGACGCGGTCGTTGTACTCCATAACGCGCTTCCTTTCGGTTCGAGGGATATTCCCGCGAAGAGGACCCGGCGGTTGCCCGCGCTCGGACTCGTCCGCGTTTTCGGAACTATCGGGTAGGGATTTTACACCAACAGTTCCGCGTCTGCGGACTCGGAGGTCGGACAGCCGCCGGGCCGTCCCCTGCTCTTACTTAATCGTCTAGTACTCCAGTCCCGGGTACAGCGGGTGGGCCGCAAGCAGCGCGTCCACGCGGCGACGGATGTCGGCGAGCTTCGCCTCGTCGGCGGCATTGAACACGGCGGCGGCGATAAGCTCGCCCACCTCGTAGAAGTCATCGGCGGTAAAGCCGCGCGTAGTGGCCGCGGCAGACCCCACGCGGATGCCGCTCGTCACGAAGGGCGAGCGCTGCTCGTTGGGGATAGAGTTCTTGTTCACGGTAAGTCCCACGCTCTCCAGTAGCTTCTCGGCGTCCTTGCCGGTGATATCGGAGGCGGTAAGATCCACGAGGCACAGGTGGTTGTCGGTTCCGCCCGACACGAGGCGCAGGCCGCCGTCGGCCATGCCCTCGCCGAGGCGGCGGGCGTTCTCAACCACGCGCTCCATATAAGTGCGGAAGTCGGGTTTGAGCGCCTCGCCGAAGGCCACAGCCTTGCCGGCGATGACGTGCATGAGCGGGCCGCCCTGGGCGCCGGGGAAGATGGCCTTGTTGATCTTCGCGCCCAGCTCGTCGCTGTTGGTGAGGATAAAGCCGCCGCGCGGGCCGCGCAAGGTCTTGTGGCTCGTGGAGGTGACGATATCGGCGTGGGGCACCGGGCTCGGATGCAGGTCCGCGGCCACGAGGCCGGCGATGTGGGCCATGTCCACCATAAGATAGGCGTCCACCTCGTGCGCGATGGCCGCCATGCGCTCGAAGTCGATGAAGCGCGGGTACGCGCTCGCGCCGGCCACGATCACCTTCGGGCGGCATTCCTTCGCGATGCGCTCTACCTCGTCGTAGTCGATGACTTCGGTCTCGGGGTTCACGCCGTAGGACACGATGTTGTACAGAAGGCCTGAGAAGTTCACGGGGCTGCCGTGGGTGAGGTGGCCACCGTGATCGAGGCTCATGCCGAGCACCGTGTCACCGGGCTCGATGATGGACAAATACGCGCCGAAGTTCGCGCTGGCACCGGAGTGGGGCTGCACGTTGGCGTACTTCGCGCCGTACAGCTCGCAGACGCGGTCGCGGGCCAGATCCTCCACCAGGTCGACCTTCTCGCAGCCGCCGTAGTAGCGCTTGCCCGGATAGCCCTCGGCGTACTTGTTGGTCAACACGCTGCCCACGGCCTCCATGACGGCGCGGGACGTGAAGTTCTCCGACGCGATGAGCTCCACGCTGCCGCGCTGACGCGCCAGCTCCTCGCGCAGACACTCGGTTACCTGCGGGTCTTCTTTCGCTAGAAATTCAAGGGCCATGAGTTCTCCTTAGTCCAGGTTCATGATCTTCTCGACACGGCCGGCGTGCCTTCCGCCGCCGAAGTCGGTGGCGAAGAAGGTGTCCAGGATGCGCTCGTTCTCCTCGAGGGGCACGAAGCGGCCCGACAGCGTGATGACGTTCGCATCGTTGTGCTCGCGGCACAAGGCGGCGAACTCGGTGTTGATGATGTTGGCGGCGCGCACGCCGGGCACCTTGTCGGCGGCCATAGCCATGCCTATCCCTGTGCCGCACACGAGCACGCCGGCATCGGCAGCTCCCTCGGCCACGTCCCGGGCCACGGCAGCGGCGTAGTCGGGGTAATCCACGCGGTCGTCGCTATCCGGGCCGCGGTCGCAGACCTCGTGCCCCTTCCCTGCCAGATACGCCGCCAGCGCCTGCTTCTGCTCGAAGCCGGCGTGGTCGGCACCGATGCTCACCCGCATGGGCCCCATCCTTTCCGTCGCAGCCACGTTGTGCGCTTATTGTAGGTGCTCGCGGCCGCAGCGTGCACCGCGCTTCCGCCATCCGCACCAAATCGCGACGGATGGCGCCCTGCATCCCGCAGAAGCCCCGCTGGGCGGTTCCTAGCTGCGCACGCGGGCGACGGCGGCGCGCCAGCGGGCCAGGCGCTCGGCGCGCATCGGTTCGTCGAAAGTGGGCAGGAAGCGCTCCTCGCCCTCTCGCAGCGACAGCAGCGCCTCGGTATCGGGCCAAAATCCCGTGGCAAGCCCGGCCAGATACGCCGCGCCCAAGGCCGTGGTCTCGGCGTTGGCGGGGCGGCGCAGCGAGACGCCGAGCATGTCGGCCTGGAACTGCATGAGGAAGTCGTTGGCCGACGCTCCCCCGTCCACGTTCAGCACCGACAGCGGCACGCCGGCATCCTCGGTCATGGCCTGCACCAGGTCGCACACCTGATACGCCAGCGCCTCCAGGGCCGCCCGCACGATGTGGGCGCGCCCGGCGCCGCGGGTGAGCCCCAGAATGGCGCCGCGGGCCTCGGCATCCCACCAGGGCGCGCCGAGCCCCGTGAAGGCCGGCACCACCACGACGCCCTCGGTGCTGGGCACGCTGCGGGCTATCCGATCGGTCTCGGCCACATTCCCGATAATGCCGAGCTCGTCGCGCAGCCACTGGATGAGCGCGCCGGCCATGAACACGCTGCCCTCGAGCGCGTACTCGATGCCGTTCGTGCCAGGTGCCGAGGCGGCCACCGTGGTGATGAGGCCGTTGCCGCTCGCACAGGCCTCATGACCCGTGTGCATGAGCAAAAAGCAGCCGGTGCCGTAGGTGTTCTTCGCCTGGCCGGCGGAAAAGCAGCACTGGCCGAAGAGCGCCGCCTGCTGGTCGCCCGCCATGCCGGCAATGGGGATGCCCTGTACGAGCCCCGGGTTCGCCGTCTCGCCGAAGAAGCTGGCCGAGGGGCGCACCTCCGGCATCATGGACGCGGGAATGCCGAAGAGCTCCAGCAGATACGGATCCCAGCAGCCCTCGTGGATGTTGTAGAGCATGGTGCGGCTCGCGTTCGTCACGTCGGTGGCGTGCACGGCGCCGTAAGTGAGCTTCCACAGAAGCCAGCTGTCCACCGTGCCGAAGGCGAGCTCGCCGCGCTCGGCCCGCGCCCGCGCCCCGGGCACCTCGCCCAAGATCCAGGCGATCTTGCTGGCCGAGAAGTACGCGTCGGGCACGAGCCCCGTGCGGGATTGGATCTCGGCCACCACCGCCGGGTCGCTCGCGAGCGCCTCCATCATGGGGGCGGTGCGGCGGCACTGCCACACGATGGCGTTCGCGATGGGCTCGCCGGTGGCGCGGTCCCACACCACGGTGGTCTCGCGCTGGTTGGTGATGCCGATGGCGGCCACCTCGTCGGGGCTCACGCTGTAGGTGAGCAGAAGCTCGGTCAAGGCCCCCAGCTGGGACGACAAGATATCGTGCGGGTCGTGCTCCACCCAACCCGGCTGCGGGTACAGCTGCGGAAAGGGCCGCTGCACGCTGCCCGCCGCCCGGCCCTCCCGGTCGATGAGCATGGCGCGGGACGAGGTGGTGCCCTGGTCCAAGGCGATGATGTACTTCTTCATGAACGCGCCCCGATCCATTCCAGGACGAAGGCGTAGACTTCTTCCTTGCCGATCTCGTTCAGAATCTCGTGGCGCATGCCGGAAAAGAGACGCAGGGTCACGTCCGTGCCGCCGGCGCGCTCCATCGACTCGGCGGCTTTCGCCACGCCGCGACCGCAATCCCCGACCGGGTCGGCGTCGCCGGCCACGAAGAGCAGGGGCACCTCGTGGGGCGTGGCGCGGTAGGCCGCCGGGCTGTTGGCGCGGGCCGCCAGCTCGGTCAAAGTGGCGTAAGCGCCGGCCGAGAACATGAAGCCCGCGCGCTCGTCGGCGATGAAGGCGTCCACGACCGCCGGGTCGCGGGAGAGCCAGTCGAAGGGCGTGCGCGCGTCCTTTACCTGGCGGCTGTAGGCGCCGTCGGCCAGGCGGTGCAGAAGCTCGCTCTTGTAGTCGGCCCCGCGCACGGCGACGATGGCGCGGGCGAGCACGTTGCCCGCCGTTGCCACCACCTCGGGCTGGTTCGCCGTGCCGCAGAGAACGGCGCCGGCAAGCCCTTTCCCGAAGCGGGGCAGGTAATTGCGCAGCACAAGCGAGCCCATGGAATGGCCGAACATGAAGTAGGGCACACCCGGGGCCACCTGCTGGGCCACGAGCAGGCGCAGCGTCTGCACGTCGGCCACAAGCGCATCCCCGCCCGTGCGCGGGTGCATGCGACCACGATGGGCAGCCGTGGGCGCGGTGTCGCCGTGGCCCACGTGGTCGTGGCCGCACACCAGGTAGCCCGCGCGGGCGAGGAAGCGGGCGAAGTCGTCGTAGCGGTCGATGTGCTCGGCCATACCGTGGATGAGCTGCACCACCCCGCGCGGACGGAAGCAACCGGGCGCATCGGCAGCGCCGGCGGTACGGTCCATAGCGGTCGGCACCCACAGCACGGTATGCACCGCGCTCGCACCGTCGGCGGAATCGAAGGTGAACTCGGTGCGACCCACGCCGTCTTCCACCTGCGCTACCTTGCTTTCTTCGGTCATCTCGCCTTCTACGGTCATCGCAATGCTCCTTTCAGCACATTCCAGGGCAGGGCCCCCTCGCGCAGCACGCGCGGATAGTCCGCAGTGCAGTCTAGCACGGTGGAGGGAAGGGGCGTCGCATCCGTTGGCGAAGCGTGGGCAGCACACGGGAGCACCTCCGGAGAAGCCGGCTTCGCCTCCCGCTCGCGCCCGGCCGCCTCGGGCAGGTACACTCCCGCCGTCGCATCGGCGAGCAACGGGTCGAGAGCCGCCGCATCGCCGACGGCGGAACGACCCGAGATGTTGGCCGAGGTAACGGCGAGGGGGCAGCCCGCGGCGCGAATGAGCGCGAGAGCGACATCACTTGCGGGCATGCGCAAGCCGATGGTCCCCGCCGCCGACTGGAAAGCACGCGGCACCGTGTCGGCGGCGCGCACCACGAGCGTGAGAGCCCCCGGCCAGAAGGCCTCGGCGAGGCGGCGTGCGTAGGGCGGCACGGCGCTTCCGTATGCGTCCAGCGCCTCGGGGCCCTCCACGAGCCATGCGACCGGCTTGCCCCCGTCGCGGTGCTTGAGGGTGTACAGCGCCTCGGGGCCCGGCACGGCCCGCACGGACACGCCGAGGCCGAACACGGTATCGGTGGGCAGAATGACGGCACGGCCCGCAGAGAGGGCGTCGCGAGCCTCTTTCAGCGTGAGCACGTTCACAGGCGCTCCCCTTCCGTCGTGTTTTCGGCGGGACGCGAGGGCCCTCGGCTCTCGGGACCCCGCGCCTTCGCGGACGCCTCGGGCTTCGGACATACGTCCGCCCGCGCGGCCACGATAGCTTCGGCCACCCGCAGGCCGTCCACGGCCGCGCTCGTGATGCCGCCGGCATAGCCCGCGCCCTCGCCGCAGGGGTAGAGCCCCGCGATGCTCGCCTGGAAGTCGCCGTCGCGCACGATGCGCACAGGGCTCGAGCTGCGGGCCTCCACCGCCGTCATCACCGCACCGGGATCGGCGAAGCCGTGCAGCTTGCGATCGAGCAGCGGCAGCGCCTCGGCAAGCGCGGAGGCGACGAAGGGCGGCAGGCACTCGCGCAGGTCATGCCAGGCCACGCCGCGCGGATAGGTGGGATGTACCAGAGCGCTGGGTGCTCCCGAGGTGCCCGCGAGAAAATCGCCGACGGTCTGAGCGGGGGCGGTGTAGGGCATGCGCGGCAGGGCGGTCGGCGCCTCGCATTCGGCCGCGCCTGTGGGGCCATCGCCCTCCCGCAGGGAAAGACCGCAACCGAGCTCGAAAGCCGCGCACTCGATCTGGCGCTGGAAAGCCACCCCTTCAAGCGGGTCGTCGCCGGGCAGGTCGTCGGGGCGCACCTCCACCAGAAGGGCGCTGTTGGCGTTCGCGCCGGCGCGGGCGTGGCGGCTCATGCCGTTCACGCACAGGCCGCCCTCCTCGCTGGCGGCCGCCACCACCTCCCCGCCCGGGCACATGCAGAAGGTGTACACGCCGCGGCCGTCGGCGCACTTCACGGCCAGCTTGTAGTCGGCCGCCCCGAGTGCGGGGTGTCCGGCGGCTTCCCCATACTGCATGGCGTCGATCTGCTGCTGCGGATGCTCGATGCGCACGCCCACGGCGAAGGGCTTGCGCTCCATAACCGCCCCCGCTTCGCGCACCATGGCGAAGGTGTCGCGCGCGGAATGCCCGCAGGCGAGCACCACGCAATCGGTGGGGAAAAACCAGCGACGGCCATCTTCCGACGCCGCCTCGGCGCCATCTTCCGCATCCCACGGCCGCGCGCCTGAGGCAGACAGGTCTTCCGTCGAGGAAATCACCGCACCGACAACGCGCCCGTCTTCCGCCACGAGCTCGTCCAGGTGCGCGAGGAAGCGAACCTCTCCCCCGGCCTCTTGAATGGCGCGGCGCAAATTGCGCACCACGCCCACGAGCAGGTCGGTGCCGATATGGGGCTTCGCGTCCACCAGGATGTCGGCCGGAGCACCCGCTTCCACGAAGGCCTCCAGCACGTGGCGGATGTGCGGGCTCTTGATGCCCGTGTTCAGCTTGCCGTCGGAGAACGTACCCGCGCCGCCCTCGCCAAACTGGATGTTCGTGCGCGCATCCAGCGGCGCGCCGTTGTTGAAAGCCTCGACGGCGGCCATGCGCGCATCCACATCGGCGCCGCGCTCCACCACCAGGGGCCGCAACCCTGCACGGGCCAGATACAGCGCGCAGAACAGGCCAGCAGGGCCGGCGCCCACGACGAGGGGACGTGTATCGCTTTCAATAAGGGGAATGCGCAGGGGCTCCGTCGGCTCGTAGGGCTTTGTCGTCACGCCCTTCGCGGGCCGCGGCTTCGCGCCCTTCGCCAGCCGCACGGCTACGGCTACCACACCGTGGACGTTGGACTTCTTGCGCGCGTCGATGGAGCGCCTCACCAGACGCACCTCTTCCAGCGCTCCTGCCTTCACGCCCAGGGCGTGCGCCACTTCGCGGCGAAGCTGGCCGTCGTTTTCGGGAAGCAGCGCATCCAGCGACACAGGGATGTTCGAAGCTTGGATCATCGCAGCGCCTCCACCGCGCTGCGCCCAGCCAGCAAGCCGCTCGCCCAGGCCCAGTGCAGGTTGTAGCCGCCACAGGGCGCATCCACGTCGAGCGCCTCGCCAACGACATACAGGCCCGGCATCTCGCGCGCCTCGCAGGTATGCGCATCGATGGCGGCTACGTCCACGCCGCCGCGACGCACCTGGCACTGGCGCTCATCGCCCAACCCCGTGACCGGCAGCCGCAGCCCCTTCAGCACGCAAGCCAATTTCGCGGCACTCTCCTTCGTGGTCTCGTCCCCGCCTCGCAGCCCGACGGCCTTCAACAGCACGTCGGCTACGGGTGCAAGCACCATACCGCGCAGCATATCCTCCCAGGTGACGGATCGACCCAAGCTCGCAAAGAGCATCTTGCGGCGACGATTCAAAAACGCCGCCATATCCACCAGGCGCACCCCTGGCACGAAATCGACGGCCAGCCGGTCGCCCGGCTCCATGAGCCGGCTTAAGTTGAACGCGGCAATACCCGACACGCCGTACTTGCGGAACATCACCTCACCCACCTCACGGGCCACCAGGCGCTCGCCGAGATGCTCGTCGGGCGGGAAGCCCGCATCCCGGCATGCCTCGAGGCTCATGCCTTCTCCGGGCCGCCAGAGCTCCAGCGCCCCGCGCACGCGAATGTTGTCCAGCTGACGCGGCCAGCGCGGATCGGTGGCAATGGGGCCGAGCGTCGGCGCCATCGCGCGGAAGGGCACACCTGCGGGCAGCAAGCGCTCGCCCGCCGCGCCGCCGACGGCCGCGATTACCGCATCGGCCCGCTCGAGCCGGCGGTCGGCCAAGCGCAGCGTGAACCGATCGCCCTCGCCGCGCGGCGCCTCCACAGCCGCCACCTCGCTTTCCACGAGCTCACGCACGCCCGCTGCGACGCAGGCCGCGCGCAGGCAGTCGAGCACGCTGGTGGCCTTGTTGGCCAAAGGATACAGCCGCCCCTCCCCCTCTTCGCGCCACATCAAGCCGCGATCGGAGAAGAAACGCAGCACCACATTCCACGCGCCAACCGCGTCGGCGCAGCTCATCGCATTCAGCGCCTTGGCCCGCGCATCCACCCCGGACAATGGCTCGTCAGCAGCCGGCGCTCCAGCGCTTTCGCCATCTTCGCAGAACGTCGCCTCGCAAGCACCCAGCGTCTCTTCCACGAACGCGGCGTTGCGGTACCGACTCGCGTCAATTACGGCATTCGAGAAGTTGCAGCGCCCGTTGCCCGTGGCCAGAATCGAACGCCCCACCCGATCGGACGCCTCGTACACGGTCACGCGCACCTCGGCGTCAGATCCAGCGCCCGCACCAGCGTCGCGCACCGTCTCGGCCGCCGCCACCGCTGCCGCCAAACCCGCAGCCCCACCGCCTATGATTGCAATCGTCTTCATACGCCCAGTATAAAAGAAAGGCGGCCCCCCTTCAGAGGGCCGCCCTCGTTTTGAATCAAACCCACAGGTTCGTGCCGCGCCGCGAGGCGCCAAAGCTTACTTGCTGTCGAGCTGCGGGATGGGAGTCTCGTCACGCTCCTCCAGGTTGCCCTCGTACACATAGTGCTTGGTTTCGCGGGCGATGAGGCCCGAGAGCAGCAGCACCATGATGATGTTGGGAATGGCCATGAGCGCGTTGGTGATGTCGGAGACCGTCCACACCACATCGCCCACGCCGATGGCGCCGAGGAAGGCGACCAGCACGTAGAGCACCTGGTACGGACGGATGGCGCGCTTACCGAACAGGTAGGTGACGCAGCGGTTGCCGTAGTAGCTCCAACCGAGAATGGTGGAGTAGGCGAACAGGATCATGCCGAAGATGAGGATGGGCGTGCCGATGTAGGGGATCTCGGCGAAGGCCGCCGAGGACAGGGCCGCGCCGGCGGTGATGTTGCCGGCCATGATCTCGGCCTGCAGATCGGCGTTGCCGAGCATAGTGGACACGAGCACGAGGCCCGTGAGCAGGCAGATGATGACGGTGTCCCAGAAGGTGCCGGTCATGGACACGAGCGCCTGGCGCGCCGGGTTGCGCGTAGCGGCCGCCGAGGCCACGATGGGCGCCGATCCCAGGCCCGACTCGTTGGAGAACAGGCCGCGGGCGCAGCCGAACTGCAGCGCCAGCATGAGGCCAGAACCGAGGGCGCCGCCGAAGGCCGCCTTGGCCGTGAAGGCGCTCTCCACGATGAGGCAGAGCGCGGGCCACACGAGCTCCCAGTTCATGCCGAGGATAACCACGCAGCCCCAGATGTAGGCGAGCGCCATGAAAGGCACAAGCTTCTCGCAGACGTTGGAGATGACCTTCACGCCGCCGAAGATAACCACGGACACCATGATAACGATGGCCAGGCCGATGCCCCAAGCGGGCACGCCGGGCAGGTTCGTGGAGATGACCTCGGTCATGGCCGAGGACTGCACGGCACTTCCGATGCCGAACGACGCGATACCCGCGAACAGGGCGAAGGCGCCGGCGCCGAGCATAGCCCACCAGGGGGTGTTGCCGGCCTTGTCCTTGAAGCCGCGCACCCAGGCGTACATGGCGCCGCCGAGCATATTGCCGTTGTGATCCTTCACGCGGTACTTCACTGCGGCGAAGGTCTCGGAGTACTTGGTGGCGATGCCGAACACGCCGGTGATCCACATCCAGAACACCGCGCCGGGGCCGCCGGCGATGATGGCCGTGCCCACGCCCACGATGTTGCCGGTGCCGATAGTGGCCGACAGCGCTGTGCACAAGGCACCGAACTGGCTGATGTCGCCGGGAGCGTCGGGATCCTTCGTCACCGAGAGCTTGATGGCCGTGGGCAGCTTGCGCTGGATGAAGCCGGTGCGGAAGGTGAGGAAGATGTGCGAGCCCAGAAGCAGCACGAGCATGGGCGGGCCCCACACGAACCCGTCGATGCTGTTGATGATGTCCACGATCATGTCCATAGATCGCTTCTCCTCTCTACGAGCGCGGGACACAGGTCGCGGGCGCGGGCTGTGTCCCCGGCCGGCGTGCGCCGCGGGCAAGGCCGCAGCACTTTAACGCGCTAAAGTATCCGCATTATAGGCAGAGAAGATGAGCGTCTTTGTTAACAAATGAAGAATTACCAGCGAACGGCAGCCCAAAGACGCGGGCCCAGCATCGCATCGGAAGCCGATTTTATTTTTTGGCCAAAACATGCCTCGAGTGAGCTCGTGGGAGTCGCCGCGCTCCGAACAACTGCGGCCAATCCGGAAAAATCAGCCGAAATGATGGCGTTGAGAGCATAACCTGGGCCTAGGAGGGGGCCAGAGGAACTCTCATCAGCGCACTCGGGGTGCTTTTTGGCCAAAAAAGCGAAACGACTCGACCAATCGCGACAAATCGCCAAATCTAGAGCTGCGGCCCCTTGGTGACGGGCACCGGCTCGGCGTACTCCTCGTCGAGGTGGCCGTCGTAGACGAAGTGCTTCGTCTCCCGCGCGATCATGCCCGACAAAAGCAGGATGACGATGATATTCGGAATGGCCATGAGCGCGTTGCCGATATCCGAGATGGTCCACACCACATCGCCCACCCCGACAGCACCGAGGAAGGCCACGGCCACGTACACCACCTGATAGGGCTTAATGCCCTTGGAGCCGAACAGGTAGGCCACGCAGCGGTTGCCATAGTAGCTCCAGCCGAGGATGGTGGAATAGGCGAACGAGCACATGCCGAGCACGAGCACCGGCGTGCCGAACACGGGGATGTCGGCGAAGGCCGCACTGGCGAGCGCAGCCCCGGTAGCAATGGAGGGGTTCTCCAAGATACCTTGGCCGATCTCGGGATGCGCGATCATGGTGGACACGAGCACAAGACCCGTGAGCAGGCAGATGACGCCCGTGGACCAAAACGCCCCCGTCATGGAGATGAGCGCCTGGTCGGCGGGGTTCCTCGTCTTGGCGGCCGCCGCCACGATGGGCGCGGTGCCCAGGCCCGACTCGTTGGAGAACAGGCCGCGGGCGCAGCCGAACTGCAGGGCCATGACCATGCCGCTGCCCACCGCCCCTCCGAAGGCGGCCTTCGGCGTGAAGGCGCACTCCACGATGAGCATCACCGCGTCGCCGAGCACCGAGAAGTTCATGCCCATGATGACGAGGCAGCCGAGGGCGTAGGCCCCGGCCATGACGGGCACGAGCCACTCGCACACCCGGGCGATGGAGTTCACGCCGCCGAAGATGACGGCCGCCACCGCCACCACGATGACCACACCCACGGCCACGGCGGGAATAGCGGGAATGGACGAGGTGACGATACCCGAGATAGCCGCCGCCTGCACTGCCGAGCCGGTGCCGATGGTGGCGATGATGGCGAAGGCCGCGAACGACACCGCGCCGAGGGTGGCCCACCACGGCACGCTGCCGTCGGGCCGCGCGAAGGCGCGCTTCCACACGAACATCGCTCCGCCGAGCATGGCGCCCGACTTGTCGCGCACGCGGTACTTCACGGCCGCGTAGGTCTCCACGTACTTGGTGGCGATGCCGAACAGGCCGGCGATCCACATCCAGAAGATGGCGCCCGGACCGCCCGCCAGAAGCGCGGTGGCCACGCCCACGATGGAGCCGGTGCCGATGGTGGCGGCGAGTGCTGTGGCGAGCGCCCCGAAGCTGGAGATGTCGCCCTTGCCGTCGGGGTCGCGCCTCACCGACATGCGGATGGCCTGGGGCAGCTTGCGCTGGATAAAGCCGGTGCGGAAGGTAAGGAAGATATGGGTGCCCAGAAGCAGAGCGATCATCGCGGGGCCCCACACGAAGGAGTCGATGGTGGTGAGGATGTCAGTCATAGGATCCTTATGGAACCTGTCCGTCGGTGGAGGGGCCGGAGGCCTCGTGCTCGGTCAGGTCCTCGCTTTCGGAAATGTTGGTGTAGGAATTTTACACCAACATTTCCGAGACTGCGGAATCTGCGCGCGAGGCCTCCGGCCCCTCCACCGACTGCCCATAAGGAACGAATCGGTTACAGCCTGTGGCCGCTACAGCTGAACGGGGTTCCAGCTGCCGTCGATGTCGCAGATCCAGGCCTCGGCGTCTTCAATGGTGAAGAAGGTGAGGCGCTCGTCATCGGCGCTCGCCCAGTCCTCGCCGAGGGCCACCATGTGATTGAAGCCCTCCTCGCGGGTGGCTGCGTCGGCCGTGTCGGTCAGGTTCGCCTTGCCGCGTAGAATGACCCAGCCGGCGCCGGGCTTCCAGGCGGTCAGCTCCACGTGCGGGTTCGCCTGCATCTCGCGGTAGCAGTCCTTGGTGGTGGCGGTGCAGAACTGGATGTCGCCGTCCTGCATAGCCGCGAAGCTGAAGGGGCGCACATGGGGGCGGGCGCCTTCGGCGGTCTCCTCCACCGTGGCCAGATACCAGGCGGGAATGCTCGTCAGATACTCGACAATGGTCTCTTTTCCTTGGGACATGGGAAATTCCTTTCTAAATGAATTTCTAAATGAAGTTCACGGCGATAACGGCGGCCATCATGAGCAGCACCGCGGCCGCGCCTGCCCCATCGCGCCAGGTCAGCTTGAGGGGGTTCAAGCGCGTTATGCCCGCACCGCCGTGGTAGCAGCGCGCCTCCATGGCGCCCGAGAGCGTCTCGGCGTGGCGGAAGGCGCTCGCGAACAGCGGCACCATGAGAGCCGTGAGCGTGCGCACGCCCCCCTTGAAGGGATTCACGTCGAAATGGGCGCCGCGGCTGACCTGGGCCCGGTAGATCACCTGGAGCTCGGTCATGAACTGGGGCAGGAAGCGCAGAGCGATGCCGAGGATCATGCCGAGCTCGTGGGCGGGCACGCCGAGGCGCGCCGCCGGGGCGAGCAGGTGCTCGAAGGCCGCCGTGATGTCGAGGGTCGTGGTGGTCAGCGTGAGCAGGCTCATGCCCATGAGCAGCAAGAACAGGCGACAGCCGATGAAGGCGGCGGAGGCCAAGCCCTTCTCGCTCACGCAGATGATGCCCCACTCGAAGTACACCTGGCCGCCCTGGACGAAGAGCACGTTCAGAAGGGCCGTCAGCAGCACGAGCACGAGCAGAGGCGCCAAGGCCCGCACCACCTGGGCAAGCGGAATGCGGGAGGCGGCGTAGAAGCCGACGATGAACAGCGCCGCCACCGCCAGGGAAAGCGGGGTGGCCGCGCAGAACACCGCCGCCATGAGCACGAGGGACAACACGAACTTCACCCGCGGGTCCATGGCGTGCACGATGGACTCCTCAGGCCAGTACTGGCCGATGATGGCGCGCTCAGCCACGGTCGACACCGCCTTCGGCGCGCTGGTCGGCGCAGGCAGCCTCCGGGGCGGCATCGCCAGCAGCGGCAGCCTCCGGGACGGCATCGCGAGCATCGGCAGCCTTCGCACCCAGTTGCGCGGCAATATCGGCCGCGAGCGTCTCCTCGTCGTAGAGCGCGCGGTCGAGGGCGAATCCCGCCTCGCGCAGGGCGTTGGCGAAAGCCTGGGGCGCCGGGGCGGCCAGGCCCACCGATTTGAGCGCCGCCGGGTCGGCGAACACCTCCGCAGGCGTGCCGAGGGCGAACACGCGGCCCTCGGAGAGCACGAGGATGCGGTCGGCCAGCGCCGCCAAATCCTCCATGGAATGCGACACCATCACAACCGTCATGCCCGAGGCGTGAAACGACGCGATGAGCGCCAGGAAGTCGGCACGGGAGAGCGGGTCCAGACCGGCCACCGGCTCGTCGAGCACGAGCACCTCGGGCTCCATGGCGAGCACCCCGGCGAAGGCCACGCGGCGCTGCTGGCCGCCGGACAGGTCGAAGGGGCTGCGCTCGCCGATCTCGTCGACCGACAGGCCCACGAGCTCAAGCGCCTCCCCCACCCGGCGCGCCACCTCGTCCTCGGGCAGCTTCATGTTGCGCGGCCCGAAGGCCACGTCGTCGTAGACGGTGGTGGCGAACAGCTGGTTCTCGGGGTACTGGAACACAAGCCCCACATGGCTGCGCACCTTGGCGGCCACGCCCTTGGCCGCCAGGTCCTCCCCGTCGGCGGTCACCCGGCCGCAGGTAGGGTGCACAAGGCCGTTCATATGCTGGATGAGCGTGGACTTCCCGCTGCCGGTATGCCCCGCCACGCCGAGGAATTCCCCCTGCTCCACCGCAAGCGCCACCTCACGCAGGGCCCACCGCGCATCGGGGGCGTTGCCCCAGTTGGCGCGGCGCTCCTGCTTCTCGGCGGCGCGCTTCCCGCGGCGGCGCTTCGCCTGGCCGCCGTCGTAGGAGTAGCTCACATCTTCGAACGCAAGGCGCATAGCTCCTCCTTCAGCTCGTCGTCGGACACACAGGTGTGCACGGGCACGCCGGCCTTCTGCAGCGCCAGCGAGAGCCGGCAGGCAAACGGCACCTCCAGCGAGAGCGCCCGCAGCTCGTCGGCCCGGGTGAGCACCTCGTCGGGCGTCCCGTCGAGCACCACCGAGCCGCCGTCGAGCACCACCACACGCTCGGCCGCGGCGGCCTCCTCCATGTAATGGGTGATCATCACCACGGTCATGCCCGCGCTGTGCAGCTCGCGCACCACGCGCATCAGCCCGGCGCGCCCGCGCGGGTCGAGCATGGCCGTCGCCTCGTCCAAGATGAGGATGGCCGGGTCCATGGCCAGCACGCCGGCGATGGCCACGCGCTGCTTCTGGCCGCCCGAGAGCGCATTGGTCTCGTGCTCCTCGAAGCCCTGAAGCCCCACCTCGGCAAGCGCCCGGGTCACCCGCTCGCGCAGCTCCGGGTTGGGGATGCCCAGATTCTCGGGGCCGAAGGCCACGTCGTTCTCGATGAGGCTCGCCACGATCTGGTCGTCGGGGTTCTGGAACACGAGCCCGGCGTTGGAGCGGATGAAGTAGGTCTGCTCGTCGTCGCGCGTGTCGCACCCGAACACGCGCACCTCGCCCTCGTCGGGCAGAAGCAGGGCGTTTACGTGCTTGGCGAGCGTGGATTTGCCCGAGCCGTTGCCGCCGAGCAGGCAGAGAAACTGCCCCTGGGGCACCGTGAGGTTCAGATGGCGGAAGACGAAGCGCTCGCCGTCGTAGGTAAAGCCCGCATCGCGGAAGTCGACGAACACCTCCTCGGGGACATCCGACGGCGCTCCGGCAACGGCGCGCGGAGTGTCGTCCGCGCGAACGGCTCCGTCAACTCCGATGCCGCCAGCCGCCGCGATTCTGTCGGGAGAAGAAGCAGCTTGCGTCACTTAGAGGCCCTTCACTTGGTCTTTCTTCGGGGTAATGAGATTCGAGATGGCCTTGTACACGATAAGCGTGAGCACCGAGTTCAGAATGCCCTTCAGCAGGTTAAACGGAATGAGGATGGGCACGATCATGGCCACCACGGCATCTAGCGGCACGCCGAGCCATGCGGGCGTGACGAGCAGGTTGCCGAGCACCGCCATGACCACGGCCACCACAATGCCGAGCACAAGCCCGATGACGGCCCCCTTGAAGTTGTGGATGCGCTGGTAGACCACGGCGGCCGGCAGCACGTAGCCGATGACCACAAGGAAGTTCATGAGCGCGCCGGTGAAGTCGGCGAACAGGATGCCGTGGGCTACCACCGAGATGATGCCGCAGGCCAGGCCGGCGGCCGGCCCGTAGGCGAAGCCGCACACCATGGCGGGCATGAACGAGGCGTCGTAGGACAGCCACGCCACGCCGGGCAGAAGCGGGAACTCGACGAACGTGAGCAGCACCGAGATGGCGCACAGAAGCGCGATGGTCACGAGCACGCGGGTGGACCAGCGGTTCGTGTTGGCCAGGGCGCGCTGGGCCGTGGGGGTCTTCGCGGGACGCACGGGGCTTGCCGCGGCAGGGTGGTTGGTGGGCTTGTCGGCCATGGGAATCACCTTCTTCCGGCGAGGCGTCTTGTCTGCGCGGATTCGCCTTCCCCTCGCCAGAAAGAAAACGAGCCCGTATGAATTCCTTTCATACAGGCCTCGTCGGTTCGCGCGCCCCTTGCCGGGTGCCAGCTCCGCAGAGCCGGTGCGCGAACATCTGCCTCTTCCATCCGGACTGTAACCGTTGGCCCCGGATTTTCACCGGGTCAGCCTGGAAGCCGCGTGGGCTTCGCAGGGTCGCGGGCTTGCCGGGGCGCTCGATGGCACCGCCGTGCTTACCGCCAGTGAGGATTTCCACCTCGCCCTGAAACAGAATTCACGGGAAGCATTGTAGAAGAAGCCCCGCCGCCGCGCAAGACCCCCGTCATCGGCAGCGCGCCGACTCCTATCAGCCGCGCCGATGATCCGCGTTCCCGGGCACGCTCTCGCGCGGGAAGAGCACGTAGGCGCGCTTGGGGGTAGCGCCCTCCCCTTCCCCGGCGCCATCGGTCGCGGGGCGGTCGTAGGGGCAGATGTCCATGGAGAAGGCGCGCTCGATGGCGCCGGCGGCGAGCACCTCCTCGGCCGAGCCCTCGGCCGTCACGCGGCCGCGCTCCATGACCGCGAGGCGGTCGGAGTAGCGCAGGGCCAGATCCAGATCGTGGATGACCATGGCCACGGTCTTGCCGTCGCGCCGGTTCAGATCGCGCACGAGGGCCATAAGATCGTGGCAGGCGTTGATATCCAGGTAGGTGGTAGGCTCGTCCAGCACGATGAGGTCGGTGTCCTGGGCCAGGGTCATGGCCACAAAGGCCCGCTGGCGCTCGCCGCCGGAGAGCTGCCGCAGGTCGTGGCCGCGAAAGCGCGCCACCCCGGCCCGCTCCATAGCCGCCTGCACCCGCTCGCGGTCCTCCGACGAGAGCCGGCCGCCCATGCCCGTGTGGGGGTGGCGCCCCAGGGCCACGAGCGCCTCCACGGTCATGGGAGGTGTGCGCGAGGACTGCGCGAGCACGGCCAGCTCGCGGGCGCGCTCGCGAGGCGAGAGGCGGCCGGTGTCGCGGCCCTTCACTTCCACCTGTCCCGCCGCAGGGCGCAAAAGGCCGCTGGCGAGCTTCACAAGCGTGGACTTGCCGCAGCCGTTGGGGCCGACGATGCTCGTCACCGAGCCGGGCTCGATGCAGGCGGAAAGCCCCTCGATGAAGGGGGTGCCCGGCTTGTAGGAGAACGTCACGTTGTCGTAGCGAATGGCGGGATCAGTCAAGGCCGCCTCCTCGGTTCTTCAGGATGAGGTAGATGAAGAAGGGGCCTCCGATGAACGCCATGAGGATGCCCACGGGAAGCTCGTAAGGGGCGAACAGCACCCGAGCGAGCAGATCGCAGCCCACCACGAAGGCCGCGCCGGCAAGGGCCGCCACCGGCACCACCCAGCGGTTGTCGTGGCCCACGAAGAAACGCACGAGGTGCGGCACCACGAGCCCCACGAAACCGAGGAGTCCCGCGAAGCTCACGGCGGCGCCGGCGAGCACCGCGGCCACGGCCAACACGGCAAGGCGAACCCGGCCCACGTTGAGCCCCAGGCCGTGGGCCGCCTCGTCGCCAAGGGCGAGAATATTCAGCTTCGGCGCTGCCGCAAGCGCCAGCAAGACGCCGACGGCGATGTAGAGGGCCGGCCAGCCCAGGTCGCGCATGAGCACGCCCGAAAGACCGCCCACGAGGAAGGTGGACGAGCCGACGTAGGCGTCCGGGTCCACGATGAGGATGGTGTTCATGCCGGCGCCGAACACCGTGGTGATGGCGATGCCGGCAAGCACCACGGTCAACCGGCTCGCCCCCGCGCCGAGCGAGAGCGCGAAGATGATGAGCGCCGTTACGAGCGCGCCGGCGAAGGCCGCGAGCGGCGTGAGCCACAGCGCCCCGGGCACCAGGGAGGCGGCCAGAAGCACGAACAGGCCCGCGCCGGAGTTCACGCCGATGACGTTGGGGCTGGCGAGCGGGTTGTCGAGCGACGCCTGGATGAGCGCGCCGGAAGTGGCGAGCGCCGCGCCGGCGATCAGCGCCGCCAGCACGCGCGGGGTGCGGACGTTTTCCAGAATGCTGCGGGCCGCATCGGCCACGTCCCCGCCTGTCGCCCACGCCACAAGTTCCGGCAGGCTCACCGAGGAGGCGCCGAGCATGAAGCCCAGGGCCGTGGCCAGCACCAGGAGGGCGCAGGTCACGGCCAAGACGGCGATGTTCTTCGGAACGCTGCTCATGAGATGGAAATCGGGGACGATGCGCGCACGGAGCCTGAAAACCGCACGCTAGTTCTGGCCGTACAGGTCATCGAAGAGCCCCTGGTAGGCATCGGCCCACTTCGCGTTGGGCTTGGAGAGGTACAGGGTCGGGTCCAGGGTGATGTAGCGGTTGTTCTGCACAGCCGACAGGCTCGCCCAGGCGGAGTTGGCCGCCGTGGCCTCCTCCAGGTTGCGCATGGCCGCCTCGGCGTCGTCGCCCATGGGGATGACGAAGATGAAGTCGGGGTCCATCTCGATGATGGCCTCCAGGCTGAAGTCCTTCAGCAGGCTGCGGTTCTCATCGGCCAGGTTGTTCACGCCGAGCGCGGCCAGCATGGAACCGGTCTGGGTGGCGGACGCCTGCACGCGGGTGCCCCCTGAGAACGTGGTGAGCACGAGCGCCGTCGGCGGGTTCTCGGCCGGCACCTGGGCCACGATGTCGTCAATGGCCTCGGCCACCTTCGCGGCGTTCTGCTCGTAGAGGTCCTCGCGGCCGGTGATGTCGGTGAAGATGCGCATGAGGCGCTCGTAGTCCTCGAAGGTGGTCACCTGGAAGTAGGCCACGGGAATGCCGGAGCCCACGAGCGCATCGCGCAGATCGGCCTGGCTGGAGTCGCCGCCGCGGCCGCCGGTGCCGCTCGTCATGATGACGAAGTCGGGGTTCAGGGCGATAATGGCCTCCAGGTTCACCGCGGTGAAGTCGCCCACCGTGGCCACATCGGGGCTCTCGATGGTCCAGCCCGCCGCGGAAAGTGCGTCATCGGAGACGCCCACGAGAATGCCCCCGGCAAGCTCCCAGGCGTTCGCGAAACTGCCCATGCAGGCTACCACGCGCTGCGGGTTGTCCACGGTCACCTCGTTGCCCATGTCGTCGGTGAAGGTGACAGGTCCAGGCACGGCGTCATCGGCGCCGGCCGCATCGGGCGCGGCGGCCTGCTGCTCCGGAGCGGCAGCGTCATCGGCAGCCGGAGCGGCAGCCTCCTGCTGGCCGCATCCGACCAGAGCCAGGATGAGCACCGCCGCAGCGGCGCACAAAACGAACTTCTTCATGCTAGTTCTCCTCTTCTTCCAGCTTCTGGCCGTGGGCGCAGTAGTCGTCTTGGGCCAGGATGTCGCCGTCGTGGTAGTAGGCCGCTCGCGCCCGGCAACCGCCGCAGCCGTCTTTGTAGTCGCAGGTGCCGCAGGCGCCGGAATAGGCCTGGGTGCGCAGACGCTCGAACACGGGGCTCGTCTTCCAAATCTCGTCGAAGGGCTGCGTCCGCACATCGCCCGCCTCCTCGGTCATGTAGGCGCAGGGGCGCACGATGCCCTCGCTGCCCACGACGCAGTAGGTGAGCCCGGCCAGGCAGCCGCGCTCGAAGCGCGTGTCGACGCCGAGCTGCTTGGCCACGCGGGTGAACTGCGGGGCGCAGGTGGGCTTCACGTCGATGGACACCTCCGCCGACTTTTTCATGATGTCGCGCAGAAGCGCCTCGTTCTCGAGCACTTCCAGGCTCGTCTCCTGGATGTAGACGCCCCGGCCCACGGGAATGAGGAAGAAGATGTAGTGGGCTATGGCGCCGATTTCCTCGGCGAAGTCGGTGATGGCGCACACCTCGTCGCGGTTCCAATCCACCACCGTGGTGTGCAGCTGGAAGGGCAGGCCTGCGCGCTTGCAGGCCTCGATGCCGGCCATGGTGAGCGCGTGCGCGTTCTCAAGGCCGCGGAACTTGTCGTGCTTGGCAGCATCCAGGCTGTCCACCGAGATGCCCATGGCGCAGGCGCCGGCGTCCTTCAGGCGCGCCGCCACCTCGTCAGTGATAAGCGTGCCGTTGCTCCCGAACACCGGGCGTAGCCCGCAGGAGGCCGCATGGGATACCAGCTCGTAGATGTCGGGACGCAAAAGCGGCTCGCCGCCGGAGAAGATCATGATCTTGAAGCCCGCGCGGGCGATCCCCCCGATCATCTTCTTCGCCTCGTCGGTGGAAAGCTCGCGCGCGTCGGCCTCCTCGGCGTCCTGGTAGCAGTGCACGCATTTCAGGTTGCACTGGTTCGTGGTCATCCACGATACGATCATGGGCTGCTCCTCACGTCACTCGTCTTCAGCGTGGGAGAAGCATAGCGAACGGCCGCGCGGCGGAGCATCGCCTGAACGGCCTAGGTTGGCCGCCGCAAAAGTAGGCTCAGGCTAACTGGTAGGAGAAATCGCGCACGGCCTCGGCCACGGCAGCCGCGCGCTGGGCGGCGCGGCCGGCCTGGGACCAGGGCGCATCGCAGGTGAGCTGGACCAAATCGTCGCGGGTGTAGAGGAACGCGTCGTCGATGGAGGCCGCCCGGCCGTCAATGGCCGCCTGGTCCGCCGACACGTCGACGAGCAGCATCGCCCGGCCCCGGCGGCTGCGCATGACCCCCTTCACGGTGCGCTTGTCGAGCAGGGGCACCACCCCGGCCGCCGCCACGACGATGTCGGCGTTGCCGAGGGCCACGGGCAGCGCCTCGGCAGAGACCACCGGCGAGGCAGGAGCGCCCTCGAGGGCCGCAGCGCCCTCTCCGATGAAGGAGAAGCGGCCGACGCCGGCCCGGGCGAGCGCGGACACTGCAGCGGCCACGAGCCCGTCGTCTCCCACGGCGAGCACCTGACGGCGATCGAGGTGATCGAACACCCGTCCCGCCAGCTCTGCCACGGTCTCGCCGAGGGCGTCGTCCGATCCCGCGCTCGCCGCCGCGGCCAGACGGGACGCGAGGGCGCGCATGGCATCACCGAGGGCCTCAAGCCGCCCTCCGAAGGCACCGTGCGCCCGAGCCGGGGCAACGCCGTCGCGCCAGGCCGCGGCCACGTTCTCGCCCGCAGCCGCGAACTCGTCGATGCCGGCCACGCCGGCGAACAGGTGCGCCGCCGCATCGGCGCCCTCGGCGAAGTAGCCGTGGGCGGCAAGCTCCGCCCCCGCGTTCGCCGCGCCGCCGAGCACACCCAGGATAAGGTCGTAGGCATCCACGCCGTCCTCCACCACGGCGTACACCTCGAAGCGCTCCCCCGTCGCGAGCACGAGCGCCTCGCCCACGCTCCGATGTCCCGCGAGCGCCGCCAGGGCGGCGTTCAGCACGCCCTCGCCGGCAAGCGAGGCCGACAGGGGAAGGAAGGGCGCCCTGCGCGGATTGGCACCGACCATGACGAGCGCCATGGCATCACCCGGCCGAGACGGCGATCAGCACGAGCATGACCGCGAAGCCGCCGATGGAGAGGAGGGCCCGGGTGCGGGTGCCCACCGCGCAGGGCGCGAGGAAGGAGAAGACGGCATAGAGGCTCCATACCGCCGACACGAGAAGAGACAGAACGATGCGCGGCCAGAGATACCCCACGCTCCCCTGGCAGTGGAAGTGGGTCATGGCCGCCGAGAGCGCCACCATATGGGTGAATCCGATGAGCATGGCGCCGACGAACACGACGAGCCCCGCGAGCGCCGCGGCGCGGGCGATGGTGGCCAGGGTGTCGAGGGCGGGCGTCTCGAGGGAGAACAGCTTGGCGGAACGGCGCGTCATGAGGCGCCGCTGGTACAGCAGAAGCCCCGAGGCCGCCGCGCTCACCGCGAAGCACGCGCAAGCCGCGAACACGAGGACGATGTGGGGCACGAGCAGGGGCCACTGGTAGAAGGCCATGTTGTCGGCGCTCACCGGGTCGAGGATCTTCAGCCACTGGGAGGCCACGATGAGCAGCGCCGCCACCGGCCCCACGGCAAGCGCGAAGCCGAGCCCGCGCCTCGTGACGGCCAGGCCCACCGCCGTCACCACGGCGAGGGCCCAGGCGGCCAGCATGATGATGTTCGGCCCCGACAGCAGCGTGCCGGAGGTGGTGGTGGACTCGATGCCGATTGCGGCGGAGTGCAGCGCGACGGCCGCGAAGAAGAGCACCTTGGCCGCCCGGGCACTCCCCTGCCGCTCGCGCAGGATGCCGTGGGCCGCCAGGGCGCTCGACGCGCCGTAGGCCAGCACGCAGACTATTTCCAGATAGAACAGGAACATGGAACGGGGCTCATCCTCTCTCGTTACGCCCCATCATAGCGAAGCCCGCACCGGGCCGGCATCGCCCGAACGGGCTACATGGAGCCAGCCGCTCCGGCGCAGCTGCGCGCAGGCCGCCCGACGTGCCGGGTAGCGCGGGCGGCGCAGACGGCGGCCGCAGATAGCCCCGCCGCGCGGAACACCTCTAGCTGCGGCGCAGAATGCCGGTCTCGAAGCCGTAGGTCACAAGCGCCGCTCGGTTGGCGCGGCCCGACTTGGCCGTCATATGGGACAGATGTGCCTTCACCGTCTGCTCTGACAGCGAGAGGCGCTCGGCGATCTCCTTGTTCGACAGGCCACCGGCGATGTAGTAGAGAATCTGCTGCTCGCGCAAGGTGAGCCCGTGGTCGGGATCGGTGACGAGAATCATGGGTGTCCTTCCCGAGAACAAAACGCGGGCGCCGCGGCGAGATGCCCGGCGCCCGCGTTGCTAGGCGAAGCGGTAGAGGTCCTTGGTGGCCTCCTGGAAATCGGCGTACACCTCCGCGGCCACGGCCTCGTCGGTGACGAGCTCGAAGGACTCGGGCTGGCCCTCCTCGTCGAATTCCATCGCTTCCAAGATCAGCACGTCGGGGTTCTCCTCGCCGGCATCGACGAAGAAGCCGTAGGAGCGGCCGGCGTGGAGCAGAAGGCCGAGGAACTCCACCTCCACCTGATCGCCCTTCTCATCGGAGAACGTGAGCGTGAGGCCCTCCTCCACCGGCGGGCAGAAGTTCGGCGCGGAGCCTTCGCGAATCGTCTCCATTACTGGGCCCTCCCGTGCTTGTGCTTCTTCTTCTTGTTGTCGGCCTGCTTGGGCTTGGCGCCGGCCACGTGCCTGCCCTGGGGCAGCGGCTCGCCCTCGGCGTCCACCGGGGCGCCGGCCACGGCGGCCTTCTGGGCCTCCAGACGCGCAAGCGGCACCTGGGCGATGCCCGTGGAGGCGGAGTGGTCGAACTCGAAGCGGCCGATCTCGGTGCCGTACTTCCGCTGCAGCTTCGCGAACTTCGGCTCGCGGGTCTTCCACATGCAGTAGAGCGGGCAGGCGATGGCGATGGACGAGTAGGAGCCGGCGATAAGGCCGATGGCCATGGCGAAGGCGAAGTCCTTCAGCGTCTCGCCGCCGAACAGCAGCATGGCGAACACCGGGATGAACGAGGTGAGCGTCGTGTTGATGGTGCGGATGAACACCTGGTTCATGGAGTGGTTGGCCATGGTCATGAAGGTGCAGCGGATGTCCTCGCCCTTCATGTTGTCGTTGATGCGGTGGAACACGACCACGGTGTCGTAGAGCGAGTAGCCGAGAATGGTGAGCAGGGCGGCGATGGTGTTCGGGTTCACCTCGCGGCCCACGAGCGCGTAGATGCCCACGACCAGGATGAGGTCGTGCAGCAGCGCCACGATGGCCATGACGCCCATCTTGTACTCGAAGCGAATGGCGATGTAGACGATGATGAGCAGGATGGACACGAGGAAGGCGATGAGCGAGCTCTGGATGACGCTCGCGCCCCAGTCCGGACCGATGGTGGTCACCTCGAAGTCGTTTGCCGTCATGCCCAGGGCGTCGGCCACCTGGGTGGCACGGGCGGTGGCGTCCTCGGGGCTCGTGGTGGTGGTGCGCACGAGGAAGCCGGGCTCGCCGTTGGTCTCGGTGGTCTGGATGACCGCGTCGGGCTCGCCGGCGTCGGCGAAGGCATCGCGCATCTGCTCGATGGTGGTCTCGCCGGTGCCGTGGAAGGCCACCGAGGTGCCGCCCACGAACTCGATGCCGAAGTTCAGGCCGCGGAAGCCCACGACGGCCAGGCAGGCCACCATGGCCACGGCGGCCACGGTGAGGAACACCTTGCGGTAGCCGAGGAAGTTGATGTCGTGCTTGATGAAGCGCCCCTTGATCTTGCGCACGGCGCGCACGGTCTGCGAGGCGGCGGCCGGGTCGTCGGCGTCCACGATCTCGCGGGTCTCGGCGGCGTTCATCTGGGAGCCCGTCTCGGCCTCGCGCTCGCTCACGCCCTCGGCGGCGGCCAGCTCGGCGTAGCCCTTCGAGGCGTCGATGGAGTCCTTGATGCCCCAGAAGCCCGGATGGCGCGCGATGACCTTCGGCGCGAGCAGGCGGATGAGCGGGGCCTTGAAGATGACCATCATCACGATGTCGCAGATGATGCCCAAGGCCAGCGTCATGCCGAAGCCCTTGACCGACGAGGCGGCCAGGAAGAACAGGCACAGCGCCGAGACCATGGTCACCAGATCGGCGTCGATGGAGGTGAAGATGGCGTGCTTCACGCCGGTGATGGAGGCGGCCTTCACCGAGCGGCCCATGCGGATCTCCTCGCGGAAGCGCTCCACGGTGAGGATGGACGAGTCGGCGGCCATGCCGATAGTCAGCACGATGCCGGCGATACCCGCCAGCGACAGGCTGAACAGGTGGAAGGCGGAAAGGGCCGCGAGGATGCCCAGGTACAGCACGGCGAACACGGCCATGGCGGCCGCCGTGATGAGGCCGAGGCCCTTGTAGAAGAACAGCAGGTAGAGCATCACGAGCGCCAGGCCGATGAGGGCCACGACGACGCCGGAGACGAGCGCGTCCTGGCCGAGGGTCGGGCCGACCACCTGGGACTGGGCGTACTCGAAGGAGACGGGCAGCGAGCCGGACTCCAGGATGGTCTGGAGATTCTTGGCCTCGTCCAGCGTGTAGCCGCCGGTGATCTGCACCTCACCGTTGGGGATCTCGGACTGCACGCGCGGCGCGGACTGCACCTCGCCGTCCAGGATGATGACGATGGCGCCGTGGTCGGCCACCAGCTCGCGGGACGCGTCGGCAAAGGCCTTGGCGCCCTCGCTGTTCAGCGTGATGTTCACGGCGTAGTCGGTAGAGGCCTCCGAGGCCTTCCCGATGGTGACGTTGGTGATGTCGGCGCCGGTGACGATGGGCGTGTAGGTGCCCGGCTCCACCGAGAGGTGCTCGGTCTGGCCCGAGGGGAAGACGTTGCCGAACTCGTCGGAGACGGTGCTCTCGCCGGCGTACTGGCCGCTCTCGATGGCCGTCTTCACGTCCTCGTCGGTGAACGAGTCGAGGCGGGCGAACTCGAGGGAGCCCGTGCGGCCGATGGTGGCGAGGGCCTCCTCGGTGTCGGCCAGGCCGGGGATCTGCACGAGGATCTGATCGGCGCCCTGCTCCTGCACCGTGGCCTCCGAGGCGCCGAGCGCGTTCACGCGGCTCTCGATGATGGCGCGGGACTTCTCCATATCCTCGGGCGTGACCGGCTCGCCGTCGGTGGACTTCGCCGTGAGCACCACCGACAGGCCGCCCTGGATGTCGAGGCCCTGGTTGATTTTCTCGTTGGGCGGGGTGAACAGCACCGCCGAGACGACGATGAGCAAAGTGGTGAGGACGAGCAGCCAGACGTTGCGGCGGTCGTAGCCGCGACCCGGCTTCTTCTTGACATTACGTTCCAGTGCCATGGGAAATGACCTTTTCCTTCGGTTTCCGTATCTCTTCCACAGGACGCGCGCCGCGGCCTCCCCGCAAACGGCGCACGCACGTTAACTTGCCTATTGTGCCACAAATAAACCGAAGGTCAACGCCTTATTCTGGAATCGCAATATTTAGCGACGCCCGCCGGAGCCGCCCGCAGCGATGAGTTCCATGAGCCCGCGGCGGTTGGGCACGCCGCATTTCTCGTAGATATGGCTCGTGTGGGCTTTGAAGGTGCCCTCGGCGATGAACAGCTCCCCACGAATGGCCGGACCGTTCTTCCCCTGGGCGATGAGCTGGAGGATCTCGGTCTCACGCGGCGTGAGGCGGCACCGCTCGGCCAGCTCGGCCACGCGCGCCTCGCGGCGCTCCTCCTCGGGGGCCTTCTCCACCAGGCCGCCCACGTCCAGGATGCGCACGCCCCACTTGCTGGCAAGCTCGCGCTCGGACAGCAGGATGAGCGTGGCCGCGAGCATCATGGCCACCACTGCGACGGCGATCACCGCCTCCTGGGTGCCGGCAGCCACGCCGGCCTCGGCCATGGCGCCCGCCGCGCCCTTCCCCGCGATGACGAACACCTGCTCGGCCCCTTTGATGGCGGCGAACACCACCACGGTGACGCCGGCGCGCTTGGCGATGTCGTAGAGGAGAAGCGCCACGATGATGCCCACGAGCGAGTAGCTCATGGCGATGAGGTAGCTCGAGGCCGCAGCGCCGAGCACGCCCTCGGCGGGCACGAGCAGAAAGCCGCACACGATGAGCACGAGCGGCGAGCGATACAGAGCGCCCACGTTGAAGCGGTTCGGGAAGAAGTAGGCGCTCGCGAACAGCACGGCCATGATGATGGCGGTGGACGCCGAGGAGTACATGCCCGCGCCCTCCACGAGCGAAGGCTGGCGCAGCCCGTAGGCGAACGAGTACAGCGCCAGAAGCGCGAAGATCTTCCAGGGGTAGCTGAACTTCGGGCAGCTGCTCGGCGGCCTCTCCGGCGCAGGGATGTCGCGCCACGCTCGCCCGATGCAGCCCACGGCGGCCGCCGGCAGGCAGAACATGGCCACCGCCATGCGCAGGTCGTCCAAGCCCGAGCAGAAGAACACGAAGACGACGGCCATGAGCTGCGAGGCGGTCACATAGAGGAAGATGCGCATGAGCGACAGCCCGCTCAGCACCTCGGCCCACAGCAGGAGGAACAGCCCAAAGCCCGCGCCGCCCGATGCTGCCCCGAGGGCCACGAGCGCCGCGGAGGGGGCATCGGGCAGGCCGGCGAGCACGAAGCAGAGAGAGGCCGCAACCATGGCGACGCCCGCCGCCGCGCGCAAAGCCGGCGTGCCGTTGAGGGGCAGCAGCCGGCGCACGAGCAGCGCCACCGCCAACGAGGCCGCGCAGAAGGCGTAGTCGAACGCGTCATGCAGATCGAAGGGTATGGCCGGTGCGCTCACCGGCGCGGCCACCGCGAGGGTAACCCAGGCACGGGCGCAGCCGAGCGCGAACAGGTAGGGCACGATGCCCTTCAGGTACAGGAGCCTATCCTGCCTCCCCCGCCGTATGTTCTCCCAAAGCTTCCCCATGGCGGGCATTATAGCAGGCGGAAGGGCAAAAGACGAAACGGGGCCCGGCCGACAGGGAGGGAGGTCGGCCGGGCCCGAGAGGGAAATGGCGAGAAGCGGGGGCTACAGGCTCGCGACGAGCTTGCCGGTGTAGTAGCCCGAGGTGATGGCGCGGCCGATGGAGAGGCCCTCGATGTCCATGGGATAGTCCACGCCGCCGAAGAACTGGCCCGAGGCGTTGCCCACGGCGTACAGGCCGTCGATGGGCTGGAACTCCTCGTTCAGGCACTGGTGGTTCTTGTCTACTACCAGGCCGCCCAAGATGGCCGGCAGCTTGTTGGAGCCGCGCGGGATGGCATAGTAGGGGCCGCCGTCGATGGGCACCATGAACTGGGCCGCCTTGCCGAAGTCGGCATCGGCGCCCGCGGCGCACAGCTCGTTGTAGCGGGCCACGGTATCAGCCAGCTGAGCCGCGTCGATGTTCGTGAGCTTCCAGTCGTTCTCAGCGGCGTAGGCGTTCATGGCCTCGGCGAGCCCCTCGATGGTATCCGCGGTGATCCACTTCTCGGGGTTCACCTTGTTGTCGCCGTTGTACTGGGAGATGTCGTAGGGGCGCTCGGCCTTCCACTCATCGTAGTAGTCCTCCCAGTTCGCGGGCACGAGGCTGAAGAACTTCGCGGCCGTGGAGTCCTCGAAGCCGGCGCGGGCCAGGTAGGGACGCGCGAAGTTGTTCATGTAGCCCATACGGCAGCAGGTCTCGTCCATGAAGCGGTTGCCCTCCTGGTCCACGAAGAGGAAGGGCATCTCCAGGCGCACCGCGGCCGGCTCGCCGTGGATCATCTTGGTGTGGGCGTGCGGCGTCATGATGGCGCCGGCGTTCATGCCGGCCACCAGCGCGCTGCCGTCGCGGAAGTCGGTGAACAGCGAGAAGCCTTTGGTGTCGGGGGCGTAGTAGTCGAGCATCTCCTGGTTGGAGGAGTAATCGCCGCAGGCCAAGATGACGCCCTTGGCCGCGTTGAACAGGTGATGCTCCCCGTCGGCGTCCTCGCAGATGGCGCCCGTCACCGCGCCGGACTCGTCGCACGCCAGCTGCACGCAAGGCATGTTGTAGAAGAACTCGGCGCCAGCGCCGGCCAGGTTCTCGGCGATCACCGTGGCGGCCGCGTTGTGGTTGCCCTCTACGTGGAAGTAGGTGTTCGCGTGCAGGTGGATGTCGTAGCCGTTGTAGGTGAGCACCGCATCATGGGGCTTGCTCTCCACGCCGCCCTTGGCCGCCTCCTCGGCCCACCAGGCCAGCGCCTCCTGGGAGTTTCGGGCCCAGATGTTCACCAAGTCGCGGTCGGAGCGGTAGTCGCTCTTCCAGTTGATAAAGCTCACGCAGGCCTGCACGGCGGCCTCGTCGGTCTTCGTCAGGTCGATGGACGCGGCCATGTTGCCCGTGGTCTGCGCTGCGTTGATGTTCTGCACGCAGGCCACGCGCGCGCCGGCCTCCAAGGCGGTGTGCACGGCCGCGAGGCCCGACTCGCCGGCACCGACCACCACGACATCGTAGTCGTGGGTCTCGGCGAAGTCGGTGATGGGAGTCTGCGGCGCCAGGAAGGACGGGCCGGCGGCCGCGCCCGTGGCGGCCAGGTCGCCCTCGGCGGACGCCTGGCCGACGGCGCGGGGCTGGCCGCAGCCGGACAGCGCGCCGGCGCCGGCCACCGCAGCGGCGGCGATGCCGCCGAACTTGAGCAGATCGCGACGGGTGAAGTTCGTGGTAGTCATAGCGGGTCTCCCTCTCTCGGACTTGCGCGGCAAGCGGCCGATATGCCGCAGCCCGCGCCCCTTGGCCGAGCGCCCTTCCGCGCTCCGGCTCCGCGGCGCCTCCTTGCGCCCCGGTGGCCCCACTATGCCCGCAGCGGGAAATCAGCGCATCGGAAAGTGCCCGAGAAAAAGATTATTCCCGTAAACTTTTCCCTAAACCATAGCTTTGAACTGGTATAACCTCTAGCACAGGAACATGGCGTCGCCGAAGCTGAGGAGGCGGTAGCGCTCGGTGATGGCGTGCTCGTAGGCGGCCATGATGTGCTCGCGGGAGGAGAAGGCGGAGACGAGCATCATGAGCGTGGACTTCGGCACATGGAAGTTGGTGATAAGCGCGTCTACCACGTGGAACTCGTAACCCGGCAGGATATAGAGGCTCGTGGCCGCGCGGTCCCGGGGCACAAGCGCGCCGCGGCCGCCATCGGCCGCCGCGTCCCAGGCGCTCTCCAAGCTGCGCACGCTCGTAGTGCCCACGGCGATGACGCGCCCGCCCGCCGCACGGGTCGCATTCACGGCATCCACCGTGGAGGGGGGCACCGTGTAGAACTCGGTGTGAATATGGTGCTTCTCGGGATCGTCCTCGTCCACGATGCGGAAGGTATCGAGGCCCACCTCCAGCTCCACCGTGGCCCAGCCGATGCCGCGTTCGCGCAAACGCTCGATGAGCTCGGGCGTGAAGTGCAACCCGGCCGTGGGCGCGGCGGCCGAGCTCTCGCGGCGGGAGTACACCGTCTGGTACATCTCCTCATCGCCGGCGTAGTCCTTGATGTAGGGCGGCAGCGGCGTGCGACCTGCGGCGTGCAGGGCCTCGTCCAGGCTCGGCAGCGGCGTGGACAGCCGCGCCACGCGCTCGCCCTTCTGACCGCCGGCCGCCCAGTCGATGATCTCGGCCGAGAGCACCACCGCACCCGTCGCGTCGGTGAAATCCACCACGGCGCCCGCGCCGGGCTTCAGGCGCTTGCCCGGCCGCACGAGCACCTCCCAGAACGCCACGCGGTTCGTCCGCGGCTCGGGGCCTCCGCACTCGCGCAGCAGAAACACCTCGGCCGCGCCGCCCGTGCCCCGCTTGGCACCGAGCAGGCGCGCCGGCAGCACACGGGTCTCATTGGCCACAAGTAAATCGCCGGGGCGCAGGTAGTCGATGATATCGCGGAAGATGCGGTCCTCCACTTCCCCGCTTTTCCGATCCATCACGAGCAGGCGGCACTCGTCGCGCACCGGCGCCGGCGCCTGGGCGATGAGCTCTTCGGGCAAGTCGTAGTCGAAATCATCGGTTCTCATGGATTGCGCTCCTTCTTAAATCTATCGGCGGTATACTACCACGACGCTTTTGGAACCCGAAGGAGGACGCATTCCCATGGCCCTGTTCGACTGCACCTGCGAGGCCGTATCCGGCCACGCCCGCGCGCTTTCCTACGAGACCGCCCACGGCACCTTCCGCACGCCGATGTTCATGCCCGTGGGCACTTCGGCCACGGTGAAGGGCGTGACCGTGGACCAGCTGCGCGAACTGGGCAGCCAGGTAGTGCTCGCGAACACGTATCACTTGGCCATGCGCCCCGGGGCCGAACTCGTGGCCGAGGCCGGGGGCATCCACCGCTTCATGAACTACGACGGCCCCATGCTCACCGACTCGGGCGGCTTCCAGGTGTTCAGCCTGGCCGACACCGTGAAGCTGTCGGACGACGGGGTCACCTTCAAGTCCATCTACGACGGCAGCAAGATCCACTGGAGCCCCGAGGAGAACATGCGCATCCAGGAGCTCATCGGCGCCGACATCGCCATGCAGCTGGACCAGTGCGCCCCCTACCCCGCCACCCGCGAGTTCGTGGCGAAGGCCGTGGACTACTCGAGCGCCTGGGCGCGCCGGTGCCTGGCGGCCCACACGCGCCCCGACCAGACGCTCTTCGGCATCGCGCAGGGCGGCATGCACCTGGATCTGCGCCTGGAGAGCGTGCGGCGGCTGCGCGAGATCGAGGACGAATCGCTGGCCGCAGGCGGCCGGCGCTTCGGCGGCTTCGGCATCGGCGGCTATTCCGTGGGCGAGGACCACGAGGTGATGTTCGAGACCTTGGGCGAGGTGGCCCGGGCCTGCCCCGTCGACCGGCCCCGCTACCTCATGGGCGTGGGCAACCCCACCACGCTCGTGCGCGCCGTGCGCGAGGGCGTGGACATGTTCGACTGCGTGCTGCCCACCCGCACCGCGCGCATGGGCACGGCGTTTTCCAGCACGGGCCGTATGAACATGCGCAACGCCAAGTACGCTCGCGACTTCACGCCGCTCGACCCCGCCTGCGACTGCCCCACCTGCCGCAACTACACCCGGGCCTACATCCGGCATCTGGTGAAGCAGAACGAGATGCTCGGCGCCATGTTGCTGTCGGTGCACAACCTGCACTTCCTGCTCGACCTCATGCGCCGGGCCCGCGAGGCGGTGCTGGCCGACGCCTACGAGGAGTTCTACCAAGCCTGGATGGACTCGGACGCGGCGGCCGACTACTAGAACGCGGAGGTGTGCGGCCTGCCCGCGCGCCCCTTGCGAGGCACGGGGCTCACCGCACGCCGAGTTGCATCCGGCACTTCGCGTACCGGCGGCCCGTTCACCAAAGATGACCGTTTCGCTAACGATACGTTACAGCTTGTTGACAAGTGGCTACGGAACGTTAACAACTCCCGCCGATCACTGACAAGTCCGTTACGGGACGTTAAACTGAACTCCAATGTCCAGCGTATCGTCCGTCGAAGAGGAGAAGGGTGGCGGGCGGTACCTCCTGAACACGAGCTTTCGCCGTTGTTTGAAAGGAACTGATCGCCATGACCGCAACGCTTGCAGATAAACTGGCCCCCTACGGAATCGACTACGTGGACGCCATGGACCGCTTCGGCGACAATGCCGAATTGTACGAGCGCCTGGCGCTGAAGTACCTGGACGACGCGCATCTCGTGGCGCTCCAGGCGGCCATGGAGGCCAAGGACTACTCCGAGGGCTACAGCCAGGCCCACGCGCTGAAGGGCGTGGCGGGCAACCTCTCGTTCAAGGACCTGTTCCAGTGCGCGGCCCTCGTGTCCGACGCGCTATACGCCGGCGAGTACGAGGCGGCGGCCGAGCATATGCCCGAGGTGGAGCGCACCCACAAGCTCGTCATCGAGGGGCTTGTGGCATGGAAGGACGGCCGCTTGTAAGCTGCGGCGCACATACCGTAGAAACCGAGACGGACCGGCGAGTGAATCGCCGGCCCGTCTCGCATGAAGGGGGCTGCGCCCCGCCGCGCCCCGCTGCAGCCCCGGACTGGAAGCCTTGCGACGAGGCGCACCGGAGCCGACAGCGAGAAGCGGCCCCCTACAGCTCGATGCGCTCGAACATGTCGCGGGGAGCGCCACAGATGGGACAGGCGTAGTCGGCGGGCAGCCCCTCGGGGTATCCCTCCTCGATGTAGCCGCACAGCATGCAGCGCCAGGCGATGCGCTTGCCCGCGGCCGGAGCGCCGGCCGGCGTCTCGGTCACGCCAGGCGCGGGCGCCTCGTCTCCCCCGTTGTAGGTGGCGGCCTTCGGCGGCGTCTTGCCGCCCTTCACCGCATGGTAGTAGGCGTAGGTGAGCGCCTCGCCCGCGCCGAGCACCTCGGACTCCTCCACCGTGCCCACGAACAGGTAGTGGCTGCCCACGTCGATGGTCTCGGTCACGAACACCGAGAAGCGCGCCAAGGCGTGCTCGGTCACGTAGGGAACCTCGGCGCCGTCTGCGGCCGTCGTGCAGGCGGCGAACTTGTCGGTATCGGCGGAGGTGTGGAACCCGAAGGTGCCGATGAGCTCCATGGGGGCGTCTTGGGCGAGCACGGTGGCAGCGAAGCGCCCCGAGGCGAGGATGGCCGCCGTGGTGACGTTCTCCTTGTTGAGCGACACCGCCAGCGTGGGCGGCTCGCTCGCCACCTGCACGAGCGTGTTCACCACGCACCCGCAGCGACGCTCCCCCTCACGGGCCGTGATGAGGTACAGCCCCGAGGACAGCGACCGGAATGCCTTGCGATCGATCATGATATGCTCCTTCCATGCGGAGGAGGAACCGGCGACACGTCCGCGTCCCGGCTCCGCCGCGCGAGAACCGTTAACTCTGGGGAAATCTTCCTCGTTGGTAACGGTAGCACGTTTACGGGCCCTATACTCGTTCCGTCAAGAATCCGTTGTCGGTGCCGACGACCCCGGGAAGGAGTGCCCATGCGCAGTTCCAACATCGAGCTCCTCCGCATCGTGAGCATGGTGCTCATCGTCATGTTCCATTTCAGCGTGCACGGAAGCTGGCCCGCCGAAGGGCCGCTGGCGTCCGACATCGCCGTGGAGTGCCTGAGTTTCGGAGGCAAGTTGGGCGTGAACTGCTTCGTGCTCATCACCGGCTACTTCATGGTGAGCGGCCGGCCGCGCCTCACGTCGCTGCTGCGCGTGGTGCTGGAGACCTGGTTCTACTCCTTCGCCCTGCTGGGCATCTTCCTCGCAGCCGACCCCGCCCTGGTCACCGAGGAGAAGCTGCGGCGCGCCCTTATGCCCATCGTCTCGGGCGAGTACTGGTTTATCACCTGCTACCTGGCCCTCATGGTGGTAAGCCCCTTCCTAAACGTGCTGTACCGCCACCTGAGCCCGACGGGCAAAAGCCGGCTGGCGGCCGTGGGATTCGTGGCCATCTCGCTTGTGCCGACTCTGACCGCCTTCAACCCCATCGGCAACGATCTCGTGTGGTTCTTCTACCTGTACCTGATCGGCGGCTGGCTGCGCGAGCAGCGCGACGGCGGCGCGCGGCCGCAGTGCGCCCTCGACCCGACGCGCATCGTCGAACGCTGGGGAGCAGCGCGCACCTTCGCCGGCTGCGTGCTCGTCGTTTGGGCCTTCATGGCGCTCGTCGGCTGGGCCGCCCGCGCCCATGGCTTCGGATCCGTCCAACCCGACTACCTCATCTGGCAGTACATGGTGCCCACCTTCTTCGCGGCAATCGGCCTCTTCCGCGTCTTCGCCACTTGGGAGATGCCGTGCGTGCCCTGGGTGAACACGCTGGCGAAGACGGCGCTGGGCGTGTACCTCATCCACGACAACCCCATCATGCGCGCGTGGCTGTGGCCGCACCTCGCCTGGGTGTACCCGCTGGGACCGGCGGCCATCCTCGCTGCGGGAATCCTCTCGGGTGTCGCGGTGTACGCGATTGGAAGCGCCGTCGACCTGGCCCGCATCGCGCTGCTGGAGCGCCCGCTTTTCCGCTGGCTCGAGCGCTCCTGGGGCCCTCAAATACAGAAAGCGGGCGCCTGGCTCGCCGACATCGGCCAACCAGGCACCCGCTCGTCCTAGCTCATGCGCCCAAATCGCGGGCGCTGCGGCTAGCCGGCTATCCGCAGTTGCTGCACACGCGCTTCTTTCCCGACTGGGCGATCGTGCCGCTCAGAATGTTCTTGGAGCGCTTGAGGGAGACGCAGTCCTTCGTCGTGTGGTATACCTCGCCCGAGGCGACCCAGTACACCGTGCGCGCCACGCTCGGCGTCTGCTGGCTGACCGGGCCGGAGGTCTTGTAGGTAGCGGGATCGAAATAGTAGCGCTTGCCGCCGATGGTCTGCCACCCGGTCACCGCACGGCCGTTGGCGTCGAAGTAGCTCTTCTTGCCATCGTTCCAGGTCACCCATCCCTTTTTCATACGAGAGGCGGAATCGAAGTAGTACCAATAACCGCCGATGGTCTGGCTCCAGCGCTTGGAGATGCCGGTGGATGTGTCGAAATAGTACTTCACGCCGCTGAAGCTGCGCCAGCCGGTGAGGGCGGCCGCATGGCCCGATGAGTCGGGGTGGAAGTAGCTCTTGGTGCCGTCCTTCCAGGTGATCCAGCCCTTCTGCATACGTGAGGACGAGTCGAAGTAGTACCACTTTCCATTGATCTTCTGGCTCCAGCGCAGGCTCATGGCCGTGGCGGGGTCGAAATAATACTTCACGCCGCTGAAGCTGCGCCAGCCGGTGAGAGCATGGCCGTCCCAGTCGAAGTAGCTCTTCGATCCGTTCGACCAGGTGATCCACCCGGTCTTCATGCGCGAGGAGGAGTCAAAGTAGTACCACTGGCCGCCTATCTTCTGGCTCCAGCGCTTCGAGATGCCGGTGGCCGGATCGAAGTAGTACTTCACGCCGCTGAAGCTGCGCCAGCCGAGGAGGGCGGCCGCGTGCCCCGAGGAGTCGGGATGGAAGTAGCTCTTGGTGCCGTCCTTCCAGGTGACCCAGCCCTTCTGCATGACGCTCTTGCCGTCGAAGTAGTACCAGGAGCCGCCGATCTTCTGACTCCAGCGCAGGCTCTTGCCAGTGGACGGGTCGAAGTAGTACTTCACACCGCTGAAGCTTCTCCAGCCGAGAAGGGCCTTCCCGTCCCAATCGAAATAGCTCTTGGTGCCGTCGGACCAGGTGAGCCAGCCGGTCTGCATGGCGCCCGTGCTGTCGAAGTAGTACCACGAGCCGCCAATCTTCTGGCTGCCCTTCACCGCCTGGCCGTTCGTGCCGTAGTAGTAAGTGCTCCCCCGGACGGTGCGCCATCCGGAAAGCTTCATGTCGCGCGCCGCGGCAACCGCCTTCGCGGCGTTGACGACGCCGTAGCCCGTCTGGGCGTCCTTGCCCTTCGCACCCACGTCCTGGGCCGTCGAGCACAGCACCGAGCGCACCTCGGCGGCCGTCAGCTCGGGGCGCGCGGCCCGCACCATGGCGGCCGTGGCGGCCACCACGGGGCTGGCCATGGAGGTGCCGCTCAGGTAGCCGTAGCCGTTGGTGACCTTGTCCGCCTCCACAATGGTGCTCAGGATGTTCGAGCCGGGGGCGGAGATGTCGCACCAGGCGCCGTAGTTGGAGAAGGAGGAGCGCGTCAGGCTCTCGTTCACGCTGATGACCCCGATGGCGTCGTCACAGGCGGCGGGATAGGTGGCCGCCGACGTGCTCTCGTTGCCCGCTGCGCACACGATGACCATGTCGGAGCCATCGGCGAGCTCGGTGCACACCTCGTTCATGAAGTCGACGAGGCTGCGGTTGCTCTCGATGAAGCCGAGGCTCATGTTCACCACCGAGCAGCCGGTGTCGCGCGCGTGGTCGAGGCCCACGACCACGTCGTAGAGGGTGGCATTGGGCTGCAGGCCCTCATCCGTCATCACGTTCTCGGAGAAGATGTCGACGGCCACCACGTCCACGAGCTTGTTCGCGTTGGCGGTCGCGCCGCCGCTCGCCACGCCGAGGACGCCGATGCTGTTCGCCTGGGCGCCGATGATGCCCGCCACATGGGTGCCGTGGGTACTGGCCACCTGAATGGAGCTGCTGCCGTTGGTGTAGCCGTCGCCGCGCAGCGGCTGGAGCGCGAAACGGCTGTAGCGGCTCGTCCACACGACTTCCTTGCTCTGCGTGCGGTTGAGGGTTCCCGACAGGTCGGGGTGGCTCACCGACGCGCCCGTATCGAGCACGGCCACCTTCACCGGCGCGGCGCTTCCCCGGTTGGGAATGGCGCTCCACGCGCCGGCGGCCCCGACGGCGTCGAGATACCACTGGTCGGCGGCATAGGGATCCTTCACGGTAGCGGCGAGGGACTCGGCGTTCGCCGCCGATTCGGCCATGGCCTTGTCGAAGAGCTCGGCGCTGTAGTTCGGCACCGCGTACTTGACGCCGTCGCTCTCCTCGGCCACCTCGGCAGCGGCCTCGGCGGTCATACCGTCGGCCACCTCGACGAGGGTCACATCGCCCAGATCGAAGGCAACCGTCTCGCCGCCCGGCGCGCCGAGCAGCCGCACGACGCCGTTCTGCTGCGCTGTCGTGGTGCCCTTCTCGAACACGACGACGATCTCCCCAGGCTCATCGCCATCGACTGCTGCGGGCGCGACAGTCTCGGGGACGGCGATCGTATCCTCTTCAGCGGCAGGAACCTCGGCCTCCTCATCCTCGGAGACCGCCGCGGGTTCCTCAGCCGCAAGCGGTTCCGCCGCCGCGCTGCCACCAGCAGCATCGCCCTCGGTCGCAGCAGGCTCGGCGGCCGGCGAGGCCGCGTCATCGAAAATGCCGGTCTCCTCCCCCGCCTCAGCCGGCTGCTCGGCAGGAGCCCCCTCCGGCTCGTCGGCAACCGCCGTGCGAGGGCCAATCGCCACGCCGCCGACCGCCAGCGTCAGGGCCAGCAGGCACGACAGTCCCCGACGGGCACCCTGCGGCAACGCCCCTCTCATCCACGCTCGTTCCATAGGACGCTCTCCTTCGCCTTCCCCGGCCCGCAATAGCGGCAAAACCACTGCCAAACCCGTGCGGGCTCCTTCTCTCGATGCGTCCTATTCTACTTTATTTACGCTGCGACCCACAACGTCAAAAACGCCTTTGAGCATCGCCAACGGCACAAAGCCGCCGCGAGCAAGGCACGCCCGAGAGCAACGACGGATCCGGGCAGACAGCCCGAAATCAGGCGAAGTAGGCCCGAACCGCCTCGATCACCTCATCGCGGTCGGACGGCTCCATGCCGTAGTACATGGGCAGGCGCACGAGCCTGTCGCTCACCGAGGTGGTGTGCACGTCTTCGCCGGCAAAGCGGCCGAAACGCTCTCCTGCCGGCGCGCTGTGCAACGGCACGTAGTGGAAACACGCCTGCACACCCCGCCCCTTCAGGAACGCGATGAACTTCGTGCGCTCCTCGAGCGACGGCAGCAGCAGGTAGTACATGTGCGCGTTCTGCACGCAATCGCCGGGTATCACCGGCAGCTCGACGAGCCCCGTCTCGGCCAAGGGCCGAAACGCCTCGTCATAGGCGTGCCACGTGGCCATGCGGTCGTCGTAGATGGCATCCGCCGCCTGAAGCTGGCCCCACAGGTAAGCCGCGTTCAGATCGGAGGGCAGATAGCTCGACCCCTTGTCGACCCAGGTGTACTTGTCCACCTGGCCGCGCAGAAAACGCGAGCGGTTCGTACCCTTCTCGCGGATGATGTCGGCCCGCTCGCGGCAATCGGGATTGTTCACGAGCACCGCGCCGCCCTCCCCCATGGAGTAGTTCTTCGTCTCGTGGAAGGAATAGCAGCCGAAATCCCCGATGGTGCCCAGGGGGCGCCCCTTGTAGGTGCTCATCACGCCCTGGGCCGCATCCTCCACCACCAGCAGGCCGTGGCGGCGGGCGATGCCCATGATGGCGTCCATGTCGCAGCCCACGCCCGCGTAGTGCACCGGCACGATGACGCGGGTCTTGTCGGTGATGGCCGCCTCGATGGCTGCCGGGTCGATGTTCTTCGTGTCGGGCAGAATATCGACGAACACGAGCGTCGCCCCCATCTGCACGAAGGCCGTCGCGGTGCTCGAGAAGGTGAAGCTCGGCAGGATCACCTCGTCGCCCGGTTCAAGGTCGCAGAGCATGGCCGCCATCTCCAGCGCGCTCGTGCCGCTCGTGGTGAGCAGCACTTTGTCGGCGTCGAAGCGCTCCTCCATCCACGCCTGGCACTGCTTGGTGAACGGGCCGTCGCCGCATATCTTGTGGTTCTCCTCGGCCGCCTGGCGCACATACTCCATCTCGGTGCCCACGCAGGGGGGAACATTGAAGTCGATCATCGGACAAGCTCCTTCTCAGATACGTCCTCGCGCACCGCCGTCCGTCGCCGGCTGCGCCACACCTCGTAGGCCACGAGCGCCCCCAAGGCGACGCCCGTGCACCCAAAGCCCGGCAGCAGTCCCGGCATCATATAGGAGAACGAGACATCATGGGCCGCATCGTCCACCTCCACGGCCATGAACCCCACGTTCGCCCTCAACACGTCGGCGGGTTGCCCGTCTATCGTAGCACTCCATCCCGCCGAATAGGGAACGGACACGAATACGTAGCGGGAATTTTCCCCATTTCCCTCCCCATCGGCATGATCGGAGGCATCCACATGCACCTCCATGGCGTTGTCGCCGAACGTGATCGTCGCTGCATTCTCCCGCTGGAGCTGAGCCGTATTGTCGAGAACAGCCTGCTGCGGCTGGGTCGCCACATACAGCTCGTCGTACTCGTAGACCCCCACGGCGCTCAGCGTCACGGTCAGGGCGGTCTGAGGCTCGGCGCTGTAGCCCGCATTCACCGCCCAGTCCTCTTTGCCCGCGTACTTAGGGCTCGCGCTCGTCACCATCTCGAAGGAGTCGTCACGCGCCTCCCCCGTAACGGAGACCCAAGCCGTGCGCCCCGGGACGAAGCCGGGATCCCCGGGCAGCGATTCGACGGCAAGCTCCGGGTCGCCCGCCAGAAGATCGGCGTCGGCGGCAGGCAAGGAGGCGAAACGGAATCCCTCGAAGCACAGGTAGGTCTCGCAGTCGGGGCGGCCGTCGAAGGCGAGGGTCACCGAGGCGTCCCTCTTCGTCGCGATGATGCGCCCGTCCTGAACGCACGCGCCGTCGGCGCTGACCACGCTCGGCGCCTCGCTTTCGGTCTCGAGCTCGGGTGCGCCGGCAAGCTCTCGATCGATGCCGAGCACGAGGGCGCGCGTCATGAGCTCCTGGCGCTCGACGAGGTTGAGGTCGTCGTAGACCGATTGGGGAACCGCCGTCTCGTACGTAAACGCCACGGGAAGCGCTCGGTCGGTCTCGTAGAGGGCGTAGGAGAGTCCGTTGTGGGCCTCCCCCAGATCAGCCACCTTCTCGTAGCCCTCCGGCACGAGGTCGGCCGCCTCGGAGGACGAGATGTAGTACCTGGCCCCCAGCACGTAGTCCAGAGCGGCGCGCTGCTCGGTGCCGTCGAACATGGTGCTCTTCACATCGTCGGACAACCCGAGGGACTGGCGGAAGTCGTCGACGACCTGGTTGTAGAAGCTCGAGTAGAAGTCGAAGCCCTTGTAGCCGTGGACGAAGCTGCCGTTGCGGCCGTAGGTGGTGTCGGTGCGGTTGATGCGGTAGGCGTCGTCGACCTCATCCAGGGCCGGGGCCAAATCGAGCTGCTCGCGCGTGCTCAGGCCGTGATCGGCGCGGAGGAACTCCTTGTAGTACAAGCTGCCCTGAGAACTGAGGAATATACCCGTCTGTCCCGCCGCGTTCACGACGACGGCCAGGGCCAGCAGGACGCAGAGCGCCTGCGGCCGCAGCAGCCGGGGCATCTTCCCCGACCTCGCCCGGACGCGGCGGTGCCACGCCGCCCACCCGGCGAGCGCCGCGAACACGACGGCGAACATGGCAACCACGGCGAAGCCGAGCAGCGTGCGCTCGCCCACGGCGTACCAGAGCGCCCAAGCTCCCACCGCCCCCGCGAGAACGGCGAGCGCCCCCCACTGCCGCGCCGTGAGCCGCGTGACGGCGGGCACGAGCAGGACGACGGCGTAGGCCGCGCAGAAGCCGAGGATAAGCTCCCACCGGTCGGTGGGATACCCGAAACCGTTCATGAGGGAACCCACCTTCGCGAGCATCGCGCCGGCAAGGCACAGGGCTATCCCCGCTCCCCACGCGCGGCGCTCGTACCGATCGATCGCAGAGCCGGCCACGGCCAGGGCGAGCATGGCGATGACGGGCACCGCCCCGAGCACCGAGGCGTTCTGGGCCGTATGGTCGCCCAGCAGCACGGCGGCGAAGCTCGCATAGAAGTCCGGGGTCTGGAAGAACGCGATGTCACGCACGATGCCCACCCGCCCCATGGAGGTCAGCGTCAGAAACATCGGCACCGTCGAGAAGCCGACCAACGCGAACGCGACGACAAGACCCAGGGCGAACTTCCCTGCCAGCAAGAGGAAATCCCCGGCCGAGCGGGCACGCGGGTAGGCGAAGTACGTTATGAGGCAGTAGAAGAGCAAAAAGATGCAAGCCATGTAGGCGAAGTAGATGGAGTAGACGAAGATGCCCGCCATGGCCAGGACGAACAGCAGCGGGTTCTTGCGCGCAAACAGCTTGTCGGCGCCCATGAAGACCAAGGGGAGCAGCACGGCGAAGTCGATGAAGTTCGGATGGCGCAGCACACCCCAGAGCACCACGTAGCCGCACAGCCCGTAGCAGAGCGCCCCCACCAGGGTGGCCCCCTTCCCCTTGCCGCGGCTGAAGCAGTACAGCGAGAACGTCAGCGCGGCCAGGTAGAAGCGCAAGAACACGAGGAAGGCGTAGAAATACTCGGAGAACTCGCGCGGGCACAGCGCGGCGAGCAGGTTCAAGGGCTCGTTGGAGTTGCCCGAGGCGGTTATGAGCCAATCGGCTCCGAACCCAAGGTCGAACGAGTAGACGGGCACCGAGGGGGATCCCGCGAGCAGGGATGCGGCGATGCCCCGGATCCACTCCCCCTCGGCGATCATGAAGGGGAGGTACAGCAGGCGCCCGTCGGTCTCCCAAATGAGGGAGCGATCCCGCAGCGCCAGCATGAGCACGACGCCGAGGAAGGCAACCGCGCATGCCACCAGAAGCACAAGGGCGTAGCGCCCCTTGCCCCTCGTCTCTGCAAGCGGCCGCGCGAAAGGCACGCCGGCGACTGCGCGGGAATCTGTTGCCGAGCGCGTGTCCATAGGCCCATCCATTCCCCGGGCGCCGATGCGCCCGCTCAACAAAAACCGGGAGACCGTCGCCGATCTCCCGGAAAACTGTTACAACTTCTGTGCGGGAAAACCTCTAATAGGATACCACGCGCGTGCCGCGGGGGATGTTGTTGTAGATCCACCGCGCACATTCTATATCGAGGCGCACGCACCCGTGGGAGGCCGAGATGCCCAAGCGGCCGTCCTGAATGCGGGACATGCTGCCCGGCTGGTAGAGCACCGAGTGGAACAGGTAGTTGCCGTAGAACTGGGTCCAGTACCAGCAGGTGTAGCCCGAGCCGAAGGATTTCCCGCGCGAGCCCACCGTGTAGGTGCCCTTCACCGTGGGAGAGCCCGGGGCGCCGGTGGTGCAGTCCCAATACCACACCGGCTCCCAGTTGTAGCTGCTGCCCTTGAAGACGCCTACCTTGTGGGTGCTGCTGTTCACCAAGATGATGTAGTTGGTGTTGCTGTAGTAGTTCTGCGCCTTGTTCCACATGGCCAGCTGGCCGGCCGGGAGCACAACGGGCTTCGTGCTCGTCTCGCCGTTGCTATCGAAGGTGTAGCGATAGCCGCCGATCACCTGCGTGCCGAAGGCTTGACGGCCGCTGCTGTAGAAGTACGACCACTTCTGCACGCCGTTCCACTTCAGCCAGCCGGTGTGCATCTGGTAGTCCTCGTCGAAGTAGTACCAGTGGCTGCCGATCTTCTGGTGCCAGCGGACAGCCTTCCCGTCCGACCAATCGAAGTAGTACCAGGCGCCGCCCGACTGCACCCAGCCGCCCGTCTCGCGGCCCTGGGCATCGTAGTAGCTCTTAGTGCCGTCCTTCCAGGTGACGATCCCCTTCACCATCTGCGAGGAGGAGTTGAAGTAGTACCAGCGGCCGCCCAGCTTCTGACTCCAGCGCAGGCTCATGGCCGTGGAGGGGTCGAAGTAGTACTTCACGCCGTTGAAGCTGCGCCAGCCGGTGAGGGCGCGGCCGTCCCAGTCGAAGAAGCTCTTGGTGCCGTTCTTCCAGGTGACCCAGCCCTTGACCATCTTCGAGTCGGAGTCGAAGTAGTACCAGGACCCGCCCAGCTTCTGGCTCCAGCGCAGGCTCATGGCCGTGGAGGGGTCGAAGTAGTACTTCACGCCGTTGA
>NZ_CAUASN010000011.1 GCF_958431955.1 uncultured Adlercreutzia sp. | reverse complement strand
ATCGGGGGCGGTTTTTCCCGGGAGGCCGCCGGGATGGGGCGGCGGCTCGGGCGCGACCGGACCGCGACGCGGGAGGGGCGCGGGGCGGGAGCGATGTGCGGCTCCGAGGCGAACGATCTGCGAATCGCGGGCACTACAATGCGCCTATGAAAGCTCCCGCCGGACAACTGCCGCTCTTCACGCTGCCCGCTGACGGGCGGCCGGACGGCCGCGGCCCGCACGGGGCCTGCGATCCCGCGAGCGCGCGCCGGTCGGCGGCCCCGGCGCCCCGGCCGGCGAGCCGGCGGCGGGGCGGGGCGGGACGCCGGCTGCGCGAGCGGGCGCTCGACGTGCTGGGCGAGACCCTCTTCCCCACCCGCTGCGCCGTGTGCGACGCGCCCGGCACGCCGCTGTGCCCGGGCTGCGCGGCGGCCCTCCCCTACATCGACGCGCTTTTGGCCTGCCCCCGCTGCGGGGCGCCCTTCGGGCGGGTGCAGTGCACCGAGTGCAACCCCGTGCTGCTGGCGCCCTTCGGCTACGAGGAGCCTCCCTGGAACGCGGCGGCTAGCGCGCTCGTGCTCACCGAGCAGGCGCGGCGCATCGTCACGGTGTACAAGGATCAGGGGGAGCGATCGCTGGCACGTCCCATGGCGGCCATCATGGCCCGCTACGTGCCGCCCCGATGGCTGCGCGACCGCCCCGCCGTCGCCTTCGTGCCGGCCACCGCCGCCGCCCGGCGCCGCCGCGGCTTCGACCATGCCGAGCGCCTGGCCCGCGAGCTCTCCTGGGCCATCGGCGCCGAGCCCGCCCCGCTGCTGGACATGCCGCAGCGGCTCGACCAGCGCGGGCTCTCGCGCGGGGCGCGCATCGGGAACATGCGGGAGTCGATGGCCGTGCTGCCGGGGGCCAGCGTGCCGCGCGCCGTCATCGTCGTCGACGACGTGTGCACCACCGGTGCCACGCTCTTCGCCGCCGCGGAGGCATTGCGGAAAGGAGGTGCCGAGGCCCTGTACGCCCTCACCTTCGCCCGAGCATAGAAAAAGCGCGCCCCGGGAGGCGCGCCGCATCCGAACGATCCGAAGGGCTACTTCGAGGAGAGACGGACGCCCTCGGCCTCGGAGAACTCGGCCACGTCCACCGAGATGGAGTGCTTGATGGGCTTCCACGCCGCCTTCTTCACGAGCGCGATGAGGGCGATGGGGATGTAGGTGAGCATGAAGACGGGGAAGGTGAACATGTAGCGGATCTTCTTCGCCGTGGTCGTGCGGATGGAGTCCCACTCCACGAAGGTGGTGAGCACGCCGAAGACGAACATGAACACGATGTAGTTGCACAGGCAGAACACCACCGAGGTGACCGAGCTGGCGATAGCCACGCCCGTGGACATGACGCCCGTGGCGGCCAGCACGATGATGATGGTGTTGAACAGGATGGAGATGATGGACAGAAGCATGCCCGGCGCAATGGTCATGAGCATGTCGTAGCAGGCGAAGCGGTAGCCGCGGGGGTTGGTGACCGCGCCCTTCACCAGGCCGCCGGCATAGTGGGCGAACACCTGGTAGAAGCCCTTGGCCCAGCGGAAGCGCTGGTTCCACGAGTCGCGGAAGGTGATGGGCTGCTCGTCGTAGAGCACCGCCGTCGGACAGTAGGAGATGCGCACGCCGTCGATGATGGACGAGGCCGAGAACTCGATGTCCTCGGTGAGCAGGTGCCACTTCCAGCCGCCGGCGGCCTTCAGGATGTCGGCGGCGATGAAGAAGCCGGTGCCCGACACGGCGCACGAGGTGTTCAGCGTCAGGCGCGCCTGGTTCAGGAACTTCGCCTCGCGCAGGAACCACACGCCGTAGCCGGCCGAGATCCAGTTGCTGCCGAAGTTCTTGGAGTTGCGGTAGGAGGTGGAGGCCTTCGCGCCGCCGTCGAAGGTGGCGTTCATCTCGCGGAAGTAGTTCACGTCGAGCACGTTGTCGGCATCGAAGACGAAGTAGGCCTCGTAGTCCTTGTCGGCGTACTGCTCCCAGATGGCCTTCAGGCCGTAGTCGAGCGCGTAGCCCTTCCCCACCTGCTTGTCGTTGTGGCGAGGGAACACGATGGCGCCGGCCTCGCGGGCCACCGCCGCCGTGTTGTCGGTGCAGTTGTCGGCGATGACGAAGATGTCGATGAGGTCGGCCGGGTAGTTCTGCACCTTGATGGAGTGGATGAGGTCGGCGATGACGGCCTCCTCGTTGCGGGCGGCCACCATGACGGCGTAGCGGTGGTTGCGCGCGGCGGTGCGCTTGGGAGCGCGGCGCGTGAGCACCACGAGCACGTAGAAGAGCTGGTAGGTGTAGCAAAGGGTAAAGGTAAGGAACACGCAGAAGTTGAAGATGTCGACGAACGAGAGAGCCGACACTTGCGTTGCCACGGTATCGAACACCAATGTACTCCTTGGACATGCGCCCGCAAGGCGCGACTGCACAAACGCCTGAATTATAGCCGTCGGAGGCGGCCCGCGCCCGACTTTTAAGGTTTGGGCGGCCATTTGATGCCATTTGGCCATAAAGAAGCCCCGCCTCTCCGCATTTGCCCCACACCCCCTCCATATATGTAAGGGAAGCGTAAGGTTTCGCGAGAGGCGGGGCCTTCGGAAGCGCCTTCAGAGCACCCCGGCTGCCGCAGGCGCAGCGCCGCGGGCTCAGGCCGAGCGCCGGCGGCGCAGGGCGAGGGCCAGCGCCCCGGCCGCGGCGGCGGCCGCGAGCGGCGTCGCGAGGGCGAGCCCGTCGCCGGTCTGGGCGAGGCGCCTCAGCGCGGCGGCCGCCCCGGAGGGCGCCTCGGGCTCCCCTACCACGTAGGTCACGCGCACCACGCGCACGTTGCCGTCGGCGTCGGTGTAGGTGGCGGTCACCACGTAGGTGCCGGGGACCGACGGATCCACGGCGTCCACCTCCTCGCCGTCGCGGGTGATGGTCACCACCACGTCGCCCTGCGGGTACTCGGGCCTATCGCCGAAGCGGTCGACGATGTCGGCGAGGACGTCGTCTGCGTCCATCGGGTCGCCTGCGGGGTCGAGGGGCAGCTCCACCGTCTCGTCGACGACCACCTCGGGCTGCTTGCCGGAGGAGCTATCGCCGCCCGACGTGGAGGGCGGCTCGGGGTCGGGCTCGGGGTCGGGGTCGGCGGCGGCGCGGGCGCGCACCTCGACCTCCGAGGAGACGAGCGCGATGCGGTAGTTGCCCGCGCCCGCGGCAGCCTCGGCTGCGGCGGGAGCATCCAGGGCCGCGCGAGCCACTGCGGCCGCGGCCTCCGCGGCTCCGGCGCCCGGCAGGGTCGTCGCCTCGAGGGACGCGCGAGCCGCCCCGGGCATCTCGGCGAAGGACACAGCCACCTCGTAGGTGCCGGCGGCGGGGCTCTCCCCGTTGAGCGGCGTGCCGTCGCCGCGGCGCAGGCAGGTCAAGGCCGCCTCGCCCAGGATGGAATCCACCATGCCGTCGGCGGCGCGCTCGCCGTCGCGGGGCGCCAGCATGTTGGGCTCCCAGGGTCCGGAGCCGGGCCATACGTCCAGGTCGTGGGCGAAGGAGATGGGCTCGCCCTTCCCATCCCGCAAAGGCTCGCCCTCCCAGCCCGAGGTCACCGTCGCGGAGGCCGTCACCACGAGGTCGCGGGGCACGATGCGCCCCGGCTCCTTGAGAACGCCGCCGGGAGCGACGGCGGAGATGTCGTAGTCCGCAGCGTCCGCGCCCGCAAGGCGCAGGCCCGTGAAGGAGACGGTGCGGGAGTCGGAGACGTCCTCCCCGTCGAAGGAGGCCGTATCCCACACGAGGCGCACGTCGGGGCCCGCGCCCACCAGGTCGGCCAGGCTCGCCGAGGCCACGCCGAGGGCGGCGGTGCCATCGTAGACCTTCGCCCACGAGCGCTTGGGCACGCCGTTGGCATCGAGGTCGTCCTCGGAGGGGTCGGCCGGATCGACGGCGGGCGCCGACGGGTCGGCCCCGAGGTCCTCAATGACCTTAGGCGCTATGGTGAAGGTGTCGCTGCCGGGCGTGTAGGGCACTGGTTTGCCGTCGGCGTCGTAGGAGTGCACGGCGCTGGAGACCACCTTGTACTCCCCCGCGTGCACAGGCGCCCCGTCCGCGCCGGCTTCGTCTTTGCGCAGGGGGCGCCAGCCGTCGGCATCGGCGGCGGGGTCGTCCGGGTCGCGCACGAAGTAGGCGTGCTCCACGTCGGCGGGGACCGTGCTCCCGTCCCTGGTCGTGGTCACCGGGCCGCCGTTGGCGGTGTCGCGCACCTGCACGGGATCGCCCACCTGGAGGTCGGGCACCTGGGTGTGGATGGTCTTCCCCGCGGGATCAACCGTGATCTCCACCTTCACGGCGACATCAGCGTCCGCCCCGTCGTCCCCCACCTCAGGATCATCCGGCATCCCGCCGTACTCGATGACATAGCGCATCGAACTTCGATGGTCGAAGTCAGCCCATGCACCGCCGCTAGCAAACCAAAAATGAATAGCATCATCCACGTTGGCAGCATTATTAGGCTCGGAGCCTCCCCAATTGCAGTACATGTGTTTTATCATATTCGAGCCACTACCAGGATAGGTTCCCTCGCACAATTTTTGCCCAGCCTCAGGGCCGGTAACCCAATAGTAGACATAAGTCTGCGCAGTGTGCGTTGGCAAGTCATCATTGTATTGAGAAGCATAATCATCCCAGCACGTCGCACCCATCCAACAATCCATCTGCATCATACTGTAGACGAAATCGTTCTCTTGTTGATCGGTGATAGTGACCAGGTATCCCTGCATGCCCTCATATTGCTTGGCAGAAGCCTTCGCTACAGCATCCGCAAACGTAACAGCCTCGTCCTTGATAGCTTCGTAATAGTGCCCGTTCTCAGCATTGAAGTCGTAAATGCGATCCTGCGTCTTGAAGGAGGCAGTCATGCGCAGGCTCTTGGCCGAACTTCCGTCGCCCAATTTCAGACCCGAATGAGCTATCAGATACGCCTCCCACTGAGCGACTGTGGCACCTTCATCGTTGTTGATGACCGCCGTCGTGTCCTTGCTGGCGCTAAGCACCTCGAAGCCGTTGGCCGCATCGCTCTCTGCGAGCACGGCGTCCGAGCCGACCGTGATGGCCGAGGTGAACTGGATGGTGATGCTGCGGATGAGCGCCGCGGGATCGCTGGAGGTGATCTTCAGGTCGGGGAACACCCAGGTGCCCTCGTGGCCCTCGGCCCTTTTGGCCGCGCCGGTGTCGATGGTGATGACCGGCTTCTCGCCGGCCCGAGCAGCCTCTTCCGCAGCCCCTTCAACCTGGGCCTGCGGCGCAGCCGCGGGGCTCGCGGGCTCAGCCGCGAGGGCTAGCGATGAGCCGGACCCCCCCCCAGGCCGTATTGAAGGGAGCCGCGAGCAGCACGGCGAGGGCGAGCCCGATGGCGCCCCGCGTCTTCGTCTGCATGGCAGCCTCCTTTCTACGTAATAATGCACGGCCCGCACGGGGCCGTCCCGAACCCGTTGAAAATAGCACTTCGTCACCGAGCCGTCAACAAGACGATGGCGCCCACGGGCCAAATCGCCACAGCCCGGCCCCAGGCAGCCGCACCGCCGTCGGGCGTGGCGGCGGCCAGACCCTGCACATCTTCGCCGCCGGGCTGTGCTACCCTGTTCCCCATGCAATGGCACCCCGGCGGAACCGCGCCCCGGCAACCGCGCCCGCGCCGCGCCCCGCCTTCAGGAAAGGAAGCAATCTGTGAGCCAAGCCTGCGACATTCTTGACATCAACCTGGCCGACGAGGGGCAGGCCCGCATCCTGTGGGCCGACCGCGACATGCCGGTGCTCGCCCGCATTCGCGAGCGCTTCGCCGAGGAGCGCCCGCTGGAGGGCGTGCGCATCGGCGCGTGCATGCACGTGACCACCGAGACGGCGAACCTCATGCGCGCCCTTGTGGCCTCGGGCGCCGAGGTGTGCCTGTGCGCCTCCAACCCGCTGTCCACCCAGGACGACACCGCCGCCTCCCTCGTGCGCGACTACGGCGTGAAGGTGTACGCCATCGCCGGCGAGGACGCCGAGACCTACGAGCGCCACATCGCCGCGGTGGTGGCCAGCGATCCCCAGATCATCATGGATGACGGCGCCGATCTGGACACCGTCCTGCACACCAAGTTCACCGACAAGCTCGCCGGCGTCATCGGCGGTACCGAGGAGACCACCACCGGCGTGGTGCGCCTCATGGCCATGGCGGCCGAGGGTGCGCTGGGCTACCCCGTCTTCAACATCAACGACGCCAACACCAAGCACTGCTTCGACAACCACTACGGCACGGGCCAGTCCACCTTGGACGGCATCGTGCGCGCCACCAACCGCCTTCTGTGCGGGCGCACCATCGTCGTGTCGGGCTACGGCTACTGCGGCAGCGGCCTGGCCCAGCGCGCCCGCGGCATGGGCATGGACGTCATCGTGTGCGAGGTGGATCCCCTGAAGGCGCTCGAGGCCCACATGGAGGGCTATCGCGTGATGAAGGCGGAGGACGCGGCCCGCTTCGCCGACGTGTGGGTGACCGTCACCGGCGACTGTAACGTCATCGACGAGCCGGCCTTCAAGAACATGAAGGACGGCGCCATCATCTGCAACTCGGGGCACTTCGACTCCGAGATCAACATGAAGTGGCTCAAGGCCAACGCCGTGAAGATCGAGGAGCTCAAGCCGCTCGTGGAGGAGTACACCCTGCCCGACGGCCGCACCATCACCGTGCTCGCCGAGGGCCGTCTCGTGAACCTGGCCTGCGCCGAGGGGCATCCCGCCAGCGTGATGGACATGAGCTTCGCCAACCAGGCCCTGGCCGCCGAGTACCTGTACAAGCACGCCGACGAGCTGGAGAACAAGGTGTACGACGTGCCGGCCGCCATCGACGACGACGTGGCGCGCGTGAAGCTGGAGACGCTGGGCATCGAGATCGACACCCTCACCGAGGAGCAGATCGCCTACATGAACAGCTGGAACTTCTAGGACCGAGAGACAGACCGCGCAAGTCGGGGGCGCTCCTGTGCGGGGCGCCCCTTCTCGTAGGCGCGGGCCGCTAGCGGGGCTTGCGCGTGGGCTGCTAGCGGGGTTTGCGCGCCTCCAGGGCCACAAGACGGTAGGCCGCGTCGTCATCGGGCACCGTGGGCACCCGATGGTCGGACAGACTCCCCCGATCGGCGGCCACCTCGTGCTCCTCGCGAAGGGCGGGGGCCATGAAGCCGGCCTCGGCCAGCCATCCCATCAGCTGCGCCCGCGAAGGAGCCGCCTGCACCGCGTTGCCGAGGTGGCGGGCCGCCTCCACGAGAAGCGCACGGGCAGCTGCCGGCCCCTCGCTCTCGGCCACCGCGCACTCGATGAGAAGCGAGCCGCCGGGTACGAGCACCGCCCAGCATTCCCGCAGAACCCGAGGCGGATCGGAGAAGAGCGCAAGCGAGCTGTTCAGGTACACGTAATCCGCCGACTCCGGCGCCACCGCCTGCCTCAGCTGCTCGGGATAGGCTACGGCAAATGCCATATTGCTGCGAGGCATTCGGCTGCGCTCCAAAGCCGCCGGCACGCCGGCACGGGCCTCGTCGATGAGCGCCGACCGCCAGTCGATGCCCACGACGCGCCCCGTCGGGCCCACGAGTTCGCTGAACTTATAGCAGCCCTTGCCGCGCCGGCAGCCCACGTTCACGACGCAGGCTCCGGAAAGCGCACGCCGCGGCAGCTCCATATGGCAGCGGGCCGGAAAGCCCCCTTCCCGGGGAAGCCCGTCGTAGTGTCGTCGCAGTGCGTCATCCGCCATGCCAGCCTCGCTTTCTCGATTTCGGGTATTATACTCGCACCCGTACATTTCCGAGAGAGGAGCGCCATGATCGTCACCACCACGCCCACCGTCGAGGGCTACCGCATCACCGGCTACTACGGCATCGTGTTCGGCGAGGTCATCACCGGCATCAACTTCCTGAAGGACTTCGGCGCGGGCATCCGCAACCTGGTGGGCGGCCGCTCGGCCGGCTACGAGGAGGAGCTCATGCAGGCCCGCAACGAGGCCGTGGCCGAGATGCAGCAGCGGGCCGCCGCGCTCGGGGCCCACGCCATCGTCGGCGTGGATATGGACTACGAGGTGCTCGGTCAGGGCAACATGCTCATGGTGACCGCATCAGGCACCGCTGTCACGGTGGAGGCGGCGTAGGGGACCCGCTCGCAAGAAATCACGTGCCCGCAAGCGCTACGTTCGCGGGCACGCCGTCTTGAGCAGCTACCTCAATTGACAGGACGCCGACTTAATGCGTTTTCCGCTGCAGCTGCGATATTCCGCTACGAGGCGCAGTTCTCGCCACCACTGGGCTGGCTCTTCAGCAATTCGCGACAGAGAGTCTCAAGCTCGGGAATGCTCTTCGTGGCCGTGACCCAGATGATCGCAGGATCCAGCTTCGCATAGCCGTGGGCGATACGATTCCTCAAACCGTATGCTTGACTCCAGATCTCCGCAGGATACAACTCTTGCAGAGCGTCGTAGTAGCCTCCGGCACCGATCAACTCCCCAATCTGAAAAATGGGCATGAGCACCAGATCGAAGTAATCGGAGTTCTCCGCGATATTCTCACGGGTAATGCCGTAACGCTCGATACGGTCGGCCACGCTCTCGCAAAGCGGGAGCATCAACTCGAGGCACTCAATAGCGTCAGGGTTTCGCATAGAGCAGCCTCCTATCCCGCAGATAACGCTTCTTCGCTCGAGGGTAGAACGAGTCGGAACCGCACACGACGTCCACGGGCACGCCGAGCGCCTTTTCAAGGGAAGCTCCCAAACCGCCAAGTGAGAACAGCGTGAACGAGTCCCCGCATTCGACACAGATGTCGATGTCCGAATCACCGTCAGCGTCGCCGCGAGCATAGGAGCCAAACAGATACGCCTCTTTCACATCGTAATCGGGAAGAAGGCCGCATACAGCATCGGCGATGGTATGTCTATCGAGAACTGTCATGACGCCAGTTTAGCATAAACCCAGGGAGTCGAAGCTTTCGGCCCCTTTTCAACTCAGGCGAAGCGGCCTGCTACTTCTTCTCAGCCTCCACCTTGAGGGCGGATTGGAGCATGGTGGAGAGCTCGTAGGGGCTGGCGTGGCGCACGGCGGTGATCTCGGCCATGACCGACAGGGCTATCTCGGCCGGCTCGCGGCCGCGCAGGTCGAGGCCGATGGGGCCGAAGATGCGGTCGATATCAGCATCGGTCGCACCTTCCTCCTTGAGCGAGCGCCAGCGGGCCCACTGGGTGGTGGACCGCCCGAGCGAGCCGATATAGAAGGCCGGCGAATCGAGGGCGGCCAGAAGCGCCGGCACGTCGATCTTCGGGTCGTGGGTAAGCGCGCACACGGCCGTGCTCGCCGTGAGCGGAATGTTGCGGAAGGCCTCCTGGGGCCAGGCGTGCACGAGCTCGTCCACGGCTGGGAAGCGCTCGTCGGTGGCGAAGATGCCGCGCGGGTCGATGACCACGGTGCGGTAGCCCAGCACGTGCGCGATCTCGCACAGGCGCACGGCGATGTGCACGCCGCCGATGCAGACGAGCTGCGGCTTGGAGAGCATGCGGGCGAAGAACCAGTCCAGACCGCCTTCCACGACATGGCCCGTGCTCGTCGCGAGGGGCCGGGCGGCCACCGCGGCGGCCACAGGCGCGAGGGTGCCAGTATCACCCGCATCGGCCGGCGTAATGAGAGCCATATCGGCGCTTTCGGGCACGTCGGCCAGGGTAAGACCCGCCGCCTGCGCGCTATCCAGACTCGCGAGCGCCGCCTCGGCGGCCGCGCGGTCGGCCACGAGGAAGGAGAGCCCCACGAAGGGGGCGCCGCTCTCGGAGATGTCCGCCGGCACCGGGGAGGGGTCGGCATCGCGGACAGCTCCGAGGGAGGGTTCCGTATCGGGCGCGGACATGTCGGCGGCCGCGGGCGGCATGTCAGCCACCTCGGACTCGGCTGCAGCGGCGGTCTCCTCCACCGCCGTCACGCGCACGTAGTCGGCATCGGCGGCGATGAGGGCGTCCTCGCAGGCGAAGAGCGCCTCATCGAGCGGCGACACGAACACCTCGATGTTGCCCCCGCACGACAGGCCCACTTCCTGGGCCCGGCGCGTGGAGGCGTGGAATTTCTCCAGGGAGGAGAGATGCCCGTCCAGGCAGTCGAGCGCCACCTGGGCGATAGCGCCCTCGATGCAGCCGCCCGACACCGAACCGGCGATGCGACCGTCTGCCGTGACGGCCATGCAGGCGCCGGGCACCCGGGGCGACGAGCCCCAGGTCTTGGTCACCTGGGCCAAGGCCACGGCCTCGCCCGCCGCAAGCCAACGGCGCACATCGTCCCGAATCTCGCGCATCTTCTCCTCCTATCTCGAAATCGTCTTTCCCGGGCCTTACAGCTCGTGGCAGGTCAGGCACTCCTCGTCGGTCAGATTCTGATCCACATGGCTTTGGGGCACCTGGGTGCCGGCACCCGAGCCGTCGGCCGTGTGGCAGCTCGTGCACGCCGTGCCGTTGCCCTCGCCGTGCACCACCTCGGGAATATCGCAGGCGATGCCGTAGACGGGCACGTACTCGCCCTCGCTGTAGTCGACAACGCCCTCCAAGGGCTCCAAGTTCTGGGACACCACGGCTCCGGCGGCGCCGCCGGCGATGCGCTCCTGCTGGAGCTGCTCCTCCTCGGAGCCCTCGATGCCCGAGCCACCCGTGACCTCGGCCTCGACGGCGGGATCGTAGGGGGTGTACTCGCCCCGCACCACCATGTCGTTGGAGGCAATGCCGTCACTCGGGGCAGCCTCCTGGGCCTGCGGCGCGCAGCCTGCGACCAGGCCCGTCAGGGCCACAGCGCACACCGCAATCCCGATGGCCCCCTTCCTGCATGCGTTCCTTCTCATATCTCGCTCCTTCATCCACCGCGCCCATCGGGCGCGCAACGAATAGATTTTTATCGAAGCTTCTCGGCGATGGCCGCCAAGCCCTCGCGCCGAAGGCCGACCGCGCACCGCTCCACCGGCGGCACTTCCCCATCGGCCTCCATGGCCTGGGGGAAGCGGGCCGCCTCGTCGTAGGTGACGACCGTAAGCGGCCGGCGGGTGCGCAGAGTGCGCAGCCGCGCGATGAAGGCCCCCAGGTAGGCGGGGTTCTCCATTTCGGCCGGGGCCAGCACCTCCACAGCCAGGTCGGCAAACCGCTGCAGGCGCTGCTTGCGGTCCACCGTGGCCTGCACCTTATCAGGTGCGTCCAGCTGGTACAGCAGAAGCACACGATGGCCCAGCATGCCCGCGGTGTTGCCCCCGGCCGACGTGTCGCGGGCGATGGGCGCCAGCGCGTCGTAGTAGTCGATCTCGCGGGCGGCCTCGCACTTCAGGGCGAAGACGCGCCCGTCGGCGCACTGGACGACCGCCTCGGGGAAACGCCGCTCGCGGGAGGGCACCTGGGCGCCCATGGTGAGCACGTCAGTCGGCACGATACGGGCCGTCTGACCGTCCTCGCATCCCACGGCCCAGAGGCGCACGGGATTAAGCGACGCCACAACGCCCAGGTAGGCCCAGGCCTCGTAGGCGCCGCGTGCGAGCGCCTCGGCCGCACCGCGCACGCACTGGCGCGCCTGGCCATCGACCTCGGACAGGGGCACGCGCCCCGAGAGGGCGTCGATGACCACCGACTGCAGCGGTGCGGCCAAAGCCCTCGCGGGATCGGCCGCGAAGGCCTCCAGCCGCCCGGGCAGGGCCACCCTCGCCAGGCCGGCGGCGCGGGAGATGTCCCCGCACACCGCCGCCAGCGCGCGGGCGAGCCGCTCCATCGCGGCCGCATCGCCGCCATCCAGCACCGCATCGGCGATCTGGCCCTGGATGGCTTCCACGCGCCCGTAGAACTCCTCGCGGGCCGGGGCGGCCACCGAGAGCATCTGCGGGGTCACGCTCACATCGTCCCGATCCTGCGCCCACTGGCGCAGCTCGGCCAGAGCCTCGCCCCACGTCGCCGTCTTCGCCTGATCCATCGCCGTCAGCTTCCTTTCCGCATCTAGCCCGCGATGTCCATCAGCGTGCGCTTGACGAGCGTGCGGGCGATGTCCACCTTATAGGCGTTCTTGCCGAGCGGCTTGGCCACCGACACCGCCGCCTCGCCGGCCGCCTGAGCCGTATCGGCGCTCACGCCGCCGGCCACGGCCTCCTCGGCTTCCTTGGATCGCCAGGGCGCCGGATGCACGCCGCCGAGCACCACGCGGGTGGCGCCGTCGGAGGTCTGCGCCACCGCGCAGTTCACCACGGGGAAATCGATGGACTTGCGCAGGGCGAACTTCTGGAAGGCGCTCTTGGCGACCTTGGGAACGCGGAACTCCTTCACCACTTCCCCGTCCTCCAGCACGTTGGAGCGATGCCCGTGGGCGCCGAAGAACTCCCCGGCCGGCACCTCGCGCTTGGTGGTGACCACCGTGGCCTCGAGGGCCACGAGCGCCGGCGCCGTGTCGTGGGACGAGGAGGCGAAGCAGCCGTTGTCGTCGCCGAAAATGGAGTGGTAGCGGTTGTCGCCGATGCGGGCCGGGCAGGTCGCCCCGCCCTTGCGGCGACAGTGGAAGCGGTCGTCGGGCACGCGGAAGTACCAGCAGCGGTGCATCTGGCACACGTTGCCGCCGAGGGTGCCCATGTGCCGGATGGTGGGCGATGCCACCCGCCCGGCCGCCTGGGCGAGCGCGGCCGCATGGGTCTTCACCAGGTCGCTCTCGGCCACATCGGCCAGCTTCGCCAGGGCGCCGATGCGCAGCGTATCTCCCTCCTCGGCGATGCTGTCGAGCCCATCGATGGTCTTCAGATCGATAACCGTCTCGGGGTACTCGGGGAAGATCTCGTCCTTCAGGGTTCCCAGAAGGTCGGTGCCGCCGGCCATGACCCAGGCCGTGCCGGCCTTCGCCTCATTGGCCGCCTCGTCGGCCGAGGAGGCCTGCATATGCTTGAAATGCTTCATGTCGTATCCTCCTTCGCGTTAGGCCTGCTTGGCGGCCAGCACCGCCAGCACCTTGTCGGGGGTGAAGGGCTGCACGGTGATGAAGTCGCCGCCCGTGGCGTTCTGGATGGCGAGCCCCACAAGCCCCGCGTTGGTATGGGCGTGAGCCACGCCCGTGGAACCGTAGGCGCCGCCGCCCATGCGGGTCTCCACCGGCACCGGCTCGATCTTGGGCTGGTCCAAAGCGGTGGGCACCTTGTAGTCGTACATGTTGCCGTTCAGAAGCACGCCGGTGTTCTCGTCCCAGATGAGCTCCTCGCGCAGCGCGCGGCCCTCGGCCTGGGTGAGCGCCATCTCCAGCTGGCCCAAGGCCGACGCCGGGCGGATGACCTTGCCGAAGTCGTGGGCGGCCACGTAGTCGAGCACTTCCACCAACCCCGTCTCCGGATCAACCGCCACCTCGCAGAAATCCACGTTCATGGTGCGCACGACGTCGTTCTGGAAGGGGGTCTCGGGCTTGCCGCAGTACCCCACAGCCAGCTGGCCGATGCCCACGATGGGCATCTGCTGGGAGGGGTCGGCCTTCAGCGTGATCATGGAGTCCACAAGATCAACCTCGTCGGGGGTCACGCCGAACAGCGAGGCGCCCGTGGCGAGGATCTGGGCCTTCAGCTGCACCGCCGCCTCCTTGGCGGCCCAGGTGACCGAGCTGCCGCGGTCGGCCGCGTCGCCCTGCTGCCAGTTGTTGTAGTTCGGCGCGTAGTAGACGATGACGTCCTCGGGCTTCATGCCCATCTCCTCGGCGATGACGAGCTGGGCCGCATCGGGCCAGTAGGTGCCGATGAGGGCCTCGGCGTAGGGCATGTAGATTTTGCCGTCCACGCCCATGCGCAGGTTGATGTTGTAGGAGATCATGCCCCAGGTCATCGACCAGCAGGCGCGGGCCGCCACGCCGTGCAGGCGTCCGTCCTCCAGCGTCTTTTCGCCCGGCGCGTGCCACTTCCCGTCCCAGTCGAAGGCCTTCTTGCCCGCGTCCATGCAGGCGGAAAGCGAGGGATCGGTCACCTTCACGTTCTTCATGATGACATCGGTGATGGGCATGTTCAGGGTGTTGGCGATGTGCGCGAAGGCCAAGTTCACCGGCTCCCACATGTCCTTGCCCGGGTCGGCCGTGGTGCAGGCGCCGTTGGTGACGTAGTAGGCCATGTCCGAGTAGATGTTCGGGCACACGGTGGACTTGAAGGCCTGGGCGTTGGGCGGCAGCACCAGATGGCCATGGGTCTTGTCACCGTAGCCGCCGCGGGCGCCGGACTGGTGCACGTTTCTCTGCTGCACGGCCACGAGCGTGCCGTCGTCGTTGAAGCCGATGCGCCCGGTGATATAGGTCTGGGGCACGGCGGCGTCGAAGGACTGGCGGCGGGTGTTCACGAAGCGCACGGGCACGCCGCCCAAGCGCTTGGAGAGCAGAGGCGCCAGCTGTGCGCCGCGCTTCTCCACGAAGTCGCAGTAGCGCGAAGCCATGTACGGCGTGAGCGCGCGGAACTTGTCGGCATAGGAGCCGAAGCCCATGTAGGCCGACACGATGGGGCCGTTGCTCGGGAAGTGCGCGTGGTTGGTGACGTAGCACATCTTCTCGCCGTCGGGGTTGCCCCACGGGTCGTTGGCCCAGTAGCTGAAATACGCCGGCGGCATCGAGCGGAACTGGCTCCACATGGGACGGCCGTACTCGATCATAGCCACATGGTCGGCAGCGGCCAGGCCCTCCTCCACGTTGCCGTTCTCCCATTCAACCGGGGCGCCGAAGGTGTTGCCGGTCATGTTGGAGTCGGGGTTCATCTCGGGACGCAGGATGGGGGCGCCGGGCTTGGCGGCCTCGCGGCAATCTAGGATGAAGGGCAGGGCCTCCCAGTCGACCTTCACGGCATTCAGGGCGCGCTTGCAGGTCTCCTCGTTCACGGCCACCACGACCACGCCCACCTCGTCGCCCTCGAACTCGGCCTCATCGCCCAGAAGCGGGCTCGCGCCGAACTCGTAGTAGCTGGGGCGGTACTTGGGCATGGAGGCAATCTCCTCGTCCTCATAGGTGAGCACGAGCTTCACGCCTTCGATCTGCTCGGCCTCGGAAATATCCAGCCCGGTGATCTTCGCATGGCCGTAGGGGGAATGCAGGGCCATGGCCGTGAGCGTGCCCTCCTCCCACAGATCGGTGGGGTACACCGCCGCGCCCGATATCATGTCCCAGGACTGGCGGCCGGGATGGTCCCACGTACCGACGTACTTGAAGTCGGTACGATCGTCGTTGACGCCCGATACGATGGATTCGCACTTCTCTCCCATTAGTTGCCTCCCTTCATGGCGGCGGCAGCCTCGGTGATGGCCTGCACGTGGCGGGCATAGGTGCCGCAGCGGCAGATGTTGCCCGCCAGCTCCTCGCGAATCTGCTCCTCGGTGGGCTCGCCGTACTTCTCGATGATGTACTTCGCCACGGTGAACTGGCCCGGGGTGCAGTAGCCGCACTGGGCCGCGTCGGCCTTGGCGTAGGCCTCAACCAAGGGACGGAAGCGCTCGTCGGCGGCGATGCCCTCGGAGGTCTCGATGGACTTACCCTCGCACTGGACGGCGAGCGTCGTGCAGGCGAGCGCCGGCACGCCGTCGATGAGCACGGTGCAGCTGCCGCAGCCGCCGCGATCGCACATCTCCTTGGCGCCGCCGTGCAGGTCGGTGGCCATGAGCAGAGTCTCGCGCAGGGTCCACTGGGGCTCTACCTGCACCTTGATCTCATGACCGTTGATGTTGAGCACGGCGCACTGCGGAATACCGCAGGAGGCATCGGGATGGGCCTCCTCGAAGTGCTTGACCAGGCTGTCGTAGTCGGTGGTTTTCTGGCCGCAGACCGGGCAGGTGTACACGAAGTCGGTCACCGTCACCACATCGGCCACCGCTTCCTCCGGCACGCCGAGCACGCTGCCGATGCCGAGCCCCGCGACCCCGGCGGCAATGCCCGCCAGGCCACCGGCCTTGAAGAAGTCGCGACGGGACACGTTGCTCATCGTCATACTCCTCCTCCTTCTCTTCTCGTCGTCGTTATTGACGCTCTCAGCATAAGAAGAGGAAGGGGTAGGCGCATTACACCAAAGGGGTAGCCCCGAGGGGTATTTTGGGGAAGGAAGGTAGGCGGCCGGCTGGGGCGAGGGGGTCCGCGCGCAGATTCCGCAGCGACTGGAACAGCCCCGTGGGCTGTTCCACCAAGCGAGGACTGCCCGAGCACGGCGCCCCCTCCCCCCCAGCCGGCCGCCGGAGGGACGGATCCCCTACAGCGAGCCCTCTTCCCGCAGCAACGCCACGGCTTGCATCTTCGAGTGCACGCCGAGCTTGGAATACACGTTGCCGAGGTGCTTCTTCACCGTCTCGCGGGACACCACGAGCACTTCGGCGGCCTCGGCCACCGAGGCGCCATCAGCCACGATGCGCAGACATTCCAGCTCGCGCTCGGTGAGCAAATCGGCGCAGGTGCGGCGGGGACGCGACGCCTCGTCGACAACGCGCAGGATGGCGCCGTCGTGGGAGGCGCTTTCCTCCCCGACTGCCTCGGGCGCGCGCAGCAGGTCCGCGGAGGGGCCCAGCGCCGGTGCGTACTCAGCGAAGGCCTGCGTAAGACCGCTTTCCCGGGACAGGACGTAGGCCTCGCGCAGAAGACGGCGGCTGGCGGCGTGGCGACCGGCGCGCTCGGCCACGAGCGCGGTGAGGCAGCAGGCTCTCACCCGCAGCGCGAAGTCGTCGGGCTGGACCGCATCGACGAGCACCGCTCCCCGTTCCCAGGCGTCGTCGTCGCCCAGGCAGAAGGCGCAGGCCAAATCGAAGAGACCCGCGCGACCCGTGCGAACCTCGGTGCCCACCCGCGCGCGGACCTGGGGCCGGAAGGCGTCGCACCAGTCGCGCGCCATGGCCAGGGTGGGCATAATGCCGCAGACCGATTCCGCATCGGCGCGCCAGGCGGCGAGGAACTCGTCCCGGGCGCTCGGGCTGCCCGCAGCATAGGCCGCCTTCGCCGCGATGCCGTTGAGCTCGGCCGTGTTCGCGGCCACCGCCTCGGATGCCGTCTGCGCCCGGTAGCGTTCCCGCTCGCGGGCGAACCCTTCCAAATCTCCGCGCTCGTAGGCCACGACAGCCAGGGCGGCGTAGGCTAAGGCGAGCATGGGCTTGCGCGGGCGCTCGCGCTCGTCGTACAGGGCCAGAGCACGCTCGGACAGCATCTCGGCATCGGGCAAGTGCCCGATAAGGGCCGAGAAGATCGCGGCGTTGGCAAGAGCGGAGCATGTGAGGTTGGCGTTGCCGATGTTCTGCTGAAGCTCCACCGCCTTCCGAAAGCCCTCGACGGCCCCCACCGGATCCTCCGTCCACCGCGACGAGGCGAGCACCTGGGTCATCATGCCCCGCAGGTAGAGCTCGTCGGCGGGCAGAAACCGCAGGGCCTTCTCGGCGTAGCTGCCGCTCTCGTCAGTGCGGCGATCGAACGACGCCACGAAGGCCTTCTGCACCATGCAGAAGGCGAACAGGAAATCCTCCCCGTCCTTCAGCGACAGAAGGGCCTGGTGGATGAGCTCGTTGGAGAGCACCGCATCCCCCGCCAGCGCCGCCGGCATGGCGGCCACGGCGCACAGGAAGGGGCGCTCGCGCAGGTAGTCGCGGGGCAGAAGCAGTGCCCAACGGAGCACCGTTGCCTGCTCGTCGTTCATGTAGAGCGCCTTCCAGCGGGAGACGATGATGTCGGAAAGCGCGTCCCAATCGCGCATCCAGAACGACAGCCCCACCGCCGCGTCGTCGAAGCCGCGGTCCAGATACCACTGTCGGGCGGCCAGGGCACAGGCGCGGGAGTCAGCATCGGGCAGCCGCCTGAGGTTCGCGCGGAGGGCGTCCAGGAGCATCTTGTGGTAGCGGTACCAGTCACCGTCGTCGGTGCCGGCGATGCGCTGGACGAACAGGCCCTGGGAGATGAGGCCCTCCACGCGCTCGCGCACCTGAAAGGGCTCAAGGCCCGTGATCGCCGCAGCCAAATCCACAGAAAACGAGTCCACCGTGCTCGTTTTCACCATGAAGTCGAGCAGGGGCGCATCCAGAGAGCCGAGCACCTCCTCGAAGAGATACGCGCTCACATCGTCGCCGGCACGGGCGAGCGCGGACGCCACCTCGGCACCCGACCCGTCGCCGCAGCACAGCTCCACCAAGCGACATCCGGCCGCCCAACCTTGGGTAGCCTCGTCCAAGCGGGCGGCATCGTCATCGCCGAGCGCCAGGCCAGCCCGAGCAAACAGCATCCGCTGCTCGTCGGGGGTCAGGCGCAGATCGTCCTGGGACAACTCGCCGAGACCGCCGGCCATGCGCAGCTTCGCCAGGGGCAGGCGCACGGGCACCCGCGAGGTCATGACCACGTGGAAGGTCGGGGGAAGATTGCGCAGCAGATAGGCGAGCCCATCGGAGATAAGCGGCGCATCGTGGACCGCGTGCACGTCTTCCAGCACGAGCGCACGGTCCGCCCCGTCGGCGGCAAGCGCCTTGAGCAGGCGGGCGAGCGCGTCATGGGCCTCCCCCGCGTCGGCCCAGTTGACATCCTGGGGGCTGAAGGGAATATCGAGTGCGGAGTCGGCCTCTTCCAGCGCAGATGCGGCCATGGCCCAGAAGCGCAGCGGATCGGCGTCGTCCTCATCGAGCGAGCACCAGGCCACCGCCTTATCGCAGATGGAGGCCCATTGGGCCACGACGGTGGTCTTCCCGAAACCGGCCGGCGCCACCACACAGGTCAGGGGGCGAGCGAGAGCGCCTTCCAAAATGCGCGCGGCACGGGCGCGCTCGAGGGCGTCCGCGCTCACCTGCGGCCGACGAATCTTCGTCGGCAGTATCGTGCATCCCGCGCTCATCCCCGCATCCCCTCCTCCTATGGCCGAACGCTCCGGCCTCGGTTTTCCCGCTATTCTACCACCGTCAACAGCGCCCGGGAAAGCACCGTCGCCGGCAGCTCGACACAGCCCTTGCGCGTGCGGCCCACCTCCAGGCCGCCGAGCAGCGCGCAGGCATCCTCGCCCGTGAGCGCGCGAGCCTGCGCCGCCGTCAATCCCTCGGCAGCTTCCATGAGCGCGTCGGCCGCGGCCAGGCACAGCGTGCAGGCGTAGCCGTCGAAGGCCGCATGCTCGACGATCCACCCGCATGCGCCGTCGCGCCGCAGCCGCACGCGCACTTCCAGCTCGTCGCCGCAGAACGGGTTGTCGCCCCGCGCACCTGCCTCGCGCACCTCCCCCGCCTTTCCCGGTGCCGTCCCCGCAGGAGCCAGCCCCTCGAAGCCGCGATGGGTTGCCCTCCGGCTGCGGCGGGCGATAGCGGGGTCGTCGACGGTCACGGTCATGACCGACCTCCCTTCTCGTTGATGCCCTTCTCGTCGATAGCTCGGGCGAGCGCCTCCACGAGCGCGTCCACTTCGTCCTCGATGGAATAGCCGGCAAAGCTCGCCCGCACGCTGGCGCGCACGCCGAGGGCCGCGTGCACGGGCTTGGCGCAGTGATGGCCCGCACGCACCATGATTCCGGCCGCATCCAGGGCCTGTCCCACATCGTGGGGATGCATCTCCTTCACCGTGAAGCTCACGAGCGAGCAGAAGGGCTCAGGGGCGCGGCCTCCGAGCACCGACACGCCGGGCAGCGCTTCCAGGCCGCGCCGCGCCCGCTGGGCCAGATGCCCGACGTGCGCGGCGATGCGTGCGGGGCCGGCCGCCTCAAGCTCGTCGAGGGCCGCGCTCCATGCCACCGCCGCGGCGATGGGCGGCGTACCGGCCTCAAAGGCCGCCGTGCCCTCAAGCGGGCTCCACCCGTCGCGCCCCACGGAGGCTGCCATACCACCGCCGAGAAGCATCGGCTCCATCTCTTCGAAGACGCGCGGCGAGCACAGAAGGGCCCCCACACCCGTAACGCCGCCCATCTTGTGAGCCGAGCAGGCGTAGAAGTCGGCGTCGCTCCGGTCGAAGGCAATCGGGTCGCAGGCGGCGCTCTGGGCGCCGTCGAGCACCACCACAGCCCCGGCGCGGCGCGCGTCGTGCATGATGCGATCGAGGGCAGGCTGGCGGAAACCCAGCACGTTCGACCGACTGCTGAGCGCCACGAGCCGGGGGCGGCACTCGGCAATGCTGCTCCACACGCCGTAGTCGAGTACGCCGTCGGCATTGAGCGGGATCCAGGCCACTTCCGCGCCGGCACGTTCGGCGGCCGAAAGCCACGGAACGAGGTTGGAGTGGTGGCCGTCTTCGGCCACGGCCACCACATCGCCACGCCGCAGATGGCCCTCAGCCCAGCCCCGGGCCGCCAGATTCAACGACTCGGTCGCCCCGTGGGTGAGCACCACCCGTGCCGCGTCGCCCACCCCGAAGAAGCGGGCCACGGACTCACGGGCGCACTCGAAGGCATCGGTGGCCTCCTCGGCGAGCCGATGGGCGCCCCGGTGGATGTTCGCGCAGCTGGTATGTAGGAAATCGGTATAGGCATCGGTGACGAAGCGCGACACGAGCGCGGTGGCGGCGCTGTCGAGGTAGACGAGGGGGCGGTTCCCTCCCGGCCCCATCCGCCGCTCCAGGATGGGATAGGCGCTGCGGTCGAGCGGCGGCACAGCGGACGCAACCGGAGCGATCGAGACGGGAGCGGAGGGGCTCAGATTAGCCACGGCCCATCGCCTCCTCCAAGCGACGCAAATCCGCCGGAGTATCCACGTCCTCGAACAGATAGGGGTCGTCGAAGTGCACATGGCGCGCCGCCACGTCGCGACGAGTGCGGAAGAGCGCCCGAGCGCCCTCGTCGCCTTCCAGGGCGAGCAGGTCGTCGAAGAGCGACTCGTCGAAGATGCAGGGGTTGCCGTGGCCGTGGTCGGTGGCGGACAGATAGGCCTGGGCGCTTCCCTGGTCGTACTCCCACAGAAGCGCGTTCAGGTGCGCCGCGGTCACCCGAGGCTGGTCGGCTACCATAATGAGCAGCGCGGACGCACCCTCGGCCCGGGCGAAGCGTACCGCCGCGTGCACCGAGGTCGCCTGGCCCGCCTCCCACTGGCGGTTGCGCACGATGCGGCACGGCGCGCCGCTCAGGTCGGCACCCTCCAGATGCTCCGACATCTCCCGATGATAGGCCCCGGTCACCACGGCAGCGCAATCGGCCGCCGATCCCGTTGCCGTGGCAAGAGCCCGATCGAGCAGGGTCGTGCCGGCGAAGGGGGCGAGCAGCTTGGGCGCCCCGAAGCGCCGGGAGACCCCGCCCGCCAGCACGGCGACGCAGGTCTTCGAGAACACTTCCATGGGCACTACCTCCTCTCTTTACGAGAGGAGTCTACCCGCGCCCCGCGCACCCCGCATTCCCCAAAAGGGGTAGGCGCATCGGTATTTCGATGCGCCTGGAACCGGAAAGCCCGATCACTCCAGCGATACGAACTGCCCGGCGAGCGTCCTATTCAGCGAGCTTCAAGGCTTGGTCGAGCTTCTGGCTGATCACCTTGGTCACGCCGTCACCTTGCATGGACACGCCGAACAGGGTGTCGGCCATCTCCATGGTGCGGCGCTGGTGGGTGATCATGATGAGCTGGGTGTCCTCGCGCAGGCTGTTGATGTAGGCGGCCAGGCGGCGCAGGTTCGTGTCGTCGAGGGCCGCCTCCACCTCGTCCAGGATGTAGAACGGGGTCGAGCGCGTGCGGTACACCGCGAACAGGAGCGCGAGCGCCGTGAGCGACTTCTCGCCGCCGGAGAGCAGCATCATCTTCGCGATGCGCTTGCCCTTGGGCTGGGCGTTCACCTCCACGCCGGTGTTCTCCAGATCATCCGGATCCACGAGCGACAGGTTCGCCTTGCCGCCGGGGAACAGCGTGGCGAAGATCTCCTGGAAGCTCGCATCCACCGTCTCGTAGGTGCGGATGAAGTCGTCCTTCATGCGCTGGTCGATGACGCGGTTGATCTTCGCGAGGGCCTTGCGGGCCGAGTCCAGATCGTCCAGCTGGCCAGACAGGTAGTCGTAGCGCACCTTCAGCTCGTCGTACTCCTCGGCGGCGTCGGGGTTGATGGTGCCGAGGTTCGCGATGCGGCGGTTGATGCGGAACAGCTCGTCCTCCACCTCGGCGCGCCCCTCCAGAGGCGGCAGCGCGAGCGCCGTCTCCAGCGGTGTCTTGCAATCCTGGGCGATGTGGTTCACCGCCGCCTCCACCTGCAGCTCCAAACGGCCCTTCTGCACCCGGGCCTCGGAGAGCCGCTCGGTGACGGCGTCGAAGGCCGCGTGGGCCTCGTGGGCCCGCTGGCGGGCCTCGGTCACCGACGCGTGCAGACCCGTGGAGGAATCCTGGGCGGCGGCGGTCTGCTCCTCCAGGGCGCGCGTCCAGCGCTGCGCGGCGGCCACGAGCTCGTCGAACAGGGCGAGCAGCGGCTCCAAGCGCGCGGCGGACACGGTCTTCACCTGCAGGAGGGAGGCCGCCTCGGCCGAGGCGGCGGCAAGCGACTCGAGGTCACGGGCGCGGGCGTCGCGCACGCGCTCGGCGTAGGTCACCCGCTCCACAAGCGTGGCGGCGGCGAGCTTCGCCTCGGACAGGGCGTCGGAGGTGCGGTGGGCCTCGCGGCGCAGGGGCGCGAGCTCCTCCTGAAGGGCCGCCGTGCGCTCCTTGGCCGCGGCCATCTTCTCCTCCAGCTCGGCGATCTGGGCCTCGAAGGACTCCACGTTGGGCCGGGCCTTGGAGATGACCGCCTCGGCCTCGGCGCGCTGACGCTCCACGCCCTCCAGCTCGCGCCGGCAGGCCGTGAGCTTCTCGGCGGCCGCGTCGGCGGCGGCGCGGGCGGCCTCGGCGCGGCCGCGCAGGGCCGCGAGCGACTGGGACAGCTCCAGGCTCGTGGCCTGGGCGTGGCGCAGGGCCTCCTCGGCCAGGCGGTGGGCCTCCTCGGCCTTGGCTACGGCCTCCTGGGCGGCCTGAAGCTGGGCGCGCAGGCTCTCCAGGCGGCGATGGCGCGCCAGGGCGCCGGTGCCCTCGTCCACCACCGAGCCGCCCACCGACACCTTGCCGGAGGGCCAGACCACCGACCCGTCGCCGGTCACGAAGCGCAGGGCCAGCGCATCGGCGGCATGAGCCGCAAGCGCCGCGTCCAGGCTCGGGCACACCACCACATCGCCCAGAAGCGCCTCCACCGCCGCGCGGTCGGCCTCGGGGAAGGAGAGCTCGGACAGAAGCGGGGTGCCCTCGACGCCGGCCGGGGGCCGCCAGCCCTCGGCGCGAGCACCGGGGCGCGCGGCGTCGTCGCGCAGCAGGAAGGCCACCTCGCCCTCGGCGCCGGCCTCGGCCAGGCGGGCCGCCACAGCCTCCACCACCGCCGCGTCCTCGACGAGCAGCGTGGTCACGTCGGCGCCGAGCAGCGTCTCCACAAGCCCCTCGAAGCCCGGGGCCGCTTGGACGATGTGCGAGAGCGGCTCGCCGATGCCGGCCAGCTCGTGGCCGTGCTCCACGAGCCACGCCCGGGCCTCGCCGGCCGAGGCGGCGCTCGTGCGCTCCACCTCCTCGAGGGTGGCTATCTCCACCGTGAGGGCGCGGTGGGTGTCCCGCGCCTCATCGAGGGCCGCCCGGGCCGCGTCGCGCGACTGCACGGCGGCGCCGACGGCCTGGCGGGCCGCCGACTCGTCGGCCACGAGCGCGGAAAGCGCGCCGTCGGCCTCGGCAGCTGCGGCAGCCGCCTCCTCGGCCTCGCCCTGCACGCGGGCAAGCTCCAGAGAAAGCTCGGCGGCGTGGCTCTCGATCACCTGCACGTGGGCCAGGCCGTGGGTGAGGGCCTCGGTGTTCTCGGCGTGCTTGCGCCGGGCCGCCTCGACAGACCCCGACATCTTCTCGTTGTCCTTCGCGATGGCCGACAGCTCCCGCTCCAGCGCCCCGCGGCGGCTGCCCAGATCGCGGTAGACGCAGTCCAGGTCCGACACCTTCTTCTCGGCCGCCTCGCGCTCGCCGGCGGCCTCGTCGAACAGCGCCGTGGCGCGCTCCAGCTCGGCGGCGGCCTCGTCGGCCTTCACGCGGTTCGCTTCCAGGGAAAGCTCCAGCTCGCCGGCGCGGGCGAGCGCCGCGCGGCGCCGCTCGCGCAGCATCATGGTGGTGGAGTCGAAGCGCTCCACGGCCGCCGCGGCCGCCCGATGGCGCCGCGACAGGTCGCCGGCGTCCACCGTCTCCTGGCGGATGCGCTCCTGCAGGGCCTCCACCTCGGCCTCGGCCGCCTCGATGGCGCCGCGCCGCTCCTCCATCTGCGCGGTCAGCTCGGCTTCGCGCTTCTGGGAGGCGTCCCACTCCCCCTGCAGCTGGCGCAGATCGTCCACGGCGATGCGCAGCGAGAGGTCGGCCTGCTGCACGGCGAGCTCCTGGTAGGTGCGGGCCTTCTTCGCCTTGCGCTCCAAAGGTCCCAGCTGACGGGCCACCTCCCCCACCACGTCGCGAGCGCGCAGGAGATGCTGGTCCATGTTCGCCAGCTTGCGCTCGCTTTTGGCCTTGCGCTGCTTGTGCTTCAGCACGCCGGCGGCCTCCTCGATGAGCGCGCGGCGGTCCTCCGGCTTGCTCTGGAGGATGGAATCCAGCGAGCCCTGGGAGATGATGGAATGGGTGCCCGTGCCCAGGCCGGAGTCGTGCAGAATGTCAAGCACGTCCATGCGGCGCGCCACGGTGCCGTTGATGAGGTACTCGCTCTCGCCGTTGCGGTACATGCGGCGGGTGATGGCCACCTCGTTGTAATCGACCGGCAGCGTGCCGTCGGAGTTGTCCAGCACGAGGTCCACCTCAGCCAGCCCCGCCCCGCCGCGGCCCGACGAGCCGGCGAAGATGACGTCTTCCATGGCCTGGCCGCGCAGGTTCTTCGCGTTGCGCTCGCCGAGCACCCACAGAACAGCGTCGGAGATGTTCGACTTGCCGGAGCCGTTGGGGCCCACGATAGCCGTGATGCCCGGCTCCATGGACAGCACGCTGCGGTCGGCGAAGGACTTGAAGCCCTTCAATACGAGAGATTTCAGGTACATGGGCGCTTAGTCCTGCTTCCTCTTGGCGGCGCGCTCGGCCTTGGCGGCGGCCTTGGCCTGGGCGGCGGCCTCGCGCTCGGCGGCCTTGGCGGCGCGCGTGGCGGCCTTCTCCTCGGCCCGCGCGGCCTTCTCGGCGGCCTTCTCGGCCTGCTGCTCGTCGGAAAGCCCGATGCCGAAGAACTCCGACAGGCGCGCCAGGGTGGACTTCGCCGCCTGGCTCTCGGCCTCCTTCTTCGTGCGGCCCACCCCGCGGGCAAGCCCCTTGTCGCCGGCGTACACCTGGGCGACGAAGGTGCGGTCGTGGGGCGGCCCCTGGGTCTCCACGAGCTTGTAGGTGGGCGTGATGCCGCCCTCCTGCAGCTTCTCCTGCAGGGCGCTCTTGGGGTTCTCGGGCTCGCGGGCCAACGACAGCGACATTTTCGGGATGAGAGTGCGCTCCACAAAGGCACCGGCCACGTCCACCCCGCCGTCCAAATACAGGGCGGCCACCACGGCCTCGTAGACGTTCTCGAGCGCCGAGTGCAGCCCGCGCCGGCCGGTGCCGGTCTCGGAGGACCCGAACACGATAATGTCGGCGAACCCGAGCTTCTCGGCCACCTCCGACAGGCTCGCGCCCGACACGAGGGCCACCTTGATGCGCGTGAGGCCGCCCTCGTCCAGCTCGGGGAAGCGGTGGAAGGCCTCGTTGGCCACGAGCGCCCCCAGAATGGAATCGCCGAGGAACTCCAGGCGCTCGTAGGAGAACTTCACGGCGCGGCCCTCGGTGGCCGAGGGGTGGGTGATGGCGGAAAGCAGGTACTGGGTGTTCTCGAAGCGCCAGTCTAAGATCTCCTGGGCGCGCTCGAGCTTCACGCGCTGCTCGTCGGTAAGGCTCATCGGGCATCCGAGGCCGCGGCCTCCCCTTCCCGGGCCCCCACGCCGGCCGCCTTGGCCGTGCGCGCCACGGTCTCGGCAATGACGCCGGCCACGTTCGCCCGCACGGTGGTGGCTGCCACGGCGATGCCGTTGGCGACGGCCGTCTCGCTCGAGGAGCCGTGGCCCACGATGACGGCGCCCTTCACGCCGAGCAGCGGGGTGCCGCCGTAGGTCTCCGGCGAGAGCTTCCCCTTCAGGCGCGCCAGGTCGCCCTTCACGAGGAGCGCCCCCAGCTTCGAGGGCAGCGAGGACATGAGCGCGTCCTTCACGTACTTGAACAGGGTCTTGGCGGTGCCCTCGATGGTCTTCAGGCACACGTTGCCGGTGAACCCGTCGCAGACCACCACGTCGAAATCGCCCGCCATGAGGTTGCCGCCCTCGCAGTTGCCCGAGAACTGCGGCACCGAGGCGGCCAGAAGCTCGTGGGCCTTCTGGGCGAACTCGTCGCCCTTGGTGTCCTCGGAGCCGATGTTCAGAAGGCCCACCCGCGGGTTTTCCACCCCCATGATGGCCTCCATGTACACCGCGCCCATCTGCGCGAACTGCACCAGGTACTCCGGCTTGCAGTCGGCGTTGGCCCCCACGTCGATGAGCAGGGTCGGACGCGCGTAAGCCGGGAGCACCTGGCCCAAGGCCGGGCGCTTCACGCCCTTCACGCGACCCACCACGAGCGTGGCGGCGGCCAGGCAGGCGCCGGTGGACCCGGCCGAGAAGAAGCCGTCGGCCGCACCCTCCTTCACCAGGCGGCAGCCCACCACGATGGACGAGTCCTTCTTGGCGCGCACGGCTGCGGCCGGGTGCTCGCCCATCTCGATGACCTCGCTGGCCGCCTGGGAGACCGCGCGGTCGTGGGCGGCGGCGAAGGGCTCCACCACATCGGCCGGCCCCACGACCACCAGATGCAGGTCGGGGTCGGCCCCAAGGGCCCGCGCCGCGCCGGCGAGCACCACGTCGGGGCCGAAGTCCCCTCCCATGGCGTCGACGGCGATAGTTACTGGTTCTGCCACGAAAACTACTCCTTGCACGTGAGAAGGTGTTTCCGGCCCTACCCGCGTCATGCGCGGACACGGTCGGAGACACGATGCCTATAGCCAAAAAGCCCCCTGGCAAACCAGGCTTGCGAAGCTTGGCATGCGAGGAGGCTTTGCCGACATCACGGAAGGGGTGAAACGCGCCTTCCGTGACCGTCAACAGCTGGAACTAATCGACTTCGATGACCTCGCGGTCGCGGTAGAAGCCGCAGTTGCCGCACACGCGGTGGGGAAGCTTCACTTCGCCGCACTGCGGGCACACGGAACGGGCGGGCGCCGAAATCTTGTCGTTGGTGCTGCGACGGGCATGGGTGCGGGCACGGCCCATTTTGCGCTTAGGTACTGCCATCTCGTTACTCCTTCTAGAGTCGGCCGGCAACAGCGCCGGTCAACAACTTCTTGTGTAAACGCACGATCTGATATGCTACCAAAGGCCGCCGACCCTCGCAAGGGGCAATTCCCCCGAATCCGCCAGCGGCCACGGCAATTCCAAACTCCACGACGCGAGCACCTCCGGTGCGCGGGGCGGTCGGGGTGCCTCGTGCTCGGTCAAGTCCTCGCTTTCGCGAAAAGGGGTGTAGCGATGATACACCCCTTTTCGCGAGTCTGCGGAATCTGCGCGCGAGGCACCCCGACCGCCCCGCGCACCTTCTCCTTCCCTTCCGCTACACCACCAACGTGAGGATGCGGAGGGCGAACAGGGCGGCGGCCACCCACATGACCCAGTGGACGTCCTTGGCGCGGCCCTGGGCGATGCGCACGATGACGAAGGCCAGGATGCCGAACATGATGCCGTTGGCGATGGAGTAGGTGAACGGCATCATGATGATGGCGAGAAAGCCGCCCACGGCACCGGCGGCGTCCTTCGTGAAGTCCATCTCGGTGACCGAGGACATCATGAGCAGGCCCACCCACACGAGCGCGGGCATGGTGGCAAAACTCGGGATGGCCAAGAAGATCGGCGAGAACACGAGCGCCACGATGAACAGCACGCCAGTCACGAGCGCCGTGAGGCCCGTGCGGCCGCCCGCGGCCACGCCGGCGCTGCTCTCCACGTAGCTCGTGGTGGTTGAGGTGCCCACGCAGGCGCCCACCACGGTGCCCACGGCGTCGGCCATGAGCGCCTCCTTGGCGCGCGGCAGGCGACCCTCCTTGTCGAGCAGGCCGCCCTTGCTGGCCACGCCGATGAGCGTGCCGGCGGTGTCGAACAAGTCGACGAACAGGAAGGCGAACACGATGACGGCGAAGTCCACGAAGTGGTTCAGGGCGAAGTCGAAGTTGAAGGCGAACAGGTAGGGCGCCTGCAGGTTGATGCCGTTGGCGAAGTCGGGGATGAGCGAGGCGGCGCCGGCCGCGGCGTCCACCGTGTACCAGCCGGCCAGCTGCGCCAGGATGCCGAGCACCCAAGTGCCCAGAATGCCCCACAGAATGTAGCCGGGCACGCGGTAGTGGTACATGACGGCCACGCCCACCAGGCCGATGACGGAAAGCGCCACCTGCGGGGTGGCGAACGACCCCAGATCGATCAGCGTGGAGGCGTTGCCCACCACCACACCGGCGTTCTCCAGACCCACCAGCGCGATGAACAGGCCGATGCCCACGGCGATGCCGGTCTTCAGGTTCTTCGGCACGTCGTTCACGAGCGCCTCGCGGAACTTGCACAGGGTGAGCAGGATGAAGATGACGCCCTCGACGAGCACGGCCGTGAGCGCGATGGTCCACGGATCCTGGATGCCCTGCTCGGCCATGGGCACGCACACCGAGTAGGCGAAATAGGCGTTCAGGCCCATGCCGCTAGCGAGCGCGATGGGATAGTTCGCGTAGAAGGCCATAAACAGCGTGCCAAACGCCGCCGAGATGGCCGTGGCCGTGAACACCGCGCCGGGTTCCATGCCCGACGCCGACAGGATCGAGGGGTTGACGGCGAGGATGTAGACCATGGCGAGGAACGTGATGGTGCCGGCCATCACCTCGGTCCTCACCGTGGTGCCGTGCTCCCCCAACTTGAAGGTGCGCTCGAGAAACTGCTCCATAGGGCCTCCTATTCAGCGAGAAGTGACGGGGTCATTGTACCCCTACTTCGCCGCCTTATCGCCCCGCATTTCCAATTCGTCCTCCACCTCGGCGGCCTCGGCGCGGCCCGCGTCCACGATCTTGCCGACGACGTCATGCGCCCGGGGCTTCCCCGCCGTGCGCGGGGCGCTCTCGGTCGAGGGCGCAGGGGCGTCCGATGTGGATGCGCGGACGGCGCGCGGGCGGCGCCGATGGGCCAGATCGCGCACGAAGGAAGTGGCGCCGAGGGCGTAGTAGCCCTCGCCGTGACCGACGAGGTAGGCCGTCCCCACGGCCAGGGCGAACGCCGGCGCGCCGGCAAACCCGAAGATCTCGCAGGCCATGAGGAAGGCGGCCAGGGGGCAGCGGCTCATGGTGCAGAAGAAGGCCGCGAGCCCCACCGCCGCCGAGAGCGGCGCGTCCCCTCCGGTCATGACCGTGCAGCTCGCCCCGAGGAGCGCGCCTATGGTGAACGTGGGCATGATCTCGCCGCCGCGCAGCCAGAAGCCCAGGCAGACGATGGTGAGCAGGGCCTTCACGGCGAAGTCCCACGAGCCGACCCTCCCGTCCAGCGCAGCGGCCAGAAGCGGCCCTCCCGTGCCCTCGAAGGCCTGCCAGCCGAAAAGCGCCACGAGCGCGGCGAACAGGGCGGCGCCGAGGACCGCCCACAGGTAATAGTTGCGCCTGAGGTGCTCGGTAGCGCGCTGCACATGGTCGATCGCGCTGCCGAAGAGGCCGCCGGCCAGGCCGGCCACCACCCCCACGAGCACGCAGTCGCCCACGACGCGCCAGCTGAGGGCGGGCAGCGCCACCTGGGGGATCACGTCCCCGATGCCCACCGCGCTCGCGGCCGTCCAGGCCACGATGCACCCCAGAAGGATCGTCGGCAGATGCCGCACCACTTCCCGGCGGTACCCCGTCAGCTCCACCACGAAGGCCGCCGAGCCCAGAGGCGCGAAGAACAGCGCCGAGAAGGCGCAGGCCATGCCCATGGACGCGGCGTAGGCGTTCATGCCGGCCCTCCCCTGCCCGCGCCCGTCGTCGGCGCGGTACACCGAGCGCAGGCGGAAGGGGCGGCCCAGCAGCTGCCCCAAAGAGGCCCCCATGTGCAGCGCGCCCGCCTCCTTGCCCACCGAGGCGCCCCCGAGCACCGACAGGGCGGTGCCGGCGAGGATGTCGGGGGCGAGCCAGGGGGAAATGGCCTCATCAGCGCGGATGCGCCGGGCCACCAGGCGGGTGGTGGTGTTCAGGGGAACGCCATGCCACTGGTACAGGGCGAGGCTCGCCACGGCGAACAGGGGGAGGCAGAACAGGAGCCAGGGAATGCGCTCGGCAAGGCCGAAGGCCGCGTTCACGACCAGGCACAGCACGACGGAGGCCGCAGCGCCCACCGCGCCCATGAGCACGGCGAAGGCCCCGTGGCGCAGCACCTGCCGCCCGTCCAGCACGCCCATGGCTCACCTCCGCTCCGCATCGTTTCCTCGCGTCCACTGTAGGCCATGGAGGGTTTTCTCACGAAAAAGGTCGGCGAAGCGTTTCCACCCCGCCGACCTTCGTTACCGATCCGTTGCGCCGCGGCCGCGGCGCGGGCCCTAGTCCTCCAGCTTCAGGTTCCGCAGGGCGGCGAAGGGGCCGTCTGCGTCCGGAGCGGCCTCGGCGCAGGAGCAGGCACCCTCGTTTAAGTTCGCCCCGCAGCGCGGGCAGATGCCCTTGCAGTCGTCGTCGCACAAGGGCACGAGCGGCAGCTCCAGCAACAGCGCCTGCTCGATGAGGGGCACCAGGTCGATGACGCGGTTCTCGGACAGGTAGTCGAACTCGTCGCCTTCCATATCCTCGGGAGCCTCAGCCTCCTCGCCGCCGATGACGAAGTAGCCCTCGATATCGCCTTCCAGATCGTAAGTCACGTCCTCCAGGCAGCGGGCGCAGGCCGTCGTGGCCGCCGCGCGCGCGGTGCCCATCACCAGCAGGGCGCCCCCGGTGTTCGTCACGTCCACCGACCAGGCCACCGGCCCGGCGAAACGATAGGCGTCGGCCCCGGCCGCAAGCTCGGCAAGGGCGGCCTCGCCCTCGAAGTGACGGCTCTCGGCGGTCTCGAACAGCTCCTCGGGAAGGGCTATGGTCGTCGTATGCTCTCTTGCCATGAAAGGCACCTTCTTTCTCATTCTCGCGGCCGCAAGGGCCACCTTGCCGGCACGGCGCAGCCGGCATGCGGGATCCAACAAAAAGGGCGCACCCGCGAAGGCGCGCCCTTGAGGTTTCGGAAAACGTCGCCCTATCGCGCGTTCAGCGAGGTGGCGTTCAGGCGGTCGCGGCAGCGGCGCGTGTTGTTCAACAGCGTGTCGAGGCTCTGCTCGATGTGCCCGAACACCTCGTCGGCGTAATCCTCGGCGCCGGCGCGGGTCTGGCGCTCCAGCTCGCGGGCGTCGGCCAGGATGGTGTCGGCCTGCTGCTGGGAGATGCGCACGATCTCCTGCTCGCTCGCGATGGTGATGGCCTGGCTGCGGGCGTCCTCGATCATGCGGTTCGCCTCCACCTCGGCGTCGTCCAAGAGACTCTGGCGCTCGCGCACGATCTGGCGGGCCTGGGAGAACTCGGCGGGGAACAGGTCGCGGATCTCGTCCATGATGTCGAACGCGGCGGCGATGTCCACCTGGCGCAGGTTGCTCTTGCCGAAGACGGGCTTCGAGTCCTCGAGAAGAATCGAGAGCTCCTCGAGCAGCCCCAACACTCCGGTTTCGTCCATTGCTGTTCCTTCCTGACTATATCGCACCGCGCCGCCCCGGCTCTTCCGGCCACGGGCATCAGCACGCAATCCATCCATGATGAGTTTTTTTATTCTATCATGATGGAGAAGCTATGTAATACAACGGTTAAACCGTGCACAAACGCTCCATGAGGTGAAACCTACGCCTCCCCGTCCCCCGCGCGCTCCAGAAGGTCGATGGCGGTATCGCCGAAGCGTCGGTGCGAGGCGATGGCCCAGCCAGACTCGGCGGCGAGCGCCTCCACGGCCGCGTCGTCGGCACCGTCGTGCTCGTAGCTCACGATGACGTCGGAGGCGAGCGAGCCGGCCTCGTCGAGGCGCGCGATGAGGCCGAAGACCTCCGCGGGCGCGAGCGCGTAGGGCGGGTCGAGAAACACGAGGTCGAAGGGGGCCGCCATCGGCGCCGGCGGCCGCTTGAGCACATCGCCCCGCACAAGCCGTGCCCGATCGCGGCCAAGGCCCAGCGTGCGCAGGTTGCGCTCGACGACGTCCGCAGCGCCGCGATCGCGCTCGCAGAGCACCGCCGAGGCCGCCCCGCGCGAGAGGGCCTCCATCCCGAGTGCCCCCGAGCCCGCGAAGGCGTCGAGCACCCGGGCATCGTCGAAGCCGCCCCGCGCCGAGTGGACGGCGCTCATGAGCGACTCGCGCACGCGGTCGGTCGTGGGGCGCGTGCCGTCGCCCTTCGGGGCATCGAGCCTCCGCCCGCGGAACTCTCCGGCAATGATGCGCATAGCAGCGCTCCTTTCACTCTCATCTCAATCATGGCAACGCCCGAAGGGGTGCGGGGCGCCGCTCACCAAGCGAGTTCCGCAGCGACTGGAAATGTCCCGTGGACATTTCCACAAAGCGAGGACTGTCCGAGCGACTGAGCGGTGCCTCGCGCCCCGCCCCCCAGCGCATCCGACAGCCCGTCGGTTCATCTTTCCAGGCCGCGAACTCCCTACCCGCCCACGGCCTCGCCGGCGAAGGCGAGCCGCACCTCCCGGGCCATGGCGCGGTGGTCGGGCTCCTCCAGGTCGGGATCCACGTCCAGAAGCGCGGCGGCGTCGGCGTGGGCCGCCTCTATGACCGCCCCGTCGCGCATGATGTTCACGAGCTTCAGCCCGCTCGCGCCGTGCTGGCGGTTGCCGAGGATGTCGCCCTCCCGGCGCAGCGACAGGTCGAAGGCGGCCAGCTCGAACCCGTCGTCGGTGGTCTCCATGGCCGCCAGGCGCGCGAGCGACTCCTCGCGCGTGGAGGCCGACAGCAGATACACCTCGGCGGCCTTGGTGCCGCGGCCCACGCGGCCACGCAGCTGGTGCAGCTGGGCCAGGCCGAAGCGGTCGGCGTCCTCCACGATCATCACCGTGGCGTTGGGCACGTCCACGCCCACCTCGATGACGGTGGTGGCCACGAGCACCTGCACCTCGCCGGCGCGGAAACGCTCCATCACCTCGCGCTTGGCCTCGGTGCCCATGCCACCGTGGAGCAGCTCCACCGTGTAGTCGGGGAAGGTGTTTCTCTGCAGCATCTCGGCCTCGCGGGTGGCCGCGGTGACGTCGTCGTCGAAGTCGTCGGCGTCCTCGATGGCCACGGCCGGATGGTACTCCTCCCCCGCCGCGTCGGCATCGGGCCGCTTGCCGGCCGCCTTCTCGTCGCGTTCCTCGGAGCCCTTGCCCACCAGGGGGCACACCACATACACCTGCTCGCCCCGGGCAAGCGCCGCGCTCGCCGCGTCGAAGGCATCGCCGGCCAGCTCGCGGCGCAGCACGCGCGTGGTGCGCGAGACGGCGTCGTGGGGACGGTGCTTGATGTAGGACAGGGTGAGGTTGCCGTAGAGTGCAAGGGCGAGCGTGCGCGGGATGGGCGTGGCCGTGAGGTAGAGCGCGTCGGGGGCTTCCCCCTTGGCCAGCAGGCGGGTGCGCTGGTCAACGCCGAAGCGCTGCTGCTCGTCGATGACGGCGAGGGTGAGACGGGCCGGGGTCACGTCCTCGGAAAGGAGCGCATGGGTGCCGATGAGCACGTCGAGGTCTCCCGCCGCGAATCGCTCGGTGATGGAGGCGCGCTCGGCGGCCGGGGTGGAGCCGGTGAGCAGCGCGCAGGTGACGCCGGCGCCGGCGAGCAGCGCTCCCAAGCCCTCGGCATGCTGGCGGGCGAGTACCTCGGTGGGCGCGAGCAGCATGGCCTGGCCGCCCGTGTCGGCGGCAGCGGCCAGGGCGAAGCCGGCCACGACGGTCTTGCCCGTGCCCACATCGCCCAAGAGCATGTGGTTCAGCGCCGAGGGGGCCGCCATGCCCTCCAGGATCTCGTCGCGGGCGCGCTCCTGCTCGCCGGTGAGCGCGAAGGGCAGCTGCGCGGCGAAGGCGGCAACGCGCGGGCCGTCGGTCACGTGGGCCACAGGATGCGCGCCGCGGGAGCGCTCGGCGCCCTCCTGCATGAGGAAGAGCTCCAAGTAGAGCACCTCCTCGTAGACAAGCCGGCGGCGCGCCTCGGCCACCTCGGCCATGCTCTGCGGGAAGTGGATGGCGCGCAGCGCGGCGTTGCGGCTCATGAGCCGGTAGCGCAGGCGCAGCCCCAAGGGCAGCGGGTCGAAGGCGCCCTCGGCCTCCTCCAGGCCGTTGGCCACGATGCGGCGCACCCACGCGGCCGAGAGCTTCTCGGTGGCCGGATGCACCGGCACCACTGCGCCGGTGATGCCCTCCCCCTCGCCGATCACCTCGATGAAGGGGTTGGTCATGCGCTTGTAGCCGTAGTCGAAGGTCACCTTGCCGGCCACGGCCACCGCATCCCCCGCCTTAATCTGGTCCATGAGCCAGGGCTGCCGGAAGGCCGTCACGATGAGGATGCCCGTGCCGTCGGTGACGGCGATCTCCACGAGCTTCAGGTTGTAGCGGGGCTTCTTCAGCTTGATCTCGTGCACCGTACCGCGCACGGTGCACGTCTCGCCGATGCGCGCCGAGGCGCAGGTCTCCACCGAGGAGAGATCCACATAGGAGCGGGGAAAGTGCGTCAGCAGATCGCGCAGCGTGCGCACGCCCAGCTTCTCCAAGGCCTTCGCCCGCGCAGGGCTGACCAAACGGACCCGATTGACAGGCCCGTCCAAGGCAAGCGTAGCTTTTTCCCGATCAATGGGCATTCCAAATCCCTTAATAGAAAACTTTTGTCGCAGAGGTTCGCCCGAGGAAGTCAGCGAGGGTCCGACAGGTGCCTGGAATTGTGCTGAAAAGCGGCTGAGCGTACTTCGTTACGCGAAGGCAAGCTTTGAAGCGCAAGGCCAGGTGCCTGTCGGAACCGCAGCGTCGGGGTTGAATAAAACGAAAGTTTTATTCAACGGAGAAAACAATCGGATAGAGAGGCTGCTCGCCGCGCTGGGCGTCCACCTCCAGATCCTCGTAGGCCTCCTCGATCTTCTCCACGAGCGCCTCCAGATCGGCATCAGCGTAGCCCTCGCCGGCCAGGATGGTGCAGGTGTCGGCATCGTCGGCGTCCATCTTCTCGAGCAGCGTGAGCACCGCGCCGTCGATGGAGTCGTCCACCGCCTCGATGGAGCCGTCGGCAATGCCGATGACATCGCCCTCGGCAATGGGGTTGCCCTCGGCGTCCTTCGAGTCGCGGGTGGCCCAGGTGACCTCGCCGGTCTTCACGGCGGCCGCCGCCTCGGTCATCTCCTCGACGTTGGTCTCAAGCGAGGCGTCCTGATCGACGGCGAACAGGGCCGAGAAGGCCTGGGGCACCGACTTGGTGGGCACCACGGCGCAGGGAACCTCGGCCAGCTCGGCGGCGGAATTGGCTGCCATGATGATGTTCGAGTTGTTCGGCAGGATGATGACGGCATCGGCATTCACCGCGCCGGCCGCATCGAGCAAGTCCTTCGTGGAGGGGTTCATAGTCTGGCCGCCCGAGACGACCACGTCCACCCCGAGGCTCTTCAGGATGGCGGCGTTGCCCTCGCCCGCGGCCACGGCCACGAAGCCCACGGGCTTCTTCTCCGCTTCCTCCTCGGCGGCCAGCTTCTCGGTGCGCTCGGCCGACTGCATCTGCATGTTGTGGATGAACACCTCGGATACCTGGCCGCGCTCGAGGAAGTAGGCCAGCACCTGATCAGGATGGTCGGAGTGCACGTGCACCTTGAACTTCGGCACGTCGCCCACGCACAGCTCGCAGTCGCCCATGGTGGACAGGAAGTTCAGCGCCTCCTCGCGGTCGAGCGTGTCGGAATCGACGAGGAACTCGTTGCAGTAGCGGTACTGGGAGCCCTCCCAGTCGTTCACCTGCTCGATCTCCACCTTCGGGTGCGACGCGCGCCCGAAGGACAGCTCGTCGACCATGGTGCCCGCCCGGCCCAGAAGGGCTGCGGTGAAGGCGTCGAAGATGATGGCCAGGCCAAAGCCGCCCGCATCCACCACGCCGTGCTCCTTGAGCACCGGCAGAAGGTCGGGGGTGCGCTGCACCGAGGCGTAGGCCTCGGCCACGATGGCGTCGAGGGCATCCTCGGTGGAAAGCCCCTCCTCCTCGGCGTTCTTGGCCGCGGCGGCCGCATCGCGCAGCACGGTGAGGATGGTGCCCTCCACCGGCTTGCGCACAGCCTGGAAAGCCACTTCCACGGCTTTGGCGAAGGCCGCAGACACCGAGGCGGTGTCGAAGGTATCGAAGCTCTGGCTGCCCTCGCACAGGCCGCGCAGGATCTGGGAGGTGATGACGCCGGAGTTGCCGCGGGCGCCCATGAGCGCGCCGGTGGTGATGGCCTTGCGCACCTCGGGCGCGCTGGCGCCGATGGCGAGGTTGGCCACGTTGCCCACCACGCTCTGGATGGTCAGCGACATGTTCGTGCCCGTGTCGCCGTCAGGCACGGGGAACACGTTCAGGCGGTTGACCTCCTCCTTGCGCTCGTCGAGCGTCTTGGCGGCGGCGGCCACGGCATTCAGGATGTTGTTGGAAGTGTAAGTAGACATAAGCGTTTGATGCTCCTTCAAGGGCGACGCGATGCGGGCCGCACCCTCGCGGCCCCGCCGGCACCCGGCTCAAATGGGGGCTAGCGACGCACCTTGACGTCCATCACATGCACGTCCACGCCGGCGAGCGGCACGCGCGCGTACTCCTTCAGCGCGAAGCTGACCTGGTCGATCAGGTTGCGCGACACCGTGGCGATGTTGGTTCCGTACTCCACGATGATGTAGAGGTCCACGTGCACGCCCTCATCGAGGCTGTTGACCACCACGCCGCGGCGTAGGCGGCTGGCGGGGAGGATCTTCGCGATGCCGTCGGCGGCATTCGGCGCGCACACGCCCACCACGCCGTAGCACTCCATGGCGGCGTTGCCGACCAGATCGGCCAGCACGTCGTTGGCGACGTGCAAGTTGCCGGAAATCGCAGAACTCATGGGAGGCGTCCTTTCCTCTGAGTTTTCACATAGGTTCGTGCCAAGAGTATAGCGCAAGGAAGATGGCGGCGCGGTTACCCATGGTTGACCGTCGGGCATATTCCATAAAGTAGGGGCGCCCCGATGCGGGACGCCCCTGGAAAAGACCCGTCTCCCCTCGCGGGCCCTAGGCCCCCAGGCGCCGGCGCGCCAGGATAAGGACGGCGGCGGCCGCAAGGGCCAGCGCCAGGACCGTGGCGGTCGCGGCGGCCACGCCGTCGCCGGTCTGGGCGAGCGCGAGCCGGCCGCGCAGGCTCACCTTCGTCGCATCGTCGCCGGAATCACCCGCGGCACCGCCCTCGCCCCCGGCGCCCCCGTCGCCGGGCACCACGTAGGTGAGGCGCACGACCCTCTTCGTGCCGTCGGCGGCGGTGTAGGTCACCTCGATGACGTAGGTGCCAGGCACCGATTGGTCGATCTTGTCGACCACCTGGCCGTCCTTGCGGATGACCACCTCCGGTACGCCGTCGGGAAGACCGGGGTGATCGCCGAAGGTGTCCTCGATGAAGTCGAGGATGTCGTCGGGCGTGATCACGCCGCCGGGCATCGGCGGGAAGGTGACGGGCTCGTCGATGACGATATCGGGCCCCTCGCCATCTCCCGGGCCGTTCCCGTCGGGGTTGTCGGGGTTGTCGGGATTATCGGGCTCCTCGGGCACGAGCGGCGCCATGCGCACCTCGATGGAGTGGTGCACGCCGCCCTCCAGATTGGCGAACTCGTAGCTCGTCTGGCCGTCGGCCAAGGTGATCTCCTTGCCGTCCACGTAGACCGCCTGCACGTAGTAGCCCTCCGCCGGGGCCCACGACACCACGCGCTTCGAGCCGGGGGCGTTGTAGGTGGTGCCCGTGATGTCGCCGGAGCCGCCGAGGATCTTCGTCGTCACGAGCGAGTAGCCGGCAGGGTCGGTCACGTCGATGTCGTCGCGGGGGTCGTCGGGGTCGTAGGCCTCATCGGGATCCTCCGGGTCCTCGCGATCGTCGGTGGCGGGATCGTAGTCGGGATCCTTCTCGAACCTCACCACGACGCTGTGGCTCCGCTGGATGTTCTCGAAGGACAGATCGCCGCGCTCCAAATCGCGCATGAGATCCAAGCGCTCGATGCCGTCCACGACAACGGACGCCACCTTGTGGCCGCGGGCGGCCTTCCAGGACACCTCGGCGGTCCCCCCGACCTTCGCCGACACCGAGGGCGTCGCCACGCCCGCGCCGATGGTGGTCACGTTCACATAGAGGTAGCGCTCGTCGCCGGGCTGCGAGGGAATGCCGCCGGGATTGCCCGGGGTGCCGGGGCGCTCGGGGTTGGTAGGGTCGACGGGGTTCGGGTCGTGGCCGTCCGGGTTGTCCGGGTTCACCGGCTCGCCGCCCGGGTTGTCGCCGCCGGTGGACTCGCGGTCGGATACGTACACGATAACGCTGTGGTCGCCGGAGATGTTCGTGAAGTCCACACCGCCCTGGGTCAGAAGGTCGTCGCGCATCTTGCCGTCCACCATGACGGCGATCACGTGGCGGTCGGCATCGGACTCCCAGTGGATCTGGCGGCTCTCGCCAGCGGCGATGCCGATCTGGGAGGCGGTGATCTTGCCGCCGGAGCCGCCGGCGATGGCGGTGGTGATCTGGTAGGTGGCGCTCGGCGGCGTGCCCGGATCGGAGTCGGGGGCGCTTAAGATAGCCTCCACCGTGCAGTTGGCGTCGATGGCGTCGCGCGGCAGCGTCACCGTCACCTTGCCGTCGGCGCCCGTGGCGATGACCACGCCGTTCTTGCCGTTCTCGAGCAGCTGGCGCACCGAGCCGCGCACGAGGTAGATGCCCTCCACCTCGCTGCCGCCCTCGGGGGTGACGGTGACCGTCACGTCCTCTGTGGAGCTCTCCGGCACCGTCACCGAGGGCGAGATGGTGCCCAACCCGCCGCTGATGGCCGTGTCGACCACGTGGTCGTCGGCGTAGGTGTTCTGCACCGTGGTGCCGCGGTAGACCACCTCCACCGTGTGGTTGCCGCGGATGTTGTCGAACGAGACGCTCGTCTGATCCTTCTTGGCCTCGTTGTCGGTGTCGGTCTTCGGATTGTTCAGGTACTCGTCGTAGACCACCTGGCCGTCCACTTTCACGAGCGAGAGCACCGCGTCGGTCGAGCCGGCCTGGGCGCCCCATTCTACCTGGTAGCTCTCGCCGGCGCGCACGGCCTTGGTAGGCGAGATGGTACCCGGCCCGCTGATGGTGGTGGAGACCACCCAGGTGCCGTCGGACCCGTCCGAGGCCACGCGCTGGGTGAGCACCTTCACCGTGTGGTTCGCGCCGATCTGGCTGAAGTCGATAGAGCTCGTGCCCTCGTTGAAGGGCACCGCTACGCCGTCCACCTCCACCGACACGATGCGGTAGCCCGGCTTCACCGACCAGCTGACGGAGTAGTCGCTGCCCTTCTGCACCGTGCCGCTATCGGTCATGGAGGCCACGCCGCCGTCGGCGACGGTGTTCACCGCGAAGGCGTTCTCCTGCACGGTGTTGTCGGGGCCCTCCGGGTCGTCGGCCTCGGAGTCGTCGGCCTCGAAGACGATGATGACCTCCTTGGCCTTGCCCTCCATGGTCACCTCGGCGCTGTTCGCGAGGGGCGTGGCGCGGATGACGGAGCGCAGCAGGGCGAGCATGCGGGCCTGAGAGGGCGCGGCCTTGGAGTCGGCCACCAAATCGTCGCGCACCGAGGAGTCCTCGAAGACGGCGGCCACATGGGCATCCGCGTCGGCCTCCCAGGAGATCTCGGCAATATCGCCCTCGTAGTACTTCGCCGTGCCCGTCGCCTGGCCCGGCCCCACCGCCGTCACGGTGAGCGGGTAGCGGGCCTTGTCGGAGGCCGTCGTGGTGTACACCGAGCCGAGAGCCGCCATGTGGAACGCGTCGTGGACGCTGTTCTGCTCGTCCACGTAGTCGCCCTCCACCGCAGCGTAATTCTCGTATTCCACGTAATCGACGCTGTCGTTGGCCTGGCCGGTGAAGGTCACCTCGAAGTAGCCCTTCTCCTGGATCTTCTCCAGCTTGTTGGAGGAGGCGGTTATCTCGTAGCAGCCCTCGGCCTCGTTGTAGGTCACCTGCACGTTGTCGAGGATGATCTTGCCCTCGCTCTCGGGCCGCTGGGAGCTGTCGTCGCGGTAGAGGCCCGGGTAGAAGAAGGCGGAGATGGAATCCTCGTCGATGGTCTTGAACGACTTCATCTTCAGTGTGACCACGGGATCCTGCAGGCCGATGAACTTCTTCGAGTCGCTGACGTTCTCGCAGACCATGGTGGCGCGCAGGGTGTCGCCGGCGCTCGCCGTCTGGGCGTAGCGGCCGTTGGGCTTGTCCTCGTAGCCCGCGTCGGCCGTGGAGTAGTGCTGGTCCAGATTCGCGATGGTGAGCGTGGTGCGGAACTCCGGCGCCACGATGTCGAGGGCGAGCCCGAGCACCGAGAGGATGGTGGGGGCCGAGGAGGTGGACACCGTCATATTCACGCGGCTCTCGCCGCCCGTGAGGGTCATGCCCCCGTGGTTGTCGTTGATCTCCTGGATGGTGAGGTCGGTGTTGTGAGTGGTCTTGATGGCGTTCGATTCATAGGAGTGGCCCGAGGCGTTCACGTTGATGGGGGCGGGATCGAAGCTCGTCGCATCGGAGAGCAGGCTCCCGTTGTCGATGCGCAGGCGGAAGTACTTGTTGGACAGCGCCCGGCCCATCGCGTTGTTCGTCACGATCTTCGCCGAAGAGCTCGCGCTCGTGGTGTAGCTGATGTTCTGCGTGTTGCCACTGTCGCAGTCGGTGCCGTCCATGGAGGCGATGAGCTGGCCTGTGGGGTTCGGGGCCACGCTCAGGCCCTCACCGCTGATCTCGACGTTGGCGGCACCGCCGTTCTGCACGGCCACGCCGCCGAGCTTCAAGCGCAGCATACGGGGCGGAAGGGTCGTCTCCTCCTCCACCACGACCAGGCGCCAGGAGCCGAAGTAGTCGGTGCCCACGTCAGCCTTGTTGCGATCAGTCCCCCCGCTCATGGACGTCATGGGAATGTTGAGTACCGTGTACCAGCCGTAGCCGCGGTTCTTCTGGCTCGTCACGATGTCGGTCACGTCGAAGAAGCAGGAGTAGCGGGCCTTCGCCCCGTTGTCGGACGCTCCGTTGTCGCGGTAGACCACCTCGGGGTACATGCGGTACACCGTGTCCTCGTCGGGGGCCACGAAACTCACGCCGTACTGGGCGAGCGGAGAGGCGGTGCTGACGAAGTCCGCCGACTGGGTGCACGCGATGACGAGGTAGGCCTTCACGATCTTCGCCGTGCTGGAGGGACGCACGAGCTCGGCGGAGGAGGAATTGTTGCCCGTGGCGGGATAGTTGCCCGTACCGGCGCCGCCGGTGGTCTTGCCTCCTACATAGCTGCTGCTCATCGGTGCCATATCGTAGCCGGAGAGGGCCTTGTCGGCGGCGGCCCCCGAAAGGTCCGTGAGCTTCTCCACGCGGCTGGAGTGGAGCGCCTGGGCGACGATGGAGGTGTACTTGCCGCGCACGTTGGTGTTGCCCGTGGCGTTGAACTGGTAGGAGCCCACCATGGACACCATGCCGTTCTGGTCCCCGGCAGAGCCCGCCACCGTCTCGCCCAGGGCGTGCCGCACCGGAGCGGTTCCCGCCGTACCCTTGCCGTAGGTCTTGATGGGCAGCGAGGCGGCTTGGGCGGCTGGCTCGTCGGCCGCAGGCTCATCGGTAGCCGCCGTGCGGGCCGCGAGGGGTGCGGCGGCCTCGCCTGCGGGCTCGTCCTCGTCGAGCTCCCCCGCGTCCTCGGACGATGCGGCCGGAACCGGCGTCTCGGCCGCCGGCTCGCCGACCGGGTCGGCTAGGCCGCCCTCTCCCTCGGCGCCGTCGGATACCGGCTCGTCGAACGCGCCCGCATCCGCAAGGGCGATCTCAGAAGACCCCCCCCCTGAAACATTTTCCGCGAAGGCGCGGGCATCCCAGGGGGCCACGCCCGCGACCAGCGCCACGGAAAGGAAAGCGGCCATGGCGCGGCGGTGCCACGGCATGCTGCGGCGCGCGTCGGCACGTTCCGCGCCCTGCGGCCGAGTGTTTCTCGATTCACTGCTCCACATTGCTCGCTCCGTCTCTCGAATACCGATCGAGCGGTTTTCCGAGACCGTGTCTTTACGGGAGCCGGGAGACGTTGACCCAGTTCATCATGGTTTTCGGAAAACGCTCGCACACGTTAGTCCAAGTGTCGAGATTATGACAGATTGTCAGCAGCTTATCAACAGCGGACGCGGAGCCACGCGCCGATGCGCCCGCGTAACGGTCGCACTCCCGTTACGGCCGACAAACACGAAAAGCCCGCAGTGCGGGCTTTCGAGTTCAAGCAGAAGCGGAGCGACAGTTAGGCGCGCTCCACCTTCCCGGCCTTCATGCAGGAGGTGCACACGTTCGCGCGACGGACACGGCCCTTCGCATCGCGAATGGTGATCTTCTGGATGTTCGGACGGAACATGCGGTTGCTCACACGATGGGAGTGGCTGATGCTACGACCAGCGACGGGGTGCTTACCGCAAACTTCGCAAACCTTCGACATTACTATCAACTCCGTTAAACCAAATGACTCGTTTAAGATACAGCCTTGCTACTATACCACAGGGCTTCGGGCACTTACAAGAGATTTTTACGCGATCACCAAAAGGCGCTTGCAGGACGGGCAGACGCCCAGCGGGGCCTGGCCGCGCAGGTCGATGAGGCGGCCGCCGTCGATGGGCATGCGGCACACGCCGCAGCGGGTGCCGTCGAGCACGCCGATGGACACGCCGCCCGAGCGGGCCGCGATGCGGTCGTAGCTGCGCACGAGCTCGGCATCCACCTTCGCCTCCACCTGGCCGCGGCCGGCCTCAAGCTTCGCGATGGCCAGTTTCAGGTCGCCCCCCTGCTTCTGGAAGGAGTCGATGGCCTCCTGCTCCTTGGCGGCCAGTTCCTCCAGCGCAAGGGTGATCTGGGCCTCCATGGCCGCGATCTTGTCGAGCTCGGCCTGCACGCCGACGCGCTCCTCGGCGATGGTGCCGCGACGGCGCACGATGCCGGCGAGCTCCTTGGTGCGGGCCTCCACGTTGCGGAAGTCGCCGTGGGCGGCGTCGATGGCCGCCTGCACGCCGGCCTCCTTCTTGGCCAGGGAGGCGTCCTCGTCGTCGATGCGCGTGATCTTCTTGGCCGTGGCGCGCTTCAGCTCGGCCACCTTCTCGGCCTTCGCCTCGATCTCCGTCTTCTTCTCGCGGGCCGCCACGATGATGGAGCGCTGGGGCAAGTCGTCGAGCTCCTTGGTCAGGCGCTTGACCTCCAGATCGATGCGCTGCAGCTCAAACAGACCTTCGATGTCCTCGCGCGTCGCTTCCATGGGCGTCTCTCCTTCAGATCGGATGAATTCTCCTTAATGATAGGCGAAAACGCCGCCGCTGGGGAGTGCGACGGAAAAAATCTATTTTGCGCTACACGCGAACGGCCTCGGGATACCACCAGTTGTCGCTCTGGTCGATGAGCACGATGGCCTCGGGCGGCACGCCGGCTTTGTCGAGCGCCTCGGCGAGCACGGCGGTCAGCGGCAGCTCGCTCGCATCGTGCCCGAGCTCGATGACCGCGAGCCCCGCCTGGGAGAGCTCAAGGGCGCTGTGGTACTTCATCTCGCCACAGATGATGACGTCGGCGCCGAGCGCGAGGGCCGCTTTACCGGTATCGCCCGCCGAGCCCGTGCACGTGACGGCCCGGCGCACCTCCGCCTCCGGATCGCCCCAGACGCGCGGGGCGCGGCCGAACACCGCCGTGCAGCGCGCGGCCAAACGGGCGAGCGTCTCGGGTGCCTCGTCGTTGGCGGGCACCTCGCACACCTGGCCGTAACCCTTGCGGCGCGACGAGGCGAGCGGCTCGGCGAACTTCCCCGTGAACTTCAGGCCGAGCATGCCGGGCAGCACGCGGGCGGCCGCGGGACTCACGTCGAGCGCCGTGTGGAAGTCCATGAGCGCCACCTGGTGGCGGATGGCCGCCCACACCCCGGCGCCGGAGGCTGCCGCCGTGCTCGCCTCGGGAGCGAAGGCGTCGGGCGCGGCCAGGTAGGCGGGATGGTGCGTGAGCAGCACGTTGGCGCCGGCGGCTGCCGCCTCGGCGATGGCGGCCACCGTGGGATCGAGCGCCACGGCCACCTTGGTCACCGGCAGCGAGCGCTCCCCCACCAAAAGCCCCGTGCGGTCCCAGCTTTCCGCATCCTCGGCGGGAAACTCCTTGAGCAGGGCTCCTTCGAGCGCCCCCACGGTCATGGAGAACGATTTTCTCGCCAGCTCGCTCGCGCCGCGCTTCGAGAGCGCGTCCTTCTTCGCCGGCACGGCGGCACGCTCGCCCTTGTTGAACAGACCCATATCGATCAGCTTCTTTCGATGCTCCGGCCGGCGCACGCGCCGACCCCGGACTTTCTTCGCTTCACGGGAGCGCCGCCAGGCCGGCCGGGGGCCGAGCGGGCAGGCGCACCCTATTCGATGGTAATGCTTCGGCGGTCGCCTGTGGCTGTCGGGACGGTAACGCTTCTGTAGCCCGCCTCGTACATGAGCCGGTAGGCCCGCTCGATGTCGCGGGCCACGTTGGCCGGGTCGTGGGAGTCGCAGCCCACGGTGCAGGGCACGCCCGCGCGGCAGAAGGCCGCAAGGAGCGCCGGCGCGGGGAACATCTCGGCGCAGGCGTAGTAGCCCCCCGACGTGTTCACCTCCACCATGCGCCCGCCGGCGCGAGCCGCCTCGGCCATCTCGTCGTAGAGGGGCGCCAGGTCGAAGGAGGGGTAGAAGCCGAACTTCTTCGCCAGGTCGGGGTGGCTCATGGCGTCGTAGGGCAGGCTCGCGTCGCTCGCCGCCGCGCACCACAGCTCGCCGTAGCGCCGCCAGATGGCGTCCGGCGCGCCGGGCTCTTCCCAGCGGGCCTTCTGGGCCGGGTCGTCGAAGGCCCAGCCGTCGATGAAGTGCACCGAGAGCAGACGGAAGCGGAAGGGGGCGAGCGCCTCCTCGGTGAGCGCGCGGTCCTCCAAGGCGCCCAGGTAGTCCATCTCGGTGCCGACGACGAACTCGATATGGGGATGCGCCGCGCGGGCGGCCTCGATCTCATCGAGGTAGGCCTGCACCATGGCCGGCCGCATGGAGAGGAACGCATCCGGGTCGAAGGCGTCGGATAAGGGGAAGTGCTCCGTGAAGGCCAGAGTGGAAAGCCCGGCCGCGGCCGCGGCGTCGGCGTACTCGGCGATGGTGCCGATGCCGTGGCCGGAGTACACGCAGTGGCAGTGGGTGTTCACCAGTTCCATATTCGCTCCTACCAGCTGAGGACTTTCCGGGCGGCGTCGACGAAGGCGCGCACGTCGGCCTGGGTGGTGTAGCGGCCCATGGACACGCGCAGGGCGTTGTAGGACGCATCGCCCGTGATGCCCATGGCGCGCAGCACATGGCTCGGTTCCAGGGAATGCGACGAGCAGGCCGAGCCGCCCGCCACGCAGAAGCCGAGCTGGTCGAAGCGCAGCACCATGGTCTCGCTTTCCAAGTCGTCGGCCAGCACGTGCACGATGTTGGGCAGAAAGTCGCGGCTGTTCCGGTCCACCTCCACGGTAGCCTGGAAGCCGTCCATGGCTGTGAGCGCCGCGTACAGCTCGTCGCGCAGCAGGCGCAGACGGGCCGCCTCCTCCTCGGCAGCGGCGAGCGTGGCCTCGAGCGCCGCCGCGAAGCCGACGATGCCGGCCACGTTCTGGGTGCCGCTGCGCCGGCCGTTTTCCTGCCCCCCGCCGAGCAGATAGGGTGAGAAAGGCGTGCGGGCCTTGAGGTAGAGGGCGCCTACGCCCTTCGGTCCGCCGATCTTGTGGGCCGAGAACGAGGCCGCATCCACCCCGAGCTCGTCGAGCGTAAGCGGCGTCTTCCCCAAAGCCTGCACGGCGTCGGTGTGGAAGAGCGCCCCCGCATCGTGGGCGAGCGCGGCCAGCTCGGCGATGGGCTGGATGGCGCCCACCTCGGAGTTGGCGGCCTGCACCGACACGAGCACGGTGTTCTCGTTAAGCGCCTCGGCCAGCGCGCGGGCCTCCACGAAGCCCTGGCGGTTCGGGCGGAGATAGACCACCTCGACGCCGGCGCTCTCCAAGCGGCGGCAGGGCGCGAGCACCGCGTCGTGCTCGATGGCCGAGGTGATGACGCGCACCGGACGCTCGCCTTTGCCCTCCATCCGGCGCTTCTCGCAGGCAGCTTCCGTAAGGCCGATGATGGCCGCGTCGTCGGCCTCAGTGGCCCCGGAGGTGAAGATGATCTCGTCGGGCCGGCGGGTGCCGAGGGCGCGGGAGACGCGACGGCGCGCATCCTCCAGAAGGTCGAAGGCCGCCCGGCCCAGCCCGTAGAGCGCGTTGGCGTTGGCGTTCACGGCCAGGTTCGCCGGCCCGGGCACCTGGAAGGGCTCCATGGCCAGCGCCGCCTCGGCGCTAAGGGGTGCTGTGGCGGCGTAGTCGAGGTAGACGAAGTCGGCGGAATCTGCCATTAGGACCACGCCCCTTCGGCCAGCGCCGCCTCGCGGGCCGCATCGGCTGCGGCGCGCACCTCGGCGATGGCCGCGCGCGGGTCGGCGGCCTTGAACACGGCGTTGCCGCACACGAGCACGTCGGCGCCGGCTGCGGCCACAAGCGGCGCGGTGGCCGGCCCGATGCCGCCGTCAACCTGGATGAGCATCTGCTCGTTGCCCGCGGCTCGGGCGCGCGCGGCCGCCTCGGCCACGCGCGACTCGGTGCCGACGATGTAGCTCTGGCCCGAGAAGCCCGGCTCCACCGACATGACCAGGGCCATGTCCAGCTGGCCGATCACCGGGTCGAGCGCCGACACGGGGGTCTTGGGCTTCACGGCCGCAGCGGCCAAGCAACCCGCCTCGTGGATCATCGCCACAGCGCGGACGAGCTCGTCGGGGGTGAGCGCCTCCACGTGCACGTTCAGAAGATCGGCCCCGGCGTCGATGAACCAGGGCAGCTCGGTGAGGGGGTTGTCGATCATGAGGTGCACATCGCACACCATGTCCGTCACCGGGGAGAGCTGCTTCAAAAGCGGCACCCCCATGGTGAGGTTCGGCACGAAGTGGCCGTCCATCACGTCGATATGGACGAAGTTCGCACCGCCCTCCTCGATGGCGGCGATGTCGGCGGCAAGGTTCATGAAGTCGGCCGACAGGATGGACGGGGCGATTTTCACCGGTTGGTACATGGGGCGCATCCTCATCTCGCGAAGTTCCAGTGACGCTATTCTAGCGCACTGGCGACGAGGCTGCGGCGTATAATGGGCAGCAGCGGCAAACCTGCATCCGAGGACAAGGAGCACCCGTGCCCAGCGACGACGAGCGCACCTTCTACACCTACCCCACCGCCTTCGGCCCCGTCACCATCGGCGCGGCGGCCGATACCGTCACCGCCGTGGTGCTCGGCGAGGCGCCCCTTCCCGGCACGCGGCGCCCGAGCGCGACGGCCAACCGATGCGCCACCGAGATCATGGAGTACCTGGCCGGCAAGCGCACGGCCTTCACCGTGTCGTGGGATGCCGCGGGAAGCCCCTTCCAGCGCGAGGTGTGGGAGGCTGTGGCGCGCATCCCCTACGGGCAGGTGCGCACCGCTCGCGAGCTGGCCTGCGCCCTCGGCGCGCCCGAGTCCTTCCGCACGGTGGGCGCCGCCGTGAAGAAGAGCCCCCTCGCGCTGATCATCCCCACGCACCGCATCGTCACGGCCGCCGGCAAGCCCGCCGACCCCGTAGCGACCGCCCTCCTGAACCTGGAACGGCAAACCAGTCGGTAGCGTCTGCGGACGGCTCCAGACCCCTTACGCCGCGAGCGCCTCGTCCTGCAGCGCGTCGATCTTTTCCATGCACTCGTCCACCGACGCGCCGGCCAGAAGGTCGCGCACGACGAGGCACACGTTGCCCCACTGCTCCACGTCCATGCCGGCGTTCGTGGCGAGCACGTAGGTGTCGGCCTCCACCTTCTCGCTCAGGGGGCGCAGGGCCTCGACGCAGTCCACCTTCACGTTCTTAGAGGGCGAGATCACGCGGTTGGTCTCGGCGTAGAGCGCAAGCGCCTCGTCGGACAGGATGACGTCCATCACCGCAAGAGCGTCGTCTTTGTGCTGGGAGCCCTCGCCCACCGAGTAGCCGGTCATGGACACCACGGGCATCTGCCCCTTCTCGGAGGGAAAGCCGATGACCTCCATGGTGAAGGAGGGGTTGCCGTAGGCGGTGTCGGTGTTGGCCGCGCCCCAGTAGGCCATGACCATGGGGCACTTCCCCGCCATGAAGTCGTCGCCCTCGCCGGCGCCCTCGAAGGCCTCGCTCGTCAGCGCGTTCTCGGCGTCGATGTAGCCGGCGTCCATCAGCTGCTTCAAAAACTCGAAGCCGGGGCGCAGGTAGTCGCTGTAGCGCGCCTCGCCGGCGTTCAGGGCCGCCACCTCGGCGGCCACATCGCCGCCGTTGTACATATCGGCGTAGGCCTGGGCGAACACGAAGGTCTCGAGCCACCAGCGGTTCGCCCCCACGGGCGTGTCGTAGCCCTTCTCCTTGAGCACCCGGCAGCACTCCAGAAACTCCTCGGGCGTGCTCGGCAGCGCCAGCCCGCACTCGTCGAAGATGTCCTTGTTCACGAACAGGCCGTAGGCGACCACCTCCTGGGGAATGCCCACGAGCTTGCCGTCCACGGTGTTGGCCGTCTTCACCACCTCGCGCAGGTTCTGGGCGCAGGCCAGGCCCGACAGGTCGGCGAGCCGCCCCTCGGAGCCGAGGGCCACGAGCGCGTCGGGGTTCAGCAGGTACATGTCGTCCTGATCGGCGCGCACGCGCTCCAGGCACACCTCGTCGTAGGTCTTGTCCTGGTAGTCCTCGGCGGTGTAGGTGCGGTAGGCCACGGTGGCGCCGGTCTGCTCCTCGGCCATGGCGATGGTCATGTCGCTCGCGGTGCGGGCGGTGTTCTCGGCATCGGGGTTGGCCTTCTCCATGGGACTGAAGAAGTTGACGACGGCCGACGCGCCGCCGGAGGGATCCTCGACGACGGCCAGGTTCTGCGCGCCCTCATCAGCGGCGCAGGCGGCGAGCGACGCGGCGAGGGCCAGCGCGCAGATGGCGGCCGCAAGGCGCGCCCGGGCTCCAAGATGACGTTTCATGAGAGTCCTTTCTCGACGTAGCGGTCCACGACCTTCTTCAGCTCGCTGATTTCGAGCGGCTTGGCAACGTGCGCGTTCATGCCAGCGGCCAGCGCCGCCTTCTCGTCTTCCACGAACGCGTCGGCTGTCATGGCAATGATGGGGATTAAACGCGCGTCGGCGCGCTCCAGGGTGCGGATGGCGCGGGTGGCGGCGTGCCCGTTCATGACCGGCATCTGCACGTCCATGAGGATGGCGTCGAACTCGCCGGGCTCGCTCGCCTCGAAGCGCTCGACGGCGAGCTGGCCGTTCTCGACGATCTCCACCGTGGCGCCCTCGATTTCCAGAAGCTCGCTCAGAATGCCCGCGTTGAGGAAGTTGTCCTCGGCGGCCAGGAAGTGCTTGCCCTGCAAAACCGCGTCGTAGGCGGCGGCCTCGGATGCCGCGCCCGTGCCCGTGATCTCCTCGACCGCGTGCTTCAGGGTGGACATAAAGAACGGCCGGGCGAGGATGCCCGCGCACGGCGGCAGGACGACGCCCTCGGCCACATCGAAGCTGTGATCGAGCACGAAGATGACCGGGCAGCAGCCCTCCGGGTCCGCCACGGCGCGGCGCAGCTCCTCGGCCGCGGCCACCGCCCGCCCGTCGAGCAGCGCGCAGGCGTACAGGATGAGCTCACAACCTCCCGGCCCGGCAAGCTCGGCGGCCTCGGCCGCGTCGGCGGCGGCGAGGACCTCCACCCCGGTGCCCTCCATCTGCCCGTGCGACAGCTCGCGGCCGGACGTGTCGCCCACCACGAGCATGCGCCGGATGCCCTGCTGCTCCCAGAAGAAGCCCTGGGCGCGGGCGTCGGGGATGCGCAGCTCCAGATCGACCCGGAACAGCGACCCCTCCCCTTCCACGCTGCGGGCCTCGATGGTACCGCCCATGAGCTCCACGAGGCTCTTGGTAATGGACATGCCAAGGCCGGTGCCCTGCACCTTGTTCGTGGTGCTGTTCTCGGCGCGGGTGAACGAGTCGAAGATGGTCTCGAGGAACTCCGGCGTCATGCCGTAGCCGTTGTCCTCCACCTCGATGCGGATGCGCTCGAACTGATCGGAGTGCTGGGGCAGCCCGATGTAGCGCAGGTAGACATCGCCGCCCTCGGGGGTGTACTTCACCGCGTTGGACAGAAGGTTGATGAGAATCTGGTTCAGGTGCGTCTCGTCGCCGATAACGCGCTCGTGGCGCACGGCGGCGATCTCGGTGTGCAACGTCTGGTGCTTGCCGGCGGCCATGGGCGCGATGATGGACTCCACCGCGGAAAGCGAGTCGCCCAGATCGAACTCGGCCAAGTTGAGCGTGGCCTTGCCGCTCTCGATCTTCGAGATGTCGAGCACGTCGTTGATAAGATCAAGCAGGTGGCGCCCGGAGGCCATGATCTTGCTGGCGCAGTCGCGCACCTTGGCCGGGTCGTCGGCCTCCTTCTCGATGATGGTGGTGAATCCCAGCACCGCGTTCATGGGCGTGCGAATGTCGTGGGACATGTTGGCCAGAAACGCCGACTTCGACTCGTTGGCCACCTGAGCCGCCTGAAGCGCCTGGGCGAGCTGCTCGTTGTGCAGCGCGCGCTCGGCCTCGCGGGCGCGCTGGATCTGGGCCTGCTTGCGGCGGTTGTAAGCGTAGATGGCGATGCACAGCCCGAAGGCCACCACGGTGATGGCGGCCACGAGCGCGATGGCCGCGTTCACGGCCTGGCCCTCGCGCTGGATGGCGGCCATGGGCACATATCCCACCAGGTAAGTGGTGCCGCCGTTGAGCGACCAGAGGTAGCACAGCGACTCGCGGCCCTTCACCTCGTGGGCGAACAGCACGCTCTCCTTGTTGGCGATGCCGCTCGTCACGAGCGCGAGGATGTCCTCGTCCACCACGTTGTTGGCCCGGTAGAAGTCCTCGAGGTTCAAATGCCCCGCATCGCGCTCCCCCATGCCCTCGGGCTTCAGCACGAAGCGCTCGGTGGCCGCGTCCATGAGGTAGAGCACGGCCTGCTGGTCGTAGAAGCCGGCGGGCAGCGACCGGTCGATGGCATCGTAGACGTACTCGGTGTACAGGGTGCCGATGACCGCGCCGTCCCGCTCGATGGGGCACGCGATGGTGTAGGCCCAGGTGCCGCGGTCGTTCACGTAGGACTGCGAGATGGGCAGCCCCATGACCGTGCCGCCAGCGGAGAAATCGAGCTCGGCGGGATCGAAGGGCTCCCCGTCGTTGGAGATGCCCGTCGCCTCCCCCTCCATCACCACCGACATCTTGGAGGTGGTGCCGTTGTTCTGCAGGCCGAGCACGTAGGTGGCAGGGTCAGGAGCCTGGGCGATCTCGCCGGCGATGAGCTGCTGGAACTCCGCCTCACTGCCCATGATGGCCTCGACGGTGTTCTGCATGAGGTTGAGGTTCTCGTTGAGGTTCTGGATGGCCGCATCGGACATGTCGTCGTAGGTCTTCTGGGCGATGGCGTACACCGACGCGCCCATGACCGCGAAGATCAGGAGAATGGCAATGACCCACGAGCCGCTGAACCTCTTCTGGCGGGAATCTTCCACGATCACCTCCGTTTGTGTCGATCTGATAACGTTACGGTATCAGACGCGAAACCGCAAGGGGGTAATCGCCCATGACCCCTGATCGGAGACGGGAAGGCGGCAAAAAGAGAGACCCTCCGGCAGGGGAACCGGAGGGCCTCAAGCTCAGTACGCACGGAGGAGAAGGGGAAACGTGCGCATGGAATTGGTTTCCGCCGCGAGGGTTTTGAGAGAGAGGAGAGAGGAGGGTTCACGCAGGAGACGGTGCGACGGAAGCGCTGTGATAGTTTGTCAAGGCCCGAACGGCGGCCTTCGGGTTGCCCCGATTGAGAACCCCTCCGTTCGGCTGATGACAACAATAAGGCCTTCCCGCGCGCCGACAAGCGGGAAGGCCCTTTGGTTGCAACGGCGTATGCACCCCGTTTACCTGGCGAAACCTGAGAAAAAGGCTCGTTATTGGGAGAGAAGGCCCGAGATGCGGGGCGGGGGTCCGCGCGGAGTTCCGCAGCGAACGGAAATGTCCAGTGGACATTTCCGCCGAGCGAGGACTGTTTGAGCACGGCGCCTCCGTCCCGCATCTCGGGCCGGAGGATCGGGGAACTCAGTAGAACTCGCTTCGCAGGGGGCGGTCGATGAGGGTTGCGGCGGCCTCTTGGGGAGCCACTCCGCCCCAGACGACGGCGCGCACGGTATCGGTCAGGGGCAGCTCCACCTGGTAGCGCTCCTCCAGCGTGGCAAGCGTCTTGCAGGCGATGGCGCCTTCCACCACCATGTGGGTCTGGGCCGTGAAGTCGGCGAGCGTGAGCCCGCGGGCCACGTACTGCTCGCCGAAGCGGCGGTTGCGCGAGTGCTGCGACATGCAGGTGACCACCATGTCGCCCGCGCCCCCGAGCCCCATGCAGGTGAGGGCCTCGCCGCCCGCGGCCACCACCATGCGGCTCATCTCGGCCAGACCGCGGGTGATGAGCATGGCCGCCGTGTTGTCGCCGAAGCCCATGCCGTAGGAGATGCCCACGGCGATGGCGATGACGTTCTTGAAGGCGGCGCACAGCTCCACGCCCACCGCGTCAGTGGAGGTGTAGGTGCGGAAGAAGCGCGTGGCGAACAGGCCGCGGAAGAACAGCGCCGTGGCTTCCGACACGCTGGCCACCACGGCAGCCGAGGGCTTGCGGCAGATGACCTCCTCGGCATGGGTCGGGCCCGACAGCACCGCCATGCGCTCGGGCGCGCCCAGCTCGGCGGCGAAGGTGTCGATGGGCAGAAGCCCCGTCGCTTCCTCGACGCCCTTGGAGCAGATGACGACGGGCGTGCTCTCGCCGATGAGCGCCGCCAGATCGCGGGCCACATCGCGCAGGGCCGCCGACGGCGTCACGATGACCACGGCCTCGGCGCCCTCGCACGCCTCGGCGTACACCGAGGTGGCACGGATAGCGTCGGGCAGGCGGTAGTCGGACAGATAGCGCGGGTTGCGGTGCTCGGCGTTGATGGCCTCGGCCACCTCGGGCGTGCGCGCCCACAGCATCACGTCGTGGCCGGCCTCGGCCAGAACGAGCGCGAGCGCCGTCCCCCAGCTCCCCGCTCCAATAACGGCTACTTTCATTCACGTTCCTTTCACTTGCTCGCCCGAAGCCCCTCGAGGGCGGAACCACCGAGTACCTTGATTCGCTCAAACAGTCCTCGCTTCGTGAAACAGGACATTGAGTCCTGTTTCAGTCGCTGCGGAACTCGCTCGGTCAAGACACCCGCCGTTTCCGCTTCACTCAACCGTGGTTGAGCGTAGAGGACTTTCGGGTGGTGCTCACCAAGCGAGTTCCGCAGCGAACGGAAATGTCCAGTGGACATTTCCGCCGAGCGAGGACTGTCTGAGCGACTGAGCGCTACCCGTAAGTCCGATCTCGGGGAATCGCTACCGTGATTCCTTCTTACTTCCGATCTTGTTCTCGGTGCCGGCGCGTAGGCGGGCGATGTTGCTGCGGTGGGCCCAAATGACCACGCAGGCCGTGGCCAAGATGATGGCCCACGGCACCCACTGGCCCCAGTAGAAATACAACCCGAGCAGCGGGCACACCACCGCGGCGGCGATGGAGCCCACCGACACGCAGCGCGTGAGAGCGATGCCGCCGGCGAACACGACGATCTCCACGAGGAAGCCCACCGGGCCGTAGACGAACAAGAGACACGCGGCGGCCACCGCGATGCCCTTGCCGCCTTTGAACTTGAGCCAGGGGCTGAAGATGTGCCCGAGCGTGCAGCCGGCGAAGGCGAGCGCCATCGCAAGCGCCACCGGGTTCACGCCCGCCGGGCCGAAGGCGGTAAGGAGCGCCTGCCCGTCGGCCGAGGACGCGTCCACCGGCACCTGTGCGATGGCCCGCGCAAACAGGTAGGCCGCCAGTGCCCCTGCGGCGATGCCCTTCCCGAAGTCGAGCGCGAACACCGCGGCACCTCCGGCCTTCCCCAGCGTGCGCATAGCATTGGTGGTGCCGATGTTGCCGCTGCCCTCCTCGCGCAGGTCCTTCTTGAAGGCCAGCTTCGAGATGATGACGCCCCAGGGAATGGAGCCGAGCAAAAACGAGACGACGAAGGCCAGAACCAGCCAACCGATTACCGCTGCCATGGGCTAGTCCTTCTTCTTGAACTTGAAGCGGACAGGCGTGCCCGTGAGCGGGAAGGCCTCGCGCATGCGGTTCTCCAGGTAGCGCTCGTAGTTGTCATCCACCACGTCGGGCCGGTTCACGAAGAACGTGAAGTAGGGCGGGCAGGTGCCGGTCTGGGTGAGGTACTTCATGCGCAGCACGGCCTTGCCCTTCGACACGGTGTGCCCCGTCTCGCGAATGCCGGCGAGCCAGGTGTTCAGCTGGTTGGTGGGGATGGTGCGGCTGTAGTTCGCGTACACCTCGTCGATGGCACCCCAGATGCGGTCGACGCGCTTGCCCGTGAGCGCCGAGATGGCCACCACCGGCGCGTAGCCCACGAACGTCATGCGGTCCTCGATGCGCTCGCGGATCTTCTCCTTGGCCTCGGGGCCCTCCACGATGTCCCACTTGTTCAGCACGATCACCATGGCGCAGCCGCGCTCGGCGGCATACCCCGCCACGCGCTGATCCTCGTTGGTGAGGCCCAAGGTACCGTCGATGACGAGCAGGGCCACATCGGCCCGGTCGATGGCGCGCATGGCCCGCACGAAGCCGTAGTACTCCACGTCCTCGTCGATCTGGCTCTTGCGGCGCAAACCCGCCGTGTCCACGATGCGGTACATCTGCCCCTCGTGCTCCACGAGCGTGTCGATGGCGTCGCGGGTGGTGCCGGCCACGTCAGACACGATGGAGCGGTCGTTGTTGGTGAGCTTGTTGGTGAGCGAGCTCTTCCCCGCATTCGGCCGTCCGATGATGGCCACGTTGATGGCCTCCACCTCTTCCTCGGGGGCAAGGTCGCACTTGCGCAGCTCGTTTACTACCTCGTCGAGCAAGTCGCCCGTGCCGTTGCCGTGCTGGGCGCTCACCGGCCACGGATCGCCCAGACCCAGGGCGTAGAACTCCCACACCTCGTCCATGCGGGCGGGGTTGTCCATCTTGTTCACGGCGAGGAACACCGGCTTTTTGGCCTTCTGCAGGATGCGGGCCACTTCCTCGTCGTCGGCGTTGATGCCGGTCTTGCCGTCCACGAGGAAGATGATGACGTCGGCCTCGCGGGCGCCCTCGAAGGCCTGGGAGCGGATGGAGCCCTGGAAGGCGTCATCGCCGCCCATCTCGATGCCGCCGGTGTCGATGAGCATGAACTCCACGCCGTTCCAGTCGGCCTTGTGGTAGCTGCGGTCGCGCGTGACGCCGCGCATTTCGTGGACGATGGCCTCGCTCGTTTGGGCGATGCGGTTGACCAGCGTCGACTTGCCCACGTTCGGGCGGCCGACGATGGCGACGATTGGCAATGCCATGGCAGGTTCCTCTTCTATTCGCGCGGCGGGGCGGCCGCGGTACGGGGCTCACGAGAGCCTATGCGACGTTCTCGGGCTCGATAAGCGCGATGATCTCGGGCAGGTAGTCGAGCGGGTTACAGGATACCACGGACACGGGCGCTCCGGCCGCGTTTTCGATATCCTGCACGGTCATGTCATCGAGCGTGATGCCGTCGTCGTTCAAGATGACGCTCGGAATGAGGAACAGCTCGCCTTCTTCGTGTCTGATTGCGGCGGCTATGTCGCAGCCGCAGAGAAGGCCGGTGACGTTCACGTTGCCGCCGAAGTAGTCGTTTCCCACGGTAAGGGGAACGAGGCGGCCGGCCAAGGGGCTGCGCTCGATCATCGTGTCGAGGAAGGGCTGCATGGCCTCGCCGACGATGTAGCGGGCCTGCAGGTTGCGACTCGCCAAGGCGTCGGCGGCGCGGGCGGCCAGGCCGTTTGCGCAGGCCTCGTCGAACTCGTCCACGTAGCTGCGCACGATGCCGATACCGTCCTCGAACATGTCGTAGTCGCCGTAGTCGTTCGCCGGCGGAATATGGGCGGGAGTTTCCGCGCCGTAGGCGTTCACGTAGAACTCATCGGCGGCAAAAACCCACGGCCCTCCCCGCTCAGCGCGGGCGCGCTCCTGAAAGGGGGCGATCACCTCGATGACGCCGCGCGCCGCCTCGGGGGTCGTGAAGCTCTCGTGCAGCGCGGTCTGGTGCTTGGTGAAGCCCAGAGGCACGATGCCCACACCGCTGATGTTCGGGCGCGCCCACGCCCATTCCAGCGTCTCGCGCAGGGCCTCACCGTCGTTTACCCCGGGCATGAGCACGATCTGGGCGTGGGCCTTAATACCGGCCGCCAACAAGCGGTCGAAGGCGGCCAGGCCGTGGTCGGCATGGCGCCCGATCATGCGGCGGCGCAGGTCGGGGTCGCTCGCGTGCAGGCTCACCCGCAAGGGACTGATGTGCTGCTCGATGATGCGGGCCTCGTCTTCCGGCTTCAAGTTCGTGAGCGTGACGAAGGTGCCGGACAGGAAGCTCAGGCGGAAGTCGTCGTCGCGCAGCACGAGCGAAGGGCGCACGTCGTCGGGCAGCTGGCGCATGAAGCAGAACACGCAGGCGTTGCGACAGAGCTTCACGGAATCGAACAGCACGCCATCGAAGGCGAATCCCCAGTCCTCCCCCGGGTCGCGCTCCAGCTCCACTTCCCCGCTCTCGCCGTCGAGGTCGATGTAGCCCACCGCGATAACGTCGTCGGAGGCGAGCCAGCGCCAGTCGATGATGTCGCATAGAGGCTCGCCGTCCACGCTGGTCAGGTAGCAGCCCGGCGCGAACCCCGCGTCGTCGGCGGGGCTTTCGGGCTCCACGGCGACGATGCGCGCCGCCGGACCGCCCCACGCCGCCGCGGCCGCCTCGGCGGGCGTGCGGGGGCAGGCGCCGCCGCAGGCCGCCTCGCGCTCGATGTCTTTTCCCGGGTAAGTGGGCATCGGCTTTCCCTACAAGGTGCGCAGGAAGGCTTCCACGGCGGCGATCTGGTTTTCCGGCGTGCTCGCACCGGCGGTGACGCCCACGCGCGCGCAGCCCGTGAAAGCCGCGGGATCCAGCTCGTCTGCAGACTCGATGTGGAAGGTACGCGGGCAGGTGAGCGCGCACACCTCGGCCAGGCGCGTGGTGTTCGACGAGTTGCGGCCGCCGATGACCACCATGGCGTCCACGTCGGCGGCCAGATCGGCCGCGGCCTCCTGGCGCTGGCGCGTGGCCGAGCAGATGGTGTTCTTCACGAGGGGGGAAAGCCCCGCCTCGGCCAGGGCCGCCACCACGGCTTCCAGGTTCTCGCGCCGCTGCGTTGTCTGGGCCACTACGCCGACGGGGTCGTAGAGCCCCTCGGGGATGTCGGCGGGGCTCGCCACCACGTCCACCTTGCCGCCGGCCTGACGGGCCCAGGCGGTAAGGCCTTCTACCTCGGGATGGCCCTCCTCCCCCACCACGACCACGCGGCAGCCCTGCTCGGCGAGCTCGGCGGCGGCGGCCTGGGCGCGGGCCACGTGGGGGCAAGTGGCGTCCACTACGGCGAAACCGCGCTCCTCCACGGCGGCGAGCACCTCGGGCGTGACCCCGTGGGAGCGGATGACCACCGCAGGCGCCTCGCCCTCGCCGCTCCAGGCGATGGCCTCCACGCCTTCCACGGCCTCGGCCCCGCGCTCGGCCAGGTCGGCCACCACCTGCGGGTTGTGGATGAGCGGCCCCAGCGTGAAGGCGCGGCTTCCGCCCTCGATGACCTCATCGGCCATGTCGAGCGCCCGCTGCACCCCGTAGCACGCCCCCGCCCGCTTCGCGCGAATCACTTCCACGGCTACTCCTTCTCGGCCTTCTCCGCGTCCTTCGCGGCCTTTGCGGCGGCTTTGGTGCGGGCGGCCTCGGCCAGCTCCTCGCTCGTGTGGCGCGGGATGGGATGCTCGGCGAACACCGGGGCATAGTCGCGCGTCTCGGGGAACAGGGCCGCCATGTCCACGTCCTCGGGAGCGGTGTTGTAGTACAGCGCGAAGCACTCGCGCATGGCGTACCAGGTGCAGGCCTCCACGCGCTCCTCCTTCGGCAGGAAGTCGAAGTCGCCGACGAGGATGGGGTCGCCGTAGTCCACCGTCACCTTGGGGAAGCGCACGCGCTCGCCCTTGTTCTTGATCTTCTCCACGCCGCGCACGGTCATGGGCAGGATGGGCACCTTCGCCATGCGGGCGATCACCGACACGCCGGCGTGGATGGACGCCACGCGGTCGGTCTTGCCGCGGCGCGTGCCCTCGGGCAGGATGCCCACGAGCTCGTCGTTTTTCAGCATGCGCACCGCGCGCTTGATGGAGGTCATGTCGGCCGTGTCGCGCTTCACGGGGAAGGCGCCCACCCGCGAGAGGATCTGGCCGAGCAGGCCGTGGGCGTTGTCGAAGAGGCTGTCGCGGCCCATGAGGCGCACCCACTGCTTCGGGCGGGCGGCCAGGTACATGAACACCACATCGAAGAACGAGGTGTGGTTGCAGATGACGAGCGCGCCTTCGGCTCCCTGGAAGGCGCGGAGCTTCTGGCGGTTGTCCACCCGGTAGCGGAACAGCAGCTTGCACAGGCCCCCGATGACGATCCAGGCCAGGTTGCCGAACCAATGGGGAATTTCCCCGCGCTCGCGGTCGCGGCCGCCGAGGTCCATGTCCCACATGTCGGAGTATTTCAGAAACATTACCGCGCCTCTCGAGCGAGCTGGCAGATCTGGTCGATGACTTCCTCGATGTAGTGGCTCGTGGAGTCGATCTGCACGGCATCGTCGGCCGCGCGCAACGGCGCGGTGGCGCGGGAGGAGTCGGCCTCATCGCGGCGGCGCAGGTCGGCGAGCACCTCCTCATAGTCGATGGAGCCGATGCCGCGGTCGACGTTCTGGCGCACGCGGCGGTGGGCGCGCTCCTCGTCCGATGCGGTGAGGAACACCTTCACGGCCGCATCCGGGAACACCACGGTGCCGATGTCGCGGCCCTCCACCACGTAGTTGCCGGCGTTGCCGATTCTGCGCTGCTGGTCGAGCAGGGCGGCGCGCACCGAGGGCGCGGCCGACACGGGGCTCACGGCCCGGTCGATCTCGGCGGTGCGGATGGCCTCGGTCACCTCCGCGTCCCCGATGAACACGCGGCGGGGAACGGGGTCGCCCTCCACGTGCCCGAAGGAGATGTCGTAGCTGCGGGCCACCTCCCCCAAGGCCGCATCGTCGTCGAGCGCGACGCCGTTTTGCAGCGCCTGCCAGGCGATGGAGCGGTACATCGCCCCGGTATCGAGGCAGGAGAAGCCGAGTTCTTTGGCCACGGCCTTGGCCACGGTGGACTTGCCGGCCCCGGAGGGCCCGTCGATGGCGACGATCATTAGCGCACCAGCTCCTTCAGGTCGGCGAGGAAATCGGGGTAGCTCACGGCCACGCAGGTAAAGTCGGTCACCGACACCGGCACGCGCCCGCAGGCGCCCACGAGCGCCCAGGTCATGGCCAGGCGGTGATCGCCATGGGAGTTGAACACGAGGCCCTCGGGCACGGTGAGGTCGGGGTTGCCCTCGATGAACAGGTCGTCGCCCTCTTCCCAGGCGTCCACCCCCAGCTGGGCCAGGCCCTCGATGATGGCGGCCAGGCGGTCGGATTCCTTCACGCGCAGCTCGCCCACCTCGTGGAACACCGTGATGCCGCGGGCATGGGCCGCCACCAGGGCCAGCACCGGGATCTCGTCGATGACCGACGCGATGTGCTGGGAGGGCACCTCGCAGCCGCGCAGAACCGGCGTGTACTGCACGCTCAAGGTGCCGCGGGGCTCCTTGCCCTCGGCGCCGCGGTAGGACTCCTCGATGGAGGCGCCCATGCGCTCCAAGGTGCGCACGAACCCGATGCGGGCCGGGTTCAGCGACACGTTCTCGATCTGCACGGCGCTGCCCGGGGCGAGCAGGGCGGCTGCGGCGATGAAGGCGGCCGAAGAGGGGTCGCCCGGCACCACCACGTCGGAGGCGAGCATCTCGGCGGGGCCCTCCACCGTGGCCACGCGGGTGCCGGCGGTGGTGGGCACGTTGAACTCGGGCAGCATGAGCTCGGTGTGGTTGCGCGAGGGCGCGGGCTCGGTCACCGTGGTGGTGCCGTCGGCGAAGGTGCCGGCCAGGAGCACGGCGGTCTTCAGCTGGGCCGAGGCCATGGGGCTCGCGTACTCGATGGGGCGCAAGCGGCGGGTGCCGTGCACGGTAATCGGCAGCGTCTCCGGGCTTTCCGGCTCGAAGGTGGCGCCCATCTTCGCGAGCGGCGCGACAATGCGGCGCATGGGGCGCTTCTGCAGGCTGGCATCGCCGGTGATGGTCACGACGATGTCCCACGGCGCCACGATGCCCATGAGCAGGCGCGCAGTGGTGCCGGAGTTGCCGCAGTCGATGGGCGCGTCGGGCTGGCTCGGGCCTTCCGCCCCCCAGCCGGTCACCGTGCCGGCGAGCGTGCCGTCGGCCTGAGCGCGCAGTTCCACCGTGGCGCCTAGGGCCTCCACGGCGCGGATGGAGGCGCGCACGTCCTCGGAATCGAGCACACCCTCAAGGTGCGAGGTGCCCTCGGCCATGGCGGCGAAGAGCACCGCGCGGTGCGAGATGGACTTGTCGCCGGGCACTCGGCAGGCGCCCGAGAGCGCGCCGCCCAGAGGCTCGATGGTGGTGTAGGGAGGCAGGTTCTCAGTCGACATGAGCGTACTCCTTCGGCATAATCGGACTGAACGATACGGAGAAACCGGCGTTGATCAGCTGCAGCGACAGCGCGCCCACGTCGCCCTCGTCGGTAAGGATGAGGGAGAGCACGGCGTTGCCCTCGCTGATGTGGTCGATGTCAATGGATTGTATATTGCAGCCCACCGACGAGGCAATGGTGCACACCTCGGCCACCACGCCCGTGCGGTTCACCATGGGGATGCGCACCTCCAGAAGCTTCTCGGTGGAGGGCACCCAGGCGGCCGGCAGCGCCCGGCGGGCGTCGGCGGCCTCGGCGAGCAGCCGCGTGAAGGTGTCGCGGTCGCCTGCGGCCAGGGCATCGGCGAACGAGCCGATGATGGCGGCCATCTCGGCCAGGCCGTCGCGCAGCGCCTCGGCGTTGTCGAAGGCGATGCCGCACCACAGCTTCGGGGACCCGGCGGCGATGCGCGTGGTGTCCTTGAAGCCGCCGGCCGCCAAGCGCATGATGGAGCCGGTGTCGTCGGCATGGGCGCTCGCCAGCTGCATGAGCGAGGAGGCCACCATGTGGGGCACGTGGCTCACGATGGCCACGGCGGCGTCGTGCTCCTCGCGGCGCAGCGACACCACGCGGGCCTCCAGGCCGCACACGAACTCGTGGAGGTGCTGGAAGTCCTCGGGGGCGGTGCGCTCGTCGGGGCAGAGGATCCAGTTCGCGCCCTCGAACAGGTCGGCGCGCGCCCCGGCGATACCGCTCTGCTCGGAGCCGGCCATGGGGTGCCCCGGCACGTAGCGCGCAGGCGCGGGCAGAAGCTCCTCGGCGGCGGCCAGGATGTGGCCCTTGGTGGAGATGGTGTCGGTGACGAGCCCCGTATAGCCCCAGTCGCGCAGGCGCGTGAGGTAGTCGTCCACCGCCGCCACGGGCGTGGCGATGACCACAAGCTCGCAGGGGCCTTCGACGAAGGCGCGGAAGGCCGCGTCGTCGGGACCGCCAGCCTCCACGCACCAGCCGCGCTCCACAGCGGCGGCGCAGGCGGCAGGGTCGGTATCCACTCCGAAGACGCGCGCGGAGGGCATCTTGTCGGCCAGGGCCGCGGCCAGCGAGGCCCCGATGAGTCCCAAGCCGATAACGGCCACCGAGGCGAAAGGCCCGAGCGCGGCAGCCGCAGCGTCGCCGTCCGATGCCGCGGCGTTTTGATTCGTATCATCAATCATGGAAGTATCTGTTCCTCAATCCCTCAAGCACCAGTTCCCTCCCATTGTATACGAACCCCGCAACCGCCGCCCCACGATTCGCCCAATCCCCGCGAAGGAATACCACCAATGCTATGCGATACGTTAGCTTAACAATTCCAACGTATCGATCTCCGGCATGAGCTTGTGCCACTCTCCTTGAGGCCATACCATCATATGCGGTGGTACAATACCGATGGGGAATACACCGCCGATATTTACCATTCTAACGTTCTGGGAAGCGCGAATGAGCGAAGAAGACATTATTGAGCGATTGAGGGTAACGCCCATCACTGAACTTAACCTCGGCAGCGCAAGCCTTAGACGCCTGATAAAACGCGCGGGGTTTGAAGTCCTACCCGAACTCTTGGATCTCCCTGAGAAGAAAGTCGATGATCTCTTTGGCTGGCAAGAGTCGGATGCAATTATAGGGCTTCAGAATCGGTATCGCGCAGATCCTGTTGCCTTTGCTGCCTCTGTTTTGAAAAAGAGAGAGGTGGATACCGCCGCTGTTGAGAGGATACTCGCAACAGCAAAAAACTCTCGTAGGGATAGCATTCAGAGGACAGTGGCCCCAACTGTCTCCCGTTCGTATTTTCTAGGCGATGGCCCTGTCAGTCTTCCTCCCACACCGTTCACTGATGCGCTGAGAGGATTCGAAAAACGGACAAAGGAAGTCTTCGAAGATCTCGAAGATGAATTTGAAGACGTCATGGTCTATCAGGCTTTCGAGGAATTTTCAACGGATCTTGATGAACTTTGCGACACCTTTGAACAACTCTTCGACTTCTACTCGGCTCAACCACGTGTTGCCCTAAGCCTAATCGACAGACACCTGCGAAATGCCTTTATAGTGTACGTTGCCGACAGGGCCCGCAACGTATACAACAAGGGAAATCTATGGGGCAATTTCTTCGATGAACTCAATATCCACGACAGTAACGTCCAGAGTCTATTCAAGCAAACATTTGCGAATCACGTCGAGCGTCGCGGAATGCCGCTATACGCTCGTGACGAGGAAACAAATTACTACTTCTATACTGCGCTGCTTCATGGCGGTTTGTCGGCAGACGCCTGGGTCAATCTATGGGAAAAGTCTATCCTTCCATTAGCTAAAGAAGTTGCGGCCGGAAACTACGGTTTCGGCGCCGAAATGGACGGACATTCCATTCTCAAAGAGCTCAAGAATCCCGAAAGTCGCTTCGCACCCAGCAAAGCCGTGCTCAACATTCTCGAGAAGGCCCCGAACTCAACCATCGCCCCACTTTTTGAAGCCTCGATGCGCGTTGCATCCCAGGTTGAAAGCTCACAAAAGGATTCGAGCGGTTACGCGATGCTTTCGAATTTCGGCTTACCAGAAGCAGCTATGGAAGCGCTTCGCAAGAGCCGAGAACGAACGACGGTTACAACAAGATTGCGCTCAACAAACTCTCCTCGCGAGAAGCGCCAAGGCGAACAGCGCCTCGTCTACCTCCCCATGGCCAGCTTACAGCTAGATCTCGCGGAAGGCATTGTATCGATACGCTGGCCGCAGCAACAATTTCCTCTGCATTTTGCCACCGACAGAATCGACTACTATGTCGACGGGAAGAAGGAGTTGATTTCCTCGTTCGATGTAAGCGTGGGAAAATGCATCCTTAAGGCTTCGAGCATTGCTGTCAAACCGCAAGCTCGATACGATATCGAGTTGAAACTCATGCTGCAAGACGAAAAAACAGGCGAATATGAAGAAGCAAGCTCTTTGCATCAATCATTTGCTAGAAGCAAACCCGGCTGCTTCGAGTTCATCAAGGACGCCAAGGGGCTCTATCGCCTGCGAGGACGAAATGAGAAGATTGCAAAGAAGCGCCGCATCGCCTACATCGTAAAAGATGGATTCAAGATTGAGCCTGGACAGGGCATGACCGCGGTCTCAGAGTATGAAACCTCCGGTGACTGGGACAACACACAGATCTTCATCTACGATGTTGAACCGGGGGCAACCGGCTCAATTGTGAACATACTGACTGGTGAAGAGATTGCCGTTTGGCAGGAACGCTATGCCGCCAAGATTGACAGGAGACGTATTATTGGAGAAACAACCGATGGCATTGACCTGTACGGCTACGCGCCGTGCAAGCTTGGCACCAACGGCGGTCTCCCATCAATAACCATAGAAGCGTTCGATGGCCTCTCGGCTCTCGACGACCTCGATATTTTTTGCACCTGCGACGAGCAAAGGGTATCAATACCGCGTCACGTTCTGTGGACAGACAGTTACGGAAAATCAAATGCAGCACGAATCGCACTCGTTCCACAAGAATCAATCCTTTTCGACCGACATATCGAAAGCTGCCTGATAGAAGCAAGGCAGAAATCCGCTGGTGGCAAGGTGATCTTCAAGTACAGATTTGCTGTGATCCCAATCCAAGATTTTAAGCCAACCACCATCAGCCTAGATTTTGGTATCCCCGTTGCGGAATATAGCTTTCAAGCCGTACTTGCAATTGACATCGTCGACACCCAGAAAGAGGCTGAAACCGTCAATATCTGGAGCAAGTACACCGCAAGAGTCCTCCTCAAAGACGAGTTCTTGCCTCTTCGCATACGCTCAAGAGAAAGCGGCAAGGAAACCCATGCGAAATTAGCACTGGCTGCGATAGATGTTAAGGTTCCCGACAAGCTAGCTCGCATATCGAAAAAGCGTCCCGTCTGTCTGGCAGATGCACTAGATCTTGGCCCAAGCGCTGCCAACTTCAAGATCGTTGCTAAAGGATGGAGATACAACAGAGCAGTGATAGTAATGCTCGGACTGGAACCCATCTTCTTCAAGGAACTCAAGCAGCCTGGCGAGCACGAGTTTAATCTATTCAAACATGCTAGCTCATTCCAACAAACCGATGGCTCCACGCCAAACAACCTCCCCCTGACGTTTTCACTGATCTATGGTGATGACGTAACACAAGATTCTTCCAGACCCGCGTGGACCGAAGTTGAAATGCTCGATTGCGCACAGGGAATCGGGATCCTAGGCTGGAAACTGCTAGTCACCAGCGTAGCTGAACACGTACTTCGCTTCGAGGGCGAACCCGCTTGCGACGTCTACTTCGAATTCAAGAGAAAAGTTGGCAAGAAACTAGTCGCCGAATCCTTTGTGCCCGCGGGATCTGCGGAACTGGTTCTTCCTTCTAAGGTAGTTAGATTATTGGACGCACAGAAAACGATCATTGTGGAGATGTCACCAAGCGATTTGTTCGAGAATCCCGAGAGAGAATATGCGGCTAAATTCATTCTGAAAAGGTAGGCAACTATGGGTCAGACCAAAGAATTCAATCCGATCGAGACGGCACGCAAAGTCGAAGACTCCTACCGTGAGTACATTGCCACAACTATTCACTTTGCTGATGTAGATCTGCAAAACCAGCTAGAGGAGATACTTCGCAAGCCTGGCTACCTTGCCAAGGGGCCGTTCCTTGAGACAGCGCCCCCGTATCGGAAGGACAAAACTGTAGCAGAACTAGTAGATGAGGGAGTTCTCTGCAAAAGTATGATGCACCTGGGTGGAGGCGACCCCCACAACTTCAACCCCGACCGTCCCCTTTACGTTCACCAGGTAAGAGCCATCAGAAAGGCTGCCAGTGGACGAAATTACGCCGTAGTCACTGGCACTGGCTCGGGAAAGACCGAGTGTTTTCTTCTGCCTATCCTCAACGACATACTTAAGGAATTTGAAGAGACTGGACGTTCCGCTGGCATTCGCGCCATGATCCTCTATCCGATGAATGCTCTGGCAAACGACCAGATCAAAAGATTGCGATTGTTGCTGAAAGACACCGAGATCACCTTTGGTCGCTACACAGGTGACACCGAAGAGCACGAATCCAAGGCTCTCGCTAAATGGAAAGAGGAGAATCCAGGCCAGGCCAAGCTTCCCAATGAGATCATCTCACGAGAAGAGATTCGTAAGAACCCGCCAAACATCATACTCACAAACTACTCTATGCTCGAGTACCTCCTCTTACGCCCTGAAGACGCACCGCTGTTCGGCAACGCGTTCGGCGCAAATTGGAGACACATTGCTATCGACGAGGCCCATGTCTATTCAGGCGCACTTGGTACGGAAATTGCATATCTCATCCGCCGTCTCAAAGCTCGAATCGAATCGGAAACCGGAAGCCTTCCTGCCCTCCATTGTTACGCAACCTCTGCAACAATCGGCTCCGAGGAGGATATGCCAAAAGTCGCCTTGTTTGCCCAGGATCTATTTGGCGAGCCGTTTTCCAATAAGGGCAGCGATCTGGACGTAATCACGAGCGAGAAGGATCGGCCCCAAGACGCATTAGACGAGAGACCCTGGGGCATGCTCCCCTTAAGCGCATGGACAGACCTCCGCAAGACGCTTTTCGATCCCGAGACCGCAGATGAGCCAGCGATTTGCGAGGTGCTCACATCCGCCGGTGTGCCAGAGGACGTCATCTCAAGAATAAAAGGCGAGCCCCCACTGGTGGGACTCGGCAAAGTACTCCTGGGAGAGGAATCCTCCTCTCGGCTCATTAGACGCTGCGAGAGTCTCTTCGACCTCACCGACCTTCAGTGCATCCGGGAATTGGGAATTGCCGGACCGATGGAATACGAGAAAGGCATCGAGATTCTCACTTCCATGGTTGAAGTGCTTTCTTCGGCGCAGCGCTCAGAGGATGTGCCCATCCTCACGAGTCGCTTCCATTCGTTCCTGCGAGCGCCTGAAGGCATATTCCTGAACTTGAACACTCGCAAGCTCACCCCCAACAAAACCATTGCCGAGAGCTACAACGAAGAAAACGACACTCCGGTATACGAAGTGTCAGTCTGTCGCCATTGCGGCCAAGCCTACATCCTCGGCGCAGAAAAACCAGTGGGAAGAACCGCAACAGCATGGCTAAACCCTAGACATGAAGGCACAGACTCCGATGACGAATTTATTCCGAGAATCTATTATCGCGTGCTTGCAGATAAATCGGAACAAGATCCCGATGAAGAAATCCAGTGGCTATGCCCCGTGTGCGGAGCGCTCCACAACGAAGCCGAGGGAGGTTTGCACCGTTTTAGCCACGAGGAAGTTCCTCGTGTGCCAATCGCGCTCAATCAGACCGAAGGCAAACGGACGGACGAAGAAACCGCCCGCTGTCGACATTGCGGATACCAATCCCGAGTCGCAATTCAGCCAATGAGAGTCTCCCCAGAGGCTGCAGGTAGCGTTGTCTGCTACGATCTAGTTAGAGAGATTCCGCCTTTCAACAAGGAGGAACCCAACGATGACGATTGGTTTGCCGATCTTAACGAAGAGTGCAGGGCAGGCAGCGTTATATGCTTCTCTGACAAGCGACAGGATGCCGCCTTTTTTGCACCAGCTATGGAAAGAACTTACGGAAGCATCACACGACGCCAGCTCATCAGAGAAGCCGTCGAAGCAAAATCCACCGGCGGAGAAGGCTGCAAACCCAGCATGGTAGTAAACTGGATCGCAAGCACTGCCAACAAACGATATCCAGGCCTCCTTGGGTCAGACAAGAGGGGGCAAGCCACCGCCTGGCTTCTCGATGAACTTGCTGCCGAAGACTCTCGTAACAGCCTGGAAGGCCTTGGCATCGTGAGGATAGAACCCACTGAATTCAACGAAGGTTTTTCACATCCCAAAGTGCAAGCACTTATTATGAAGCGCGTAGGACAGCTCGACACAGACGGCATCAATTGGCTCACTACCGAGGACTACGTTTTATTCGTCAAAGTGTGCCTGGAACTACTTCGCGAGCGTAACGTCATAGAAGTCCCAGAAGGCGTACCAGATCTCAGAGAAAATCACGAGAAGCGCGGCAACATAGTCATCCTCGGAGATGAGAGCGCTTCTCTGTCTAAGGATGTAGTGCAGTTCGCAGGCACGTCCACAGGTACTTCTGAGAACAAACGCAGCTCATTCATACGTAAATACGCAAAAAAGATTTATGGCATGGATCTCTCCCGTGAGAGCTCACTAAAGATCCTGCAAGACCTCTTCATGTTCACAACGCAATACTTGGACGGTTTTTTCAAGGGCGAGGAATACCTCGTCGGTCCAAGAGCGACCATAAAAGAGAAATTTAGGCTTAATAAAGATATCTGGACAATGTACCCCCATTCCGATG
>NZ_CAUASN010000010.1 GCF_958431955.1 uncultured Adlercreutzia sp. | reverse complement strand
CCAAGTCGAACACCACCTGCATCTTCATCAACCAGCTGCGCGAGAAGATCGGCGTGATGTTCGGCAACCCCGAGACCACCACCGGCGGCCGGGCCCTCAAGTTCTTCTCCTCGGTGCGCATCGATATCCGCCGCATCGACTCCATCAAGCAGAACGGCGACGTGGTGGGCAACCGCGTGCGCGCCAAGGTCGTGAAGAACAAGGTGGCGCCCCCGTTCCGCCAGGCCGAGTTCGACCTCATGTACGGCGAGGGCATCTCGCGCGAGGGCTGCATCGTGGACATGGCCGTCGAGTGCGGCGTGGCCAAGAAGTCGGGCGCGTGGTACACCTACGGCGAGGAACGCCTGGGCCAGGGCCGCGAGGCCGCCAAGCAGACGCTGAAGGAGAACCCCGACCTGCGCGAGGAGCTGGAGACCAGGGTGCGGGAGGCCTACGAGATCCCGATCATCGAGGCCCCCTCGGCCGACGACTCCTTCAACCCGGCGCCGAAGGCCGCCGGCAAGAAGAAGTAGCGGCCCTGTGACCGCCAAGGCAGACATACTGGCATCGCTGCGCGCCGACATCGCCTCCATCGAGCACGGCGGGAGCGCTTCGCGCCCGACAGCCGGAGCGCGGCAGAATCGCGTCGCCGAGGAGGAGGCGGCCCGGACGGTCCATGTGCGGGGATGCCGCCGGCCCCCCGTCGCCCCCGGAGCCGAATCGGCGGGGGAGGGGACTGGGTCCGATTTCGGCGCGAGGGGAAAGGAAGCCGGGGCCGGGCGCGGCGACGGGAAGACGGCGGAGGAGGCCTTCCGGAAGATTCTCCGCTGGGCCTCGGCGCGCGAGCGCTCCACCGCCTACGTGCGCGAGCGCCTCGCGCGCGACGAGTTTTCCGCCGAGGCGATCGAGGAGGCGGTGGGGCGCGCCTGCCGCGTGCACGCCCTCGACGACCGCCGCTACGCCGACGCGCTCGTGCGCGCCACCTTGTCCGCGGGCTGCGGTCTGCGGCGCGCCGAGGAGGAGATCCGCGCCCTCGGCATCGAGCCCGACACCCTCGATGCCTGGGCGGAGCACGCCGAGGCCGGGCGCGAGGCGGATGTCGCCCGCGCCCTCGAGGTGCTGCGCCGCCGTCCGCCGAGGGCGCGGGCGGCGCGCGAGGCGGCCTTCCGCAAGCTCGTGGGCCGGGGCTATCCCGCCGACGTGGCCTCCACGGCCGCCCGGCTCTGGTTCGAGGAGAGCCAGGGGGCCTGAGGCGCGCCCTCTCGCCCAATCAGGGGGTTCTCTTCTCGCGCTCATCGGGTATACTGTTCATTGTGGCTTTTTGAGCAATGTACCCGCTGGGTATTTGATATAGACAACGGTATACGTCGAATGTCCTCGCACGCATATGCTCTTGCCCGGCCACGGGCTTTTTTTATGACATGAATTGGGCGTGAAGGCCCAGATGAAAGGAGGAATCGCGATGGATCCCGTGATGATCGTCGTTATCGTTGCCGTCGCCATCGTCGGCGCTGTCCTCGGTTTCATCGTCAATCGTTTCATGACCGCCGCATCCCACAAGCAGGCCGCCGGCGAGGCGGCCGGCCTGGTGGAGGACGCGCGCAAGCAAGCGGAGACGATGCGCCGCGAGGCCGAGATCGAGGCGAAGGACCAGGCCCTGCGCTACCGGCAGGAACTCGAGGAGGAGAAGAAGGAGCGCATGCGCGAGGTGCGCTCGGCCGAGAGCCGCGTGGCCCAGCGCGAGGAGACGCTCGCCCAGCGCGAGGAGTCCCTCGACCGCCGCGTGGAGTCCCTCGACGCCCGCGAGCACCAGCTGTCGTCCCTGCAGGGGCAGGTGGAGCGCCGCGAGCGCGACGTGAACGAGGCCGAGAGCGCCATCGAACGCCACCGCGAGGAGGCGCAGGTCGAGATCAACCAGGCCCTCGAGCGCGCTGCGGGCATGAGTCCGGAGGAGGCCAAGGCCGAGCTGCTCGAGACCATCCGCGACGATGTGACCCGCGAGTCGGCCGTCATCATCCGCGACGCCGAGACGCGCACCAAGGCCGAGGCCGACAAGAAGGCCCGCGAGATCCTGAGCCTCGCCATCCAGCGCGTGGCCGCCGACCACTCCGCCGAGTCCACAGTGTCCACGATCCACATCCCCTCCGACGACCTGAAGGGCCGCATCATCGGCCGCGAGGGCCGCAACATCCGCTCCTTCGAGCAGCTGACCGGCACGAATCTCATCATCGACGACACCCCCGAGTGCGTCACTATCTCCTGCTTCGACCCGGTGCGCCGCGAGATCGGTCGCGTCACCATGGAGAACCTCATCGCCGACGGCCGCATCCACCCCGCCCGCATCGAGGAGATGTACGACAAGGCGGTCCGCCTCGTGAACCAGCGCGTCCAGGAGGCCGGCGAGCAGGCCACCTTCGACGCCGGCATCCACGATTTGCACCCCGAGCTCGTGAACACCCTCGGGCGCCTGCGCTACCGCACCTCCTTCGGCCAGAACGTGCTGAACCACTCGCTCGAGGTGGCCTACCTGGCCTCCGTCATGGCCTCGGAGCTGGGTCTCGATCCCATTCCCGTGAAGCGCGCCGGCCTCCTGCACGATCTGGGCAAGGCGGTCGACCACGAGGTGGAGGGCAGCCACGCCGTCATCGGCGCCGATCTGGCCCGCCGCTTCGGCGAGCGCCCCGAGATCGTCCACGCCATCGAGGCCCATCACAACGACATCGAGCCGAACTCCGTCGTCGACGTGCTCATCCAGGCCGCCGACGCAGTGTCCGCGGCGCGCCCCGGCGCCCGCAAGGAGACCCTCGACGCCTACATCAAGCGACTGGAGAAGCTCGAGGAGATCGCCAACGCCCATGCCGGCGTCGAGCGCACCTACGCCATCCAGGCCGGCCGCGAGGTGCGCGTCATGGTGGAGCCCGAGGTGGTCGACGAGGCCGCGTCCGTCGTGCTCGCCCACGACATCGCCCAGCAGATCGAGAACGAGATGCAGTACCCGGGCCAGGTGAAGGTCGTCGTCATCCGCGAGAGCCGCGCGGTGGATTACGCGAAGTAGCCCATGGCCGACGACGGGCTCGCCGATTTCATAGACACCGTCTGCGGAGAGAGCCGTCTTCGGGTCGAGGCCGACCTCGGAGACGGCTTCGTCCGTCTGCGCAGCTCCGAGGCGGAGCGGCGCCAGGCCGCCCAGGACATCCGCTCGAGCGAGGACATCGTCATCGAGCTTCTGCGCAATTCCCGCGACGCGGGCGCGCGCCACATCTTCGTGGCCACGCAGCGCGCCGGCTCCCAGCGCCTCATCACCGTCGTGGACGACGGCGGCGGCATCCCCGCCGCCCAGCACGAGCGCATTTTCGAGCCGCGCGTCACCTCGAAGCTCGACACGGCGCACATGGACAAGTGGGGCATGCACGGCCGGGGCATGGCGCTCTACTCCATCTCCGAGAACGCCGCCGAGGCGCGGGTCTGCCTCTCGACGCCCGGATGCGGAACGAGCCTCTCCGTGCGCACGGACACCGATCAGCTGGGGGAGAAGACCGACCAGTCCACCTTCCCCCGCTTCGAGCGCGGGCCGGAGGGCGTGCTGGCCATGCGGGGCCCCAAGAACATCGTGCGCACCGTGGCGGAGTTCGCCCTCGAGCACCGGGGCGAGGTGGCGGTCTTCCTCGGCACGCCCGTGGAGATCGCCGCGACCCTGCACGCCTTCGGCATGGCGACCCTCTCCGCGGCGGTGCGCGCCTTCCCGGGGAAGACCGAGGGCTTTCCCATCGTGAAGCAGCCGGCCCTCATGGGAGGGCCCGACGAGTTGGCCGCCTGGTGCGAGTCCGCCGGGCTGCCGCTGTCGGGCCGCTCCGCCCGCCGCATCATCGACGGCGTCGTCGGGGCCGTGCCGGCCATGCTGGATCGCATCCGGAACGAGGGCCTCGGCCCGGTCGCGTCCGAACCCGCCCGCAGCCCCCGCCGCAGCGCGGGGCGCGGCCTGCAGCTGGCCGCGGAGGACGTCGAGCGGCTGTCGGAGGCGGCGCGCACGGCGGTGGAGTCCCTCGCCGGGCGCTACTACCTCGACGGCGTGGGCGATCCGCGCGTGTCGGTCGGAGCCGATGCCATTCGCATCACCGTTCCCATCCGCACGATGGACTAGGGCCCTCGTGCCTGTTGCGCCACCTGGTCTCATTGGGTAGAATGGAAACGTTTGAACCTCGGGGCCAACGCCCCGCGATTCGCCACCAAACGAACCTGCAACAAACCAGCAACCGCGCCATACACGACAAGGATCAGCCCGTGCCAACCATCACAGATTCCAAGCCCTCCATCGGCTGCCTCAAGGTATCCTCGAAGTCTTCCCCCGCATCGGTGGCCGGAGCCATCGCGGGCATGATAAAGGACGGCTCCACGGTCGAGATCCAGGCCGTGGGCGCCGGGGCGGTGAACCAGGCCGTCAAGGCCGTCGCCATCTCGCGCGGCTTCCTCTCGCCGGTGGGCATCGAGATCTGCTGCATCCCCTCGTTCGCCGACATCGTCATCGACGGCGAGTACCGCACCGCCATCCGCTTCGCCGTGGAACCCCGCGGCGCCGTCGCCGTCGCCGTGGACGCGGCGGCGCTCTAGGCCTCGGATCGAGAACCGCCATGGGCGTTTCCTTCGAGGGCTCCACCTTCTGCATCCACACCTTCGGCTGCCAGATGAACAAGCACGACTCCGAGCGGGTCGCCGGCATGCTCGAGGGCCTCGGCTCGCTTCCCGTGGAATCCATCGAGCAGGCCGACATCGTCGTGTTCATGACCTGCTGCGTGCGCGAGGCGGCCGACACGCGCCTCTACGGCCAGGTGGCCTCCATGAAGAACATCCCGCTGCGTGAGGGCGCCCCCTACGCCAAGCGCTACATCGCGGTGGGGGGCTGCATCGGCCAGCGCGACGGCGAGAAGCTCGTCGAGCAGCTGCCGCACCTCGACGTGGTGTTCGGCACTCACAACCTGGGGTCGCTGCCAGGGCTGCTCGCCTCGGCCATCAACCGGGGCGACCACGCCGTGGAGGTTCTCCCCGCCAGCTCCGAGTTCTCCTCGTCGCTGCCGACCGACCGGGAGCACGCCTGGGCCGCGTGGCTGCCCATCACCGTGGGCTGCAACAACTTCTGCTCCTACTGCATCGTGCCCTACGTGCGCGGCCGCGAGAAATCGCGCGCCCTCGAGGACATCGCCGAGGAGGCGCGGCGCTACGTTGAGTCGGGTGTGAGGGAGATCACCCTGCTCGGCCAGAACGTGAACTCCTACGGGCGCGATTTGTACGGCGAGCCGCGCTTCGCCGATGTGCTGGATGCGGTGGATGCCTCCGGCGTGGAGCGCCTGCGCTTCGCCACGAGCCACCCGAAGGACCTCATCGACGAGGTCATCGCGCGCTTCGGCACGCTGCGCTCGCTCATGCCGGCGCTTCATCTGCCCGTGCAGTCGGGCTCGAACCGCATCCTTGCGGCCATGAACCGCCGCTACACCCGCGAGCACTATCTCGGCCTCATCGAGAAGCTGCGCGCCGTCGTGCCGGACATCGCGCTGTCCACCGACATCATCGTGGGCTTCCCCGGCGAGACCGAGGAGGACTTCATGGACACCTACCGCCTCGTGGAGGAAGTGGGCTACGGCCAGGTGTTCACGTTCATCTACTCCAAGCGCGAGGGAACGCCGGCCGCGGCCATGGAGGACGACACGCCGCGCGAGGTCATCCAGGAGCGCTTCGACCGCCTGGTCGAGCTCGTCCAGCGCAAGGCCTGGGAGGCGAACCAGGGCGAGCTGGGGGCGACGGTCCCGATGCTCATCGAGGGCACGTCTAAGCGCGACGGGCTCGTGCTCGCCGGCAAGAGCCCCAAGAACCAGACCGTCCACGCGCCCGTGCCCGCCGGCGTGCGGGCCGAGGACCTCGTCGGCACCATCGTGCCGGTGGCCGTCGACGAGGCGCGCACCTGGTACCTTTCCGGCACGGTCGTCGATGCCTAGCGAGGGCCGCCCCGTCATCGCCATCGTCGGCCCCACGGCCTCGGGCAAGACCGATGCGGCCCAGATCGTGGCCGCGGCCCTCGATGGGGAAGTGGTGAGCGCCGACTCCATGCAGATCTACCGGGGCATGGACATCGGCACCGGCAAGCTGCCGGCCGAAGAGCGCATCGTGCCCCATCACGGCTTCGATCTCGTCGACCCCGGCGAGCCCTATTCGGCCGCGCTGTTCCAGGACTTCGCCCGCGCGGCATTTCGCGACATAGAGAGTCGAGGGAGACGCTCTGTGCTCTGCGGGGGCACCGGGCTCTACGTGCGGGCCGCCATCGACGCCTACGAGTTTCCCGCCGGCGACCAGGAGGCCAACCCCGTGCGCGAGCAGTGGACCGCCTTCGCCGAGGAGCACGGCGCCCAGGCGCTCTGGGACGAATTGCATCGCCGCGATCCGGCCAGCGCCGAGGTGCTGCACCCCAACAACGTGCGCCGGGTCGTGCGCGCCTTCGAACTTCTGGAGGAGGGCCGCAGCTACGCCGAGCAGAAACGCAACCTGGCCGCCATCCCCGAGGCCGTGCCCTCGGTGCAGTTCGGCCTGGCGGTCGATCCCGCCATTCTGGCCGCGCGCATCGACGCCCGGGTGGACGCCATGGTGGCCGCCGGCCTGGTGGAAGAGGTTCGGGGCCTTATGGACGCCGGCTTCCGCGAGGGCGTGACCGCCCCGCAGGCCATCGGCTACAAGGAGATCGTAGCCGCGCTCGAGGGACGCTGCACCATGGAGGATGCCGTCGCCGCCATCAAGCAGGCAACGCGGCGCTACGCCAAGCGCCAGCGCACCTGGTTCCGCCGCGACGCCCGCATCCGCTGGATCAACGCCGATGCGGGCGATGCCGAGGCAGTGGCCGGCGAGATTCTGAAGGAGCTTCCATGACTGAATATCAATCTGTAATCCAAAAGGGGCCGGCCACGCAGGCCGAGGAGCGCCGCGAGCGCGCCGTCATCGTGGGCGTGGACCGCCCCGGGCTCGAATGGCCCCTCGAATCGTCGTTGGCCGAGCTGGAGCGTCTGGCCGACACTGCCGGGGCCGACGTGGTGGCCTCGACGACCCAGCGGCTCGACGCGCCGAATCCCCGCACGTTCGTCGGAAGCGGCAAGGCCGAGGAGATCGCCGAGCTGGCCCGGACAACCGAGGCCGACCTCGTCATCTTCGACGACGAGCTGACGCCCTCCCAGCAGGCGAACCTCGAGAAGGTGATGGACAAGTCGGTGAAGGTCATCGACCGCACGGCGCTTATCCTGGATATCTTCGCCCTGCACGCCACCTCCAAGGAGGGGCGCCTGCAGGTGCGCCTGGCCCAGAACCAGTACCTCTATCCCCGTCTGCGCGGCATGTGGGCGCACTTGGCGTCGAATCGCATGGGCGGCGGCGTGGGATCGCGCTTCGGCGAGGGCGAGAGCCAGCTGGAGGTGGACCGCCGCATGGTGCGCAAGCGCATCACGAGCATCCGCCGCGAGCTCGCGCGCCTGGCCGATGTCCGGTCGCTCCAGAGGGAGAGCCGCTACGGGAGCGGTATGTTCAAAGTGGCGCTGGCCGGGTACACGAACGCCGGGAAGAGTTCGCTCATCAACCGGCTCACCGGCGCCGACGTGCTCAGCTACGACAAGCTGTTCGCCACCTTGGACTCCACCACCCGCAAGTTCGAGCTTCCCGAGGGCCGCGAGATCACCGTGACCGACACCGTGGGCTTCATCCAGAAGCTGCCCACCACCCTCGTCGAGGCGTTCAAGTCGACCCTCGATGAGATCACCGGCGCCGACCTCATCCTGCACGTGGTGGATGCCTCGTCTGCGGAGTTCGAGGGGCAGATCGACGCGGTCTGCGACGTGCTCGAGCAGATCGGCGCCGAGTCCATCGCCACCATCGAGGTGTTCAACAAATGCGACCTGCTCGACGCCGAGACGCTCGCAGGCCTTCGGCGGCGCTTCCCCGCGGCCCAGTTCGTCTCGGCGCGCACCGGCGAGGGCACAGAGGCGCTCGTGGCGGCCATAGCGGCGGCGGCCTCGGCGGCCGATACGAAGCTCGACGTGGTGATTCCCTACCAGCGGGGCGACTTGGTCTCGCTCGCCCACGAGCGGTGCCATATCATCTCCGAGGCCCACGAGGGGGACGGCACCCATATCCAGATGCTCGTCGGCGCGGCCTGGGCGTCCATCTTCGAGCCCTTCGCCATTCACGCCTCCTAGGGCCGCTTCTGGCGCCCTCGGCGCGCTCCGCGCGGGTGCTTCCGCCAACGGGCGGCACGAGGGCAAGAGAATGCCTATAACGCCGGCGCCCGCGCACGAGCTTCTGCCCGAGGGGCAGGGGAGAGGAGTCCCGTGATAAGAGGAGGGCGGCCGCAACCTATCGCCGCAGCCGCCCTCCTCGGGTAGATGGAGCCGGATGGACCCTACAGGCGGCGGAACACCGCCACGACCTTGCCGGCAATGGAGCAGTCGCTCACGATGATGGGCTCCATGGAGGAGTTCTCCGGCTGCAGGCGGATATGGTCGGTCTCCTTGTAGAAGCGCTTCACGGTGGCCCCGTCGTCCACGATGGCCACGACGATGTCGCCGTTGTTCGCCACCGGCTGCTCCTTCACCACGACGTAGTCGCCGTCGTTTATGCCGACCTCCACCATCGAGTCGCCGCGCACCGACAGCATGAACGACGGCGCGTCGCCCACGATATCGGTGGGCAGGGTGATGGTGTCGGTGATGTTCTCCTGGGCGAGGATGGGCGAGCCTGCGGCCACATCGCCCACGAGCGGCACGTTGACGAGCTTGCTGTAGCTGTCTGCCAGGGCGGCCGAGGGCGCCTCGTCAATGGGGTAGGTGAGGGCGATGGAGCGCGATTTGAGGGGGTCGCGCTTGATGTAGCCCTTGTCCTCGAGAGCCTTGAGATGCACGTGGACGGTGGAGGGGGAGGACAGGCCGAGGGTCTGGCACACCTCCCGAACCGTGGGTCCGTAGCCCTTCTCGCGAATGCACGCCTCGATGCAGTCGAGCACCGCCTGCTGCCGCCTGGTCACTTTCTGAGTCATCGCGCGTCCTTTCTATCAGGCGTACATTTGTTTGGAAATTTCATTGACATGAACCTTTGTTCGTTCTATTATAACTGCGAACAAAGGTTCTACGCAAGGGGAGAGGAGAGAAAAAATGAGCCGATACGAATTCCCCATCGCCTTCGCCCTCGGCACCATAGCGTCCTTCCTCGTATTCTTCGCCTGACGACAACGGAAGCCGACGTGTCGCGACGGTAGCAATGTTTTGAAGAACGGGGGCCGGCGGCGCCTATGAGGTATCATGGGTAGCCGACTCATTGTTAGGAGAATCCATGCGCTGTCCTTCCTGCGGTTACCCTGAATCGAAGGTCGTCGACTCCCGCTCGGCGGACGAGGGCCTTTCCATACGCCGGCGTCGCGAGTGCCTCGAGTGCGGCACGCGCTTCACGACCTACGAGCGCTTGGCCGAGAATCCCATCATCGTCATCAAGGCCGACGGCTCCTCGGAGGTGTTCGATCGCGCGAAGCTCATGCGGGGCCTGCTGATCGCCTGCGCCAAACGGCCCATCACGCCCGAGAAGGTGGACAGTCTCATCGCGAGCATCGAGGCCGAGCTGCGCTCGACCCAGCGCATGGAGATCAAGTCGAAGGATCTGGGCGACATGGCCCTCGCGCGCCTGGCCAAGCTCGACGACGTCGCCTATATTCGATTCGCGAGCGTCTACAAGGACTTCCAGAGCGTCGAGGAGTTCTCCGCCGCGCTCGGAGAGATAGGGTAGGGGCCGCCATGGATGTGAGCGTCTCCCTCCTGAACCCCGATCTTCCCGCCCCGGCCTACGCCCATCCGGGCGACGCAGGGCTCGATCTGCGGGCGGCCGTGTCGGGCACCCTCAAGCCCTTCGAGCGCATGACGGTGCCGTGCGGGTTCTCCATGGCCATACCCGAGGGCTACGCCGGCCTCGTCATCCCGCGCAGCGGGCTGGCCTCGCGCCACGGCGTCTCCGTCGTGAACGCTCCCGGCCTCGTGGACAGCGGCTACCGCGGAGAGATCATGGTCGTCCTTGTGAACCTCGATGCCCACGAGGAGTTCTCCTTCGAGGTCGGCGACCGCATCGCGCAACTGACGATCATCGCCACTCCCTTTGTTACTTTACATAACACCGATCAACTGCCGGAAAGCTCCCGCGGGGCCCAGGGTTTCGGCAGCAGCGGTGTCCGCTAGAGAGGATGCCCCCATGACCGATCTGCAGCAGAGGAAACCCGAGGAGCCCTCGGGCGCCGACAGTCCCGAGGGCCAGCTTCCGACCGGAGGCGACCCTGCGGGGTTGCCCGGGCCGCAAGAGCCGCAGGTGCCGCGCCCCACGGGCACCGACTACGAGCTGAAGTCCGCGCGCACCTTGGCCACCATCGCCACCATTGCCGGCCCGGTGTCCCTCATCATCGGCGGCGTGGCCCTGAGCACGGTGGCGCTCGTATGCGGCATTATCGCCTTCGCGAAGGTGCGCCGCACCCTGGCGGCCATGGAGCCTTCCGAGCGCTTGTACGCCCGCGCCCTCAAGCAGACCGCGCTCATGGGCATCGTCATCGCCGCGGTGGCGCTGACGCTCAACGCCGTGAGCGTCGCGCTCATGATGCCCGTGCTCCTCGAGGCGATGCAGACCGGCGACTACTCGGCCATCCTCGGCGACGCCGCCGGCTCGATCCAAGATGTCCCGGGCACCGGCGGCGGCAGCGCCTGGGGCTAGCCGCCACTCTCGCTTTCTGTCCCTTGAGAGATGAAAGGATGATAATATGTGTTATGTAAAGTCGAAATCGTGTACCCTTACTCATGGGATTCTCGCTGCTCTCGTCGCCTTGACGATGGCTGCGGGGCTTTGCGTCCTCGGAGGCTGCTCGGGCGGCCAGAGCGCCGAGGATGTCATTCGCGAGAAGCTCACGAGCGAGCTCGATAGCATCAAGAACATCGACGACTCCTTCGTCACCGACTTCTCCGAGAGCATCAACATGAGCCAGCTGTCGGTGTACGGCATCGACGGCGTGGAGTTCATGAAGGCCTACCTCGAGGGCTTCGACTACAGCATCGACTCCATCAGTGTCGAAGGCGATACGGCCAAGGCCCAGATCACGCTCACCTGCAAGAGCTACACCGGCTACCAGCAGGCGCTGCAGGCCGCAGTCGACGCGATCACCGAGGATCCCGATTCGCTCGTGGGGCTCTCCAACGACGACATCAACAAGAAGATCGGCGAGATCGTCATCGGATCCCTGGACGGCGTGGAGCTGGCCGCAACCGAGCCGGTCACGATCAACTACACGAAGACCGACAACGGATGGGAGCCGGCGTCGTCGACATCCGGCGACATCGCTGCGGCGCTCATGACCAATTAGCGCGGAGGCGATGCCGTCTCGTGCCGAAGGCGCCCCGCAAAGGGCGCCTTCTTCTATAATAACCCGAGGTAGTTTTCGAGAATTGGAAGAAGCGAACATGAGTACGATATCAGAGCAGAGCAAGAGGGGAGGGTACTCTCCCCTCTCCCCCGCCCTGGCCTGGCAGCTGGCGGCGGTGCACACCTGGCCCGCCTCCGTCATGCCCGTGCTGGTGGCGGTGGGATGCGCCGTGGGCCGCGGCTACGAGCCCTCCCCGCTCATGGCCGCGCTCCTGCTCGTCATCTGCGTCCTCATGCAGGCGTCGGTGAACACGTTCAACGACTACTTCGACTTCGTGAAGGGTAGCGACACGGCCGACGACAACGTGGAGGTCACCGATGCCGTGCTCGTGTACAACAACGTGAACCCCCGATCGGTGCGCCGGCTCGCCATCGGCTTTTTGGCCGCCGCCTTCCTGCTCGGCGTCCTCGTGATCGCCGCCCGGGGGCCCATCCCCCTCGTCATCGCCCTCGTCGGAGCCGTCATCGTCGTCGCCTACTCGGGCGGCAAGACGCCGCTGTCCTACCTGCCCGTGGGCGAGGCGGTCAGCGGTATCGTGATGGGCGGTCTTATCCCCCTGGCCTGCTTCCAGGCGCTCACCGGCGTGCTCGACTTCACGGTGCTCGTCTGGGCGCTGCCCACCGTCATCGGGGTGGGGCTCATCATGATGACCAACAATGCCTGCGATATCGAGAAGGACATTGAGGCCGGGCGCCGCACGCTTCCGGTGTTGCTGGGCCGCGAGCGCGCGCGGGCGGCCTACCACGGGCTCATGGCCGCCTGGGTCGTCCTCATCGCCCTCGTCGTCGCCCTGTGGTTTTCCCGCGGCCTCATCGTGATGCCCTTCATGGCGCTTGCCGCCTACCCGCTTTTCGCCGCGCAGTGGAGAAACCCCCTCTCCCCTGCCGCCCGCATCGGCGCCATGGGGCAGGTGGCCAGCGTGAATGTCGCGCTCGGTGCCTTCTACGCCGCGGCGCTCATGCTCTAGGGCAGCGTCCTCCCGAAGGTCCTAGTGCCAGGGAATCTGGACGAGGTCGGGGAAGCGCGCCCCGAGGTCCTCGAGGGAGAAATCGCGCAGCAGCTCCTCGGGAGTGGCCGGCTCGTCCGTCGGCGCCAGCCCCGTGATGCCCGCGATGTGCCCGATCACCGCCTCGGGCGTGCGGTAGCGCGCCAGAAGCTCGTCGAGGGCGGCGTCACGGTCGCGCTTCGACAGCCGCCGGTTCAGCTCCCCCACGATGAGCGGCACGTGGGCGTAGGCCGCGCGCGGAAGCCCCAGAAGTTCCTGCAGGTATATCTGCTGCGGTGTGGAGCACAGCAGGTCCACGCCTCGCACCACTGAATTCACCCCCTGGGCGGCGTCGTCCACCACCACGGCCAGCTGGTAGGCGAAGGCCCCGTCGGCCCGGCGCACGAGGAAGTCCCCGCACTCCTCGGCGAGGTTCTGCGCGTAATCGCCCTGGATGAGATCGCGCAGGGCGACTTCGCGGTCGGGAACTATAAGGCGCGTGGCGGCTCTGCGCCCCTCGCGCTCCCGGCAGGCGCGCTCGGCGTCGCTCAAGTGCCTGCAGGTGCCCGGGTACACCGGCTTCTCGCCGCGGTGGGGAGCCGAGGCGGCGTGAAGGTCTGCCCGGGTGCAGTAGCACGGGTACAGAAGCCCCCGCCTTTCGAGGGACTCGAGCGCCGCCCGGTACGCCTCGTCGCGGTCGTGCTGGAAGCAGGGGCCCGCGTCCCACGTGAGGCCGAGCCGCTCGAAATCGCGCTGCACGGCATCGGCGAAGCAGGGCTTCGAGCGATCCCGATCCAAGTCCTCGATGCGCAGCACGATGCGGCCGCCCTGGGACTTCGCCACAAGCCAGGCGACGAGCGCGGAGAAGATGTTTCCCGCGTGCATGCGCCCCGAAGGCGACGGCGCGAAGCGCCCGACGACGGGGGCCGATGGGCCCGCGGGAGAGGTGCCGGACAGGGCTTCCGAGGTTTCCATGGAGCAGCCGCCCCTTCCTGCGCGATTGCCGCCCGATGCGGCCTATTTCCCGCGCTGGTCGTCGACGTGCTTCGCCTTGCCGATGGCGCGCTCGATCCCGCCGGGCTCCACGAGGCGCACCGTCGGCGCCACGAGCAGGGTGCCCTTCAGCTTCTCGGCGATGCGGGCGCGCAGGGCGTCCATGGACTCGAAGGAATCGGAGAACGCCTCGGGGCGCAGCTCGGTCTCCACGATGAGCTCGTCCATGCCGCTCTTCGTCCGCACGATGATGTGGTAGTGGGGCGTGACCTCCTCGATGCCCGTGAGCACGTCCTCGATCTGCGAGGGGAATACGTTGGTGCCGCGGATGATGAGCATATCGTCCGAGCGCGAGCGCACCTTGTCCATGCGCGCCAGGGTGCGCCCGCAGGCGCAGGGCTCGGTGTGCACGGCGGTCAGGTCGTGGGTACGGTAGCGCAGCACGGGAATGCCCTGCTTGCAAAGCGGCGTGAGCACGAGCTCGCCCACCTCGCCCTCGCCCACCGGCTCGCCGGTCTCAGGATCGACCACCTCCCACAGGAAGTGGTCCTCGGCGATGTGCTGCTGGAAGCGCTCGGCCAGGCACTCGCCCGACACGCCCGGCCCCATCACCTCGGTGAGCCCGTAGTTGTCGGTGCACACGATGTGCATGCGGCGCTCGATCTCGGCCTTGAGCCCCGGCGGGCACGGCTCGCCGCCGAAGAGGCCCACGCGAAGGGGCGAGGCTTCCCAGTCGTAGCCCATGGCCTCCCCCACCTCGCAGATGTGCATGGCATAGGAGGGCGTGGCCACGAGCACCGTGGTGCCGTAGTCCTCGATCATCTGGATATGGCGCTCGGTGTTGCCCGATCCGGCCGGGATCATGGCGCAGCCCAGGCGCTGCAGGCCGTAGTGCAGCCCGAAGCCGCCGGTGAACATGCCGTAGCCGAAGGCCATCTGGGCCACATCCCCGGGCACGACGCCCGCCATCTGCACGAGCCGCGCGATGCACTCGCTCCACATATCCATGTCGCCTTCGGTATAGCCCACCACCACGGGCTTTCCCGTGGTTCCCGATGAGGAGTGCAGCTCGCGGATCTCGTCCATGGGCACGGCGAACAGCCCGAAGGGGAAGGTGTCGCGCAGCACGGCCTTGTCGGTGAAGGGCAGCTTGCGCACATCGTCCAGCGTCTGGATGTCGGCGGGCGCCACGCCCATCTCGTCCATCTTCTCGCGGTAGTACGGCACGCGCTCGTAGGCGTAGGCCACCGTCTCCTTCAGCTTGGCAAGCTGCACGGCGCGGATCTCCTCGCGCGACGCGCACTCGATCTCGGGCTTGTAGATGGGCAACGCGTCGAAGCGGCCGGCCGCCGCGGCGGCGAGCGCCCCGCCCTTGGCAGTCACATCGATGGTGGCGGGAACCTCCACGGCTAGGCCTCCTTCCCGTCGCGCGCGGCGACGAAGCGGGCGATGTCGTCCTGGGAGATCATCTCCACCGGCTCCTCGGCCAGAAGCTCGCGGGCCCGCTCGGCGTCGGTCACCGAGAGCACGATGTAGGTGGAGATCATCGAGTAGCAGTACACCACGTTGATGCCGCAGCGGGCGAGCACCCCGATGACGCGCGAGAGCTCACCGGGTGTATCTTCCAATTTCAGGCAGAGCACCGGCGTGACGGTGCAGGCGCAGCCGGCCTCCTTGAGCGCCGCGAGCGCCGCCTCGGGGCGGTCCACCACAAAGCGCAGGATGCCGTACTCGCCGGTGTCGGCCGCCGAGAAACCCCGCACGCTGACGCCGGCCTCCTCGAACAGGCCCAGCACCCGGCCCATATGGCCGGGACGGCTGTTGGCGAAGACGCTGATCTGGGACACGGTCATAACGCTCACTCCCCTTCTCTCTCGGCTACGAAGGCGCGCCCGGCCGCAAGCGCCGCGAGGTTCGCCTCCACGGTGCGCTCGGGTACGCGCGCCGCCACGGTGCGCTCCCAGATGTCCTCGGGAATGTCGAGCATCGCCGAGAGCGCCCCCACGAGCACCACGTTCGCGCATTTGGCGTTCCCGCAGGAGCGCGCGATGGCATCGGCAGGCACGAGCAGGGCCCCGGCCTCGATAAGGCGCTCCCGGGCACGCTCGGGCATCTTCGCCGCGCCGGTCAGCACGGGCAGGGGCTTGATAGCCTCGTCGTTCACGATAAGCGAGCCACCCGCGGCCAGCTGCGGCAGATTGCGCAGGGCCTCGGTGGTCTCGAAGGCCACCACCACATCGGCGGCGCCTAAGTCGGACACCATGGACTCGACGTGGTCGCCCACGCGCACCACGGTGGTCACCGCGCCGCCGCGCTGGGCCATGCCGTGGATCTCGGACACCTTCACATCTCGCCCCGCCGCGAGGCAGGCGGCGGCCAGCAGGTCGGCCGCCAGGATGGTGCCCTGGCCGCCGACGCCGCACAGGAGCACGGTCGTGGTCTTGTTCTCCATCATCGCCTCCCTATTCCGGAACGATCGCGTTGAAGCGGCAGTACTGGACGCACTGGCCGCAGCCGATGCACAGGGCCGTGTCGATCAGGGCCACGCCGCGCTCGTCGCGGGCGATGGCCGGGCAGCCCAGGGTGGCGCACGAGCCGCAGGCCGTGCACGAGGCGTTCACCCACAAAGGCCGTGCCGGCTTGCGCTCCAGAAGCACACAGGGCGAGCGGAACACGATGACCGAGATGTCGTCGGTGGCCGTGGCTTCCTTGAGGGCGGTCCGCACCGCCGCGGCGTCGTTGGGGTCCACCGTGCGCACGTCATCCACGCCAAGGGCCGCCACCACGGCCTCGATGTTCAGCTCGCGGCTCGGCCGGTTCTGCAGGGTCACGCCGTTGAAGGGGTTGCCCTGGCGGCCGGTCATGGCGGTGGTGCGGTTGTCGAGCACGCACACGGTGCCCGCACCGCGGTTGTACACCGTGGAGATGAGCGAGGAGAGCCCCGAGTGGGCGAAGGTGGAGTCCCCGATGACGGCGGCGACGGGCTTGTGCTCGGTGCCGGCCAGCGCCAGCTCGAAGCCGTGGGCCATGGACACCGACGCGCCCATGTCCACGGTGGTGTCCATGGCCGACAGCGGCGGCAGCGCGCCCAAGGTGTAGCAGCCGATGTCGCCGGTGACGATGGCGCGCATGCGGGCGAGCTCCTTGAAGACGAGCCGGTGCGGGCATCCCGGGCACAGCGCCGGGGGGCGCGCCGGCACATCGGGCGCGGCATCGGCGTGGGGCGGCTCTTCGAGGCCGAAGGCGGCGCGCACGAGGCCCGGGGACAGCTCGCCGGCCCGCGGAAGCCCGCAGGGCGGCTCGCTCACGGCCACGCCGCAGGCGGCCACGGCATCGGTCAGGTAGCAGGAGCCCTCCTCCACCACGTAGAGGCGCTCCACGCTGTCGGCGAAATCGCGCAGCGCCGCCGCGGGAAGCGGCCAGGTGACGCCCAGCTTGAAGACGGAGGCCTCGGGCAGCGCCTCCGCCACGTGCTGGAAGGCGGCGCCGGCGCACACCACGCCGATCTTATCACCGCGGCGCAGCACCTCGTTGTAGGGGCACGTCTCCGCCCATTCCCGCAGCGCGTCGATGCGCGCAAGCTGCACGATGCGGCGGGGCTTGGCGAAGGCGGGCATCATGACCCACTTCGCCGGGTTCTTCTCGTAGGGCGAAAGCGGCCGCTCGACGCGCTCACCGGGTTCCACCGGCGTCTTCGTGTGCGAGATACGCACCGAGGAGCGCAGCATCACGGGCACGTCGAAGCGCTCGGAGATATCGAAGGCGTCGCGGGCGAAGGCGAGCGCCTCGGCGGAATCGGCCGGATCGAGGCAGGGAATGGCGGCCGCCTGGGCGTAGTAGTGGGAGTCCTGCTCGTTTTGGGAGGAGTACATGCCCGGATCGTCGGCGGCCAGGATGACAAACCCGCCGCCCACGCCGGTGTAGGCGGCCGTGAACAGCGGGTCGGCGGCCACGTTCACGCCGACGTGCTTCATGGTGGCGAGCACCCGCGCGCCGGCGGCCGAGGCGCCGATGCCCACCTCGACGGCCACCTTCTCGTTCACACACCACTCGGCGTAGACGCCCTCCTTGGCCGCGAAGGCCTCGAGGGTCTCGGTGGAGGGCGTGCCCGGGTACGCCACGCCGATGGCGCACCCCGCCTCCCACGCGCCCTGGGCGATGGCCTCGTTTCCCGACATCAGTTCCATGTATCTCCTCGCTTCCCCACGCTGCCGGGGCTGGGCGCTTCCCCGTGCCCCGGCAGACGCCTAGTTCTCCTCGTACTGCAGGCAGAAGGTGCCGATCTGGATGAAGTCTCCCGGGCGCAGGGTACGCGCCTCCACGTTCTCGTTGTTCACCCACACGCCGTTGAACGAGTTCGCGTCGCGGATGACGTAGCAGCCGCCCTCGGGCTCGATGGCGGCGTGCATGCGCGAGACGGTCATGTCGTTCAGGAAGATGGTGCACTGGGGCGAGCGGCCGATGGTGACCGGCTCGCTGCCGAGCGCGTAGGCCATGCCCACCTTCGGCCCGCGCACCACCGAAAGCGACGCGCGTGCCGGGGCAGCCTCGCGCACCGGGGCGGCATCGCCCTCCATGGCGAGCGGCTCGAAGGCCTGGGTGGCGCCGAGCAGCTTGAAGCCGCAGGTGGGGCACACGGCGTCCTCGGGCGATACCGCGTGGGAGCATACAGGGCAAAGTTCGGTCATGGCCGTCCTCCTTATTCGCCGGACCCGGCTGCCGGGTCCGCTTGCTGATCGTCTCGGGGCTCGTCGGAGCCGTCCTCCTCGCCGGAGGCGAGGGCGGCCACCGACTGGGCGCCCCGCGTGGACGACTTGTCGTAGATGAGCGGGCACTCGTTCACCACCACGGGTTCGGCCACGAGGTCCTCGCCGGCAAGACCGTGCCACAGGCGGTCCCACCAGATGCCGATGCCCTGGAAGAAGTCGGGCGCTGCGGCGTTCTCGCAGGCCAGGAGGTCCTGGGTGGCGATGAGCTGGCCGCCTTGGTAGAAGTTGGCGGTACCCACCTTGTCGCCGGCGCGCACCGAGCCGGGCAGGTCGTCGAAGACGAGCTCCTGGCTCACGTTGCCCGCCGGCGCGAACACCTCCACGGCGGCGTCGGGATCGGCCAGGGTGGCCGGGACGCGCTTGTCGGGCCAGGCCGTGAAGGGGACCTCGGCGATGACGGGCACCTCGCGGCGCGCCCCGTCGACCTCCATGGTCGCCGTACGGTCGCTGTGGGCCAGCTTGTAGCTCACGCGGTTGTCGTAGACCCAGTTGAAGAGGATCTTCGTGTCGTCGAAGCGGGCGGTGTCGGAGGGGCAGCCGAGCACCACCGAGATGAGGTCGCCCCCGCCGCGGTTGCACGCGCCGGCGAAGGAGTTGCCGGCGGCCTCGGTGTAGCCGGTCTTGATGCCGCAGGCCCCCTCGTACACCCCGAGGAGCATGTCGGACGAGGTCAGGTCGAGGGTGGCCACCTGCCCGTCGGCGCGGGTGACGGCGATCTGGGCGCTCGGCTTGGCCACGATGGAGCGGAAGGTGTCGTTCTTCATGGCGTAGGCGCACATGACGGCCACGTCCTGGGCCGTGGAGTACATCTCGTTGTCGAACTCGTCGATGTCGAGGCCGTGGGGGTTGGAGAACAGCGAGTGCGTCATGCCGATCTCGGCGGCCTTGGCGTTCATGGCGGCCACGAAGGCGTCGTTGGGGCTCTGCCCCTGCTGGGCCAGCGACGATCCCACCGTCTCGGCGATGGCGATGGCCGCGTCGTTGCCCGAGGGCACCATGAGCCCGGTGAGCGCCGCCTCGAGCGTGAGGGTGTCGCCCGCCAGCAGGTTCGCCGAGGACTCCCCCACCGCCGCCGCCTCCGGCGTGACGGTGACGAGGGTGTCGAGGGGCAGCCCCGAGTCGAGCGCCACGATGGCCGTCATCACCTTGGTGATGGAGGCGATGTGCGAGCTCGCGTCGGCGTCGCGCGAGAACAGCACGCTGCCGTCCTCGCCCACGAGGATGGCGAACTGCGCCGTCACGTTCGGGCAGGCCACCGCCGGCAGCCCCCGCGCCTCCACGGTCTCCCCGAGGATGACGTCCTCGGCTCGCACATCGGCCCAGGCCGCAGGTGCCGCGGCGAGCGGCCAGGCGAGGGAGAGCGCCAGCGCGAGGGCGAGCGCGTACCGAGTCAGGCGGCCGCTCGGGGGCGCGGCGGCCACTTGGCGGCTAGCTCGGATCGACAACGTAGACCTCTTCCGGCGCGAGGACGGTGAAGCCGGCTTGGGCCAGCGCCTCCTCGGCGCCGTCGCCCTCGATCTTCAGCACGTCGATGGCGTGGCCGTCTCCGGCGGCGAAGCAGTAGCCGTACTCGATGTTCATCGAGGACTCGTGGCAGAACTCCAGAAGGCGCGCCAAGGTGCCCGGCTCGTCGGCCACCGACACGGCGATGACCGGCGTGAGCGTGGCGCGGAAGCCCGCCTCGGCGAGCGTGGCGGCGGCCAGCGCCGGAGTGTCGCAGAAGATGCGCACGATGCCGAAGTCGGCCGTGTCGGCGATGAACAGCGCCTGCATGTTGATGCCGGCGTCAGCGAGCGTGCGGCTGGCGGCGGCCAGGCGCCCCTTCTCGTTGGCGAGGAAAACGGTGAGCTGCGAGATCATTAGTTGGCCTCCCCTCTCAGGTCGATGACGCGCTTGGCCTTGCCCTCCGAGCGCGCGATGGTCTTGGGTTCCACGAACTTGATGTCGACGGCCACCTGCAGGTTGCTCTTGAGCGCGGCGGCCAGGCGGCTGCGCAGGTCCTCCAAAAGGCGCACCTCGTCGATGGGGAAATCGGGCTCGGTCTCCACCTGGAGCTCCACATGATCGAGCGGGCCGCGGGTGGTGAGCACGATCTGGTACTGGGTCGCGATCTCGGGGAACTCGGTGATGACCTGCTCGATCTGCGAGGGGAACACGTTCACGCCGCGAATGATGAGCATGTCGTCGGTGCGCCCGAGCAAACGCCCGATCTTGCGGTGGGTGCGCCCGCAGGCGCACGGCTCGGCGTTGATGGTGGTCACGTCGCGGGTGCGGTAGCGGATCATCGGCGAGCACTCGCGGGTGAGCGTGGTGATGACGAGCTCGCCCACCTCGCCGTCGGGGAGCACCTCGAGCGTCTCGGGATCGATGATCTCGCAGAGGAACTGGTCCTCGGCGATGTGCAGGCCGCCGCGCTCGGCGCACTCCATGGCCACGCCCGGGCCCATGATTTCCGATAGGCCGTATACGTCGCAGTACTGCAGCCCCAGCTTGTCGGCGATCTCCTGGCGCATGTTCTCCGAGCAGGGCTCTGCGCCGAAGATGCCGCCCGATACCTGGAACTCGGTAGCCGGGTCGTAGCCCATCTCGATAGCCGTGTCGGCGATGAGCAGCGCGTAGGAAGGCGTGCAGCACAGGATATCGGTCTTGCAGTCCTTGAGCATCTGCACCTGGCGCTTGGTATTGCCCGACGAGGTGGGGATGACGGTGCAGCCCATGGCCTCGCCGCCGGCGTGGGCCCCAAGTCCGCCCGTGAACAGGCCGTAGCCGTAGGACACCTGGATGGTGGACTCGCGGGAGCCGCCCACCATGGCGATGCCGCGGGCGAAGCAGTCGCCCCAGTTTTTCAGATCGGCGGCCGTGTGCCCCACCACCGTGGCCTGGCCCGTGGTGCCCGAGGAGGCGTGGATGCGGGCCACGTCGGCGTTCTCGCGGGCGAACATGCCGAAGGGGTAGTTGTCGCGCATGTCCTGCTTCACCACGAAGGGGAACTTCTCCAGATCCTCCAGGCAGGTGATGTCGTCGGGCGTCACCCCGGCCTCGTCGAAGCGCTCGCGGTAGAGCGGCACGTTCTCGTAGGCGTTGCGCACCGACTCGCGCAGCCGCTCAAGCTGCAGCTCGCGAAGCTCCTCGCGGGGCATCGCCTCAATCTCCGGTTGAAACACGGGCGTCCTCCTTATCGTCGTCCGATTCCTCGGCCTTGTCCTTCTCGGCTTCCTTCTCCAGGTCCCGCTCCTGCTCCTCGATGGGCTTCTCGGAGCTCGTTATCTCGTCCCACGGCTTGCCCTCGTCGGGGTGGGCCTCGCCGTCGTCGGCCTCCTCCTCGGCGGGCGCATCGGCGCCGGGGGCGTTGGGGCCCTCGACGATCACCTCGTCGATGGGGGCGTAGTTCGACACGAAGTCCTCCTCGTGCAGCAGGTTGCCCGCGCGGTCGCGCACGATGCGGTGCACGGTCACGCGGCGGCCGTCGGCGCCCTTGGTCTTCACATAGCGGGTTCCCGCCGGCTCGCTCTCGTCCACCTTCGTGCGGGTCTTGTAGGCCTCGCCCTCCTCCCAGTCGCCGGTCTGGGCGGTGACCACGTAGCCCGGGTCGATGCCGTAGAGGGTGACGGTGAGAGTGGTGTCGGTGTAGCGCGTGCGCACGAGCACGTCGGAGGAGCTGTCGTTGACCCAGGAAAGATCCAGATCAGGATACGCGATAGCCGCGTCGCGGCCGGTGGGATAGCTGGAAATGTAGAGGGAGTGGTTTCGCCGCTCGGTCACGGGGAAGCCCGCCTCGAACACGGCGTTGAACACGGTGGTGGCCACCTGGCAGATGCCGCCGCCGATGGCGTCCTCGTACTCGCCGTTCACGATGGCGTGGGCGGCCTGGAAGCCGTTCGCCTCGTTGGCCTCCCCCATGACGTCGTTGAACGACCAGGTGCCCCCGTTCGCCTCCGCGACGGAATCGGTAAGCCGGTCGGCGGCGTGGTGGATGTTGTGGCGGCGGTTGGCGGTCCCCGCCCCGTCGTTGTACTCGGTGGTGAACGAGGCGATCTCGCCGATGAGGCCCAGATCGACCGCCTCGTCGAAGGTGGCCCGGGCCGGCGCGTCCCCCCAGCCGATCTCGACGGAGGGCGCCCCCGAGACGGCGGTGCCCGAGCGGTCGAACTCGCCGAAGAGCGCCTCGCGGGCGACCGCGAGCGCGTCGGCGACGAGCGGGTAGCGGCTGCCGGCGCCCGTGGACACCCACACCTCCCCGTCGGCCCGGTCAAAGGACACCGTGACCGCCGAGGCGAACCCGGCGTCGCGGATGAGGCCGATCAGATCGGCGCGGGCCGTCTTCTCGTCGAGCACGGGGGCGAGCACGTAGCCCTCGCCCGCCGGCCGCACCTCGGTGGCGATCCAGTTCCCCAGATCCTGGCCGGAAAGGGTCCAGGAGGTTCCCTCGAAGGAGAAGGAGGCTCCCGTATCCAGGGCCGCCTGGATGGCGGCCCGGGCCTTCTCGGCGCCGGCCTCGTCGATGCGCAGCGGCGCGTAGGAGGCCTCGGCCACGAAGGAGACGTTCTCGGGATCGTCCCCCAGAAAGCCCTCCGTCAGAAGATCGGTGAAGTGCGCACGGTCGACGATGGTGCCCTCGTGGCCCTCCACGAGGCGGGCCTGGCCCTCCTCCACGGCCACGTCCCAGTCCTGGCGGGGCTCGCCGATGGTGGCGTCGATGTCCGAGGCGAGGGCCTCCACGGCCTCCTCGTCGAAGGCGAGGCGCACGGGCACCGACCGGCCCTCCCGGGCCGCGTCGATGCGGGCGGCCACGTCGCCGTCCCGGCCGATGGCGAAGGCCTCGTCCACCAGCTCGCTGACCGGCAGGTGCGCGCCCAGGGTGCCCGCCTCGGCCACCCACAGAAGCTTGTCGGCGCGGGCCTCCTCCACCGAGAGCTGCTCGGCCTGGGCCTCCTGCTCGGCCAGCTCGGCCTCCACATCCACCGAGGCGCGGGCCTCCTCGCTCGCGTACACCACGGCCCGTCCGCGGGAGGCGCGGTCGCCGTAGGCCTCGCTCACGGCGGCGCGGGCCTCCTCGACGGTCATGCCCGATACGTCGACGGAGCCGATGGAGATGCCGGCGTAGATGCGCGCGTCGTTGATGAGGCGGTCGGCGGCCCAGGCGCCCCCGCCGAGAAGTCCGGCGAGCAGCACGACGGTGACCGCGATGACGGGCAGCTTGCGCCTGCGGCGGGGCTGCACGATGGGAGAATGCTGGATGCGCGGGCTCGCGTAGTCGGGCGCGCCTCCCCGCCGGGCGCGGCGGCCCGCTGCGGGTGCCGGAGAGGCCGAGGGACGTCGGGGCGGGGGCGTCGAGGCGCCGGGGCGCGAGGGCCGGCCTGCCGCCGTCGGACGCTCCGGCCGCGCGCCCGCGTGGCGCGCGCGGGATGCGTCGGCGGCGTGGCTGCCGGCGCGGCTCGGCCGGTCCTGGCCGTGCCGGGGAGCGCTCCCCGAGGCCTGGGAGGACGTGGGACGCGGCCGCGGGGACGAGGGCCGGTCGGGGCGGGCCGGACGTCCGGCTCCCTCGCGCGCGGCAGCTCCTGACGGGCGCTCGCCCGCACCGGAGGCGGTCCGCCCGTCGCGCACCGAAGGCATGGAGAGGGAGCCCGCGGCGCGGCGCGTCGGACGGGGGCGCTCGGCGCTGTCCCTACGCGGCGCCATGTCCGGAGAGCCTTTCCGCGGCGAGCGCGGAGCGAAGCTTGCCCGCGGCGCTGACGGAGTAGTACACGGTCACCCCGAGGGACAGCGCGAGCCCCGCGTAGATGAACCAGATGCCCCAGGAGACGGCCTCGCCGTTGAAGCCGGGCAGCCACGAGAGGTCGCACCAGCCCAGCCCGGGGATGAGGGGCCAGTTCAAGAGCAGCCCCGAGAAGCCGATGAACAGAAACGTGGTGGCGAACTTGCCCGGGTAGACGACGGGCACGCGGATGCGGTGCCGCGAGAGGAGCCAGCCGCCCCCGATGAGCAGGTAGGCGTCCCGCACGATCACCACGACGATGACCCACAGGGGGATGCGCCCCACGAGGAACACGCCGAGCACGCCCGTGACCATGAGGATGCGGTCGATAGCCGGGTCGAGCAGCTGCCCCAGGCGGGAGACGGTGTGGGTGCGCCGGGCGATCTGCCCGTCGAGGAAGTCGGTAGCCGCGGCCGTGGCGAACACGAGGGTTGCCGCGAGGTTCTGCCCGTTCAAGAGCAGGACCAGGTAGAGCGGCACCATGAGCAGCCGCACGAGGGAGACCACGTTGGCGAGCGTGAAGATATCGCGGGTGACCTCGTCGGCCCCTCCCGTCCCATGCTTCTCCATCTCGGCCATCGACGCCTTCCCCTTCCCAAAAAATCCGGACTCCGTGGGCGGAGTCCGGACGATAGTGCCAGATTTTTGACATTTTACCAGATGCGCGCCGTATGCAACGCATCCCCACGAAACTTAACGGAGCGTCCACCTTACGATTCCGTCACCGGGGCCGCTGCGGGCGAAAGCGGTGCATCGCCGGGGCCTCGCGCAGCCCTAGGCCTTCGGATCGGGCACCTCCACCACCGTGCACGACTGGGCCGTGGCAATGGGCGTGTAGGTGGGCAGCATGTGCAGGCACGCCTTGGGGCAGGCGCGCACGCAGCTGCCGCACTGCACGCAGCGGAACGGGTCGATGGACCAGGTGCGTTCCTTCTTCTCCACCACGATGGCGTCGGCCGGGCAGGCCTTGGCGCAGATGCCGCAGAGGATGCAGAGCGCGACCTCGTTCTCGATATGGCCCTTGAGCCCCGCCGGGGCCGGCTTCTGCTCGGCCGGGTACAGCAGGGTCTCGGGCTTCTTGAACAGCGATCCGAGGGTCATGCCCCCCAGTTTGAAGCTTCCCATGGTCGCCTACCTTTCCGTGCAGCTGATGCAGGGGTCGATGGTCAGGATGATCATGTTCACGTCGGCCAGGTCGCACCCCTTGAGCGCCACTGTCATGCCGGCGAGGTTCTGCGAGGTTGGCGTGCGGATGCGCATGCGCTCGAGGTTCTTCGAGCCGTTGCCGCGGGCGTAGTAGTAGCACTCGCCGCGGGGCTGCTCGAGCACGTTGGAGGCCTGGGCGCCCTCGGCCGGAGCCCCCTTCACGGTCACCTCGATGTCGCCGGCGGGCATCTTGGCCGCCAGCTCCTTGATGATGTCGATGGACTGGAGCACCTCAAGGCAGCGCACCTTCACGCGGGCGTAGCAGTCGCCCTCGGTGGCCACGATGGGCTCGAAGTCGGACAGGTCGCCGTAGGCCCCCTTGCCGAAGGAGCGCACGTCGTAGGGCAGGTTCGAGGCGCGGGCAAACGGCCCCACCATGGAAAGCGCCCGGGCATCCTCGGTGGAGAGGTAGCCTACGCCCACCGTGCGGTTCTTCACCGAGGTGTCGGTGAGCAGGGTGTTCATGATCTTGGTGTAATCGTCCTTGATACCGTCGAGCACCGAGATGATCTCGGCCATCTGGGTGGCGTCGATGTCGCGCACCACGCCGCCCACCTTCACGACGGACAGGATGACGCGGCCGCCCGTGGTCTTCTCGAAGATGTCGAGCACGCGCTCGCGCAGGCGCCAGCAGTGCATGAACATGCTCTCGAAGCCAAAGGCGTCGGCGGCCAGCCCCAGCCACAGGAGATGCGAGTGCACGCGGGACAGCTCGTGCCAGATGATGCGCAGGTACTCGGCGCGCTTGGGGATCTCCACGCCCATGAGCGCCTCCACCGTCTCGGCGTAGCCGATGGAGTGCCCCGTGGCGCAGATGCCGCAGATGCGCTCGGCGATGTAGATGAACTGGTTGTAGTCGCGGGTCTCCACGAGCTTCTCCAGGCCGCGGTGCACGAACCCGATCTGCGGGAGCACGTCCACCACGGTCTCGTCCTGCACCACCAGATCGAGGTGCAGAGGCTCCGGCAGCACCGGGTGCTGCGGGCCGAAGGGAATGACGGTCGCCTTGCCCATGCTAGTTCCCCTCCCCTTCTGCCTTCGCGGCCTTCTTGGCCTTGGCCTCGAGCGCGGCGCGCACCTTGGCGGCCTTCTCGGGGTCCAGGCCCGCAATCTTCTCTTGGATCTCCTCTTCGGTCAGGCCCGTCGGCGCGGCGGCGGCGCCCGCATCGGCCTTGGCCGCAGCTGCCTTCTTCGCCTTGGCCTCCATGGCTGCGCGCACCTTCGCCGCCTTCTCCGGGTCGAGTCCCGCTATCTTCTCCTGGATCTCCTCTTCGGAGGGGCCGGCCGCATCGGGCTCGACGGACTCCTTCTTCTTGGCGGCCTCCTTGGCTGCCTTGGCGGCGGCCACCTTCTTCGCCTTCTCGCGGGCCGCCAGCTGCTCGGGGCTCACCACGGTCATGGGAGCCTTCTCGGCCAGCTGGTAGAACATGCCGCCGAAGTCGATGGCCATGCCCTCGATAGCCACGCCGTACAGGTCGTGGATCTCGTTCTCGCAGACGAAGGCCTCCAGGAACAGGTCGGTGATGGAGGGGACCGTATCCCCCTCCCCAACCGCGACGACCGTGTCGTTCTCGAGCAGGCCGTCCTTCATGTAGGAGTACACGAGGTCAACGCCGTTCTCGGTGTTCACCGCGAGGATCTGCACGTAGCGCCAGCCCTCTTCGGCGCGCTTGGCGGCCAAATCGTGCACCTCGGCGAGTGCCACCTCGTTGAATGCTTGGCTGAACTTGTCCATGGGCGCTCACGCTCCCTTCCGGGCGGCCTTCATCGCCGCCGACTTCTCGTCGAGCTTCGCCACGCCGGCCACGATAGCGTCGATGAGCTGCTCGGGGCGCACCGCGCAGCCCGGGGCGTACACGTCGACGGGGATGGCCTTATCCACGCCGCCGATGACGTTGTAGCAGTCGTGGAACACGCCGCCCGAGCAGGCGCAGATGCCGCAGGCCACGACCACCTTCGGCTCGAGCATCTGGTTGTAGATCTCGCGCACCACCTCGATGTTCTGCTCGTTCACGCTGCCGGTGACGAGGAAGATGTCGGCGTGCTTGGGGTTGCCGGTGTTGATGACGCCGAAGCGCTCGCCGTCGAAGCCGGGGCAGAGCGTGGCCAGCACCTCGATGTCGCAGCCGTTGCAGCTGGAGCCGTCGTAGTGGATGACCCAGGGCGATTTAGAAGCGAATGCCATGTCGGCACCTCCTTACAGAAACGCGAGCAGCGCGATGTTCACGCCGCCGGCCACAAGGGCCACCAGCCACGCCGAGTTGAACATGAACTGCCACTTCACGCGGGCGAAGTTGTTGTCGATCCAGATCTCCAGGAAGTACACGAGCACCACGGCGACGATAGCCACGATCGCGGAGATAGGGCTGCCCCACACGAAGAACATCGCGATCCAGCCCATGAACAGCACGTTTTCGCACCAGTGCATGATCTCCACCATGCCGAGGGTGGGGCCGCTCATCTCGGTGGTCACGCCGCGGACGATCTCCTGGTGGGCGTGGTGGGACAGCGCCAAATCGAAGGGCGACTTGCGCAGCTTGATGGTGAGGATGAACAGCACGCCGAGGAACACGAGCAGCGCCGTGCACACTACCGGGTGCGGCATGCCCAGCACCGCGGCCACGTCGAAGGAGCCGGTGACCTGGAAGAAGGCCACGGCCATGAGCAGCACCATGGGCTCGTAGCACATCACCTGCAGCGTCTCGCGGGCGGCTCCCACCTCGGCGTAGGGGCTGCGGGTGGAGTAGGCGGCCATGATGAAGAACAGGCTCGACAGCGTGATGACGAACACGCACAAAAGCAGGTTGCCGCCGGAGAAGAACACGCCGCCGGCGATGAGGGCGAACAGGAGCGCCGCGCCCACGTAGACGCGCTCCACGGAGTTCACCGAGGCGCGCTCCTTCTCGAAGAGCTTGCGCACGTCGTAGTAGGGCTGCAGGAGCGGCGGTCCCACACGCCCCTGCATGCGGGCGCTCACGATGCGGTCGAGGCCGGCCAGAAGGCAGCCGACGACCGGTCCGAGGATCGCGAACAGGAGGGTGCCGATGAGCGTTGAGATCAAAGACATTGCACGCTCCTTTCTAGAGAACGATCGGGGTGAACAGGGCCACGAGGAAGGCGGCGGCCATGATGAGCGTGTTGAACACCACGCCCACCGGGGCTATGCGGCCCTCGCCGAAGACGGCCTCCATGTACCAGTTGCGCGCGCTGGCCTCGGCCGTGCCCGACAGGGCGCTCTGGAAGGTGCGCGCCCCGCTGTCGCGGCTGACGCCGGCGAGGTACACGTCCACCTGCCGCCCCTTCGGCTTCGCGCCCACGCCGGCGAACAGCACGAGCACCACCACGACGGTGCAGATGGAGGCGAGCCACAGGTTGTCGGCGGAGATGTCCCGGGCGGCCGCGCCGTACACCGAGAAGAGGTAGGGCTCCACCACCGCGGCGGAGATGAGGGGCAGAAACACGCAGCCCAGCACGAACAGGCAGGCCATGAGCAGAAGCGACGCCCACTCCGTGGGCTTCACGGTCACCTCCACGTTCTCCGGCTCGCCCGCGATGCCCGCGAGCTTGCCGAGCCACTTGGCCCAGAACATGAACGTGGCGGCGCTGCCGAAGGCGAGGATCACGATGAGGGCCACCTGGCGGGCGTCCACGAAGGACACGAGCGTGCCCCACTTCGCCAGCAGCATGCCGAAGGGCGCGATGAACATGCCCATGATGCCGAGCATCATGAAGCGGGCCAGGCGAGGCATGCGGTCGAACAGGAGATCCATGGCCTCGATGTCGCGGCTGCCGATGTGGTGCTCGGCGGTGCCGACGCACAGGAACAGCAGCGACTTCGCGATGGCGTGGAACAGGATGAGGAAGCACGCCGCCCACACCGCCTCAGGTGTGCCCACGCCGGCGCAGGCGCAGATGAGGCCGAGGTTCGCGATGGTGGAGTAGGCCAGCACCCGCTTGGCGTTGGACTGCGAGATGGCCATGAAGGAGCAGAGCGCGAAGGTGATGCCGCCCACGAGCATGACCATGATGGCCGGCGCCGGGGACACGGAGAACACCGGCGCGAGCTTCACGAGCAAAAAGACGCCCGCCTTCACCATGGTCGACGAGTGCAGAAGGGCGCTCGTGGGCGTGGGGGCCACCATAGCCCCCAGAAGCCAAGTCTGGAAGGGCATCTGGGCGGCCTTGGTGATGCCCGCGAAGGCGAGCGCGGTCACCGGGAGGGCCGTGACGGCCGGATAGGCCACGCCGAGGGCGAGGAACTCGTCGAAGGCGAAGGTGCCCACGCTGATGGCGCAGCAGTACAGCGCCAGGAGGAAGCCGAGGCCGCCGGCCAGGTTCATGATGATCTGGCGGAAGGCGTTGGCAATCGCCTCGTCGGTGCGCGTGTAGCCGATGAGGAGGAACGAGCACACCGTGGTGACCTCCCAGCCGGTGAACATCCACTCCATGTTGTTGGAGAAGACGATCACGAACATGGCCGACAGGAACACGAACATGAGCGCGAAGAACATCGGGCGCCGGTCGGGGGCCCCTTCGGGCTCGTGGGCCTGGAAGTCCTCCATGTAGCCGAGCGCGTACACGCAGATGCCGCTGCCCACCACGCCGATGATGAAGGCCATGAGCAGCGAGAGCGAGTCGAAGTACAGCCCGAAGGGCACTTCGATCTCGTGGGCGAAGACGAACTCGAGCACGAGCGTGCCCGCGATCTGCACCGCGGCGAGCGCGGCCGCCCACACATTCTTATAGCGGACGGAAAAGGCGATGATGACCGCGGCGATGGCGATCGAGACGCCCGTGCAGAGGAAGTCGACGACCTCGCTCGCGAAGGCGAACGACACGCGCGGCGCCCCCAGGTTCCCGAGCACCAGCGCGACCGATGCCACGGCGATGACGACGGCGGCCGCGACGACGACGATGCGCCGCGGGGCCTCCTGCCGCACGACGAGCAGCACGGCGGCCACGATCAGGGGGAACACGATGAGGAAGCCGAGCAGTCCGAGACTGAGTTCCATGCAGGATCCTCCTTACCCTTCTTCTTGGCCCCGCAAGGCGGCAGGCTCCGCCCGCAGAGGCGAGATCGCGATGATCTTCGCCCTACCATAGCAAAGAAGCCGCCCCGCGCCGGCCGCCGTCCCAGGTGGAGGGGCTATCGTTCGGTAAAAGGGTAAGGTTAGTTGTGCACTTGCACGAAAATGCCGCCGGCGCCGAGGGCCGATCAGGCCGCCGCCGACGGAAGCGCCCGCCGGTCGAAGCGGCGCCCCAGGAGCGTCCCGGCGAGGGCGCCGGCGAGCGCCGGGGGAAGCCAGCTGAACCCGTAGGCGTACAGCGGTGCCGCCTCCACGAAGGGGAGCAGGCCCGTCACGTCGTGCACCGTCAGCGCAAGGCTCGCCGCCACCGCCGCCAAGGCCGCGCCCTTGAACGTCCAGGTGCTGCGGATGCGGCGCCGGAAGAGCATGAGCACGACGGTGATCATGAACGGCGGGCAGATGACCGAGAGAATTGGCGCGGCCAGGTTGATGATGGCGGTGAGCCCCAGGTTGCAGATGGCGAGCGCGACGACCACCACCGAGATGAGGGCCGCGCGGTAGCTCAAGCGCCGACCGCTGATGCGCTCCAGGTACGCCGCCGTGGCGCCGCACAGGCCCACGGCCGTGGTCAGGCAGGCGAACCCCACCACGACGCCGAGCACCACGAGCCCGGCACGGCCCATAAGCTGCTCGGTGATGAGGGTGATGAGGGTGGCCTGGTTCACGTCGTGGGGCACCACGGTGGCCGCCGTGGCACCCAGATAGGTAAGACCACCGTAGACCAGAGCGAGCAGCACGCAGGCCACTAGACTCGCGCGGGCCGTCACCGCCAGCTGGCTCTTCCCGTCGGCATAGCCGGCGGCCCGCACCGACTCCTGGACGATGATGGCAAAGCCCACGACGGCCAGGATGTCCATGGTCTGGTAGCCCGCCGAGATGCCGTCGGCCACCACCGTGGCCGACTCGGGAGCCACCACCGGCCCCAAGGGCGAGACGATGCCCGCGACCACCATAATCGCGATACCGGCCACGAGCACCGGCGTGAGCACCTTGCCCACGATGTCCACGATGCGGGTGGGGCGCAGCGTGAGCAGCAGCACCACGGCGAAGAACAGCAGCGAGAAGGGAAGCAGCCCGATCCAGTCCCCCAGCAAGGGCGCGATGGACATCTCGTAGGTGGTGGCCGCCGTGCGGGGACTCGCGATGAGCACGCCGGTGCACAGGATGGCCGCCGTGTTCAGCACGAGCGCCGGGCGCTTTCCGAGGACGCCCTCGATGGACAGGATGGAGCCCCCGGCCTGGTTGATGGCCACGATGCCGATGCAGGAGATCACCACGTCCACGAAGACGAAGCAGATAAGGCCGAGCGGCCACTCCCAGCCCGATTCCATGCCGAGAAACGGCGGGAAAATGAGGTTTCCGGCTCCGAAGAACATGGCGAACAGCGCCAAGCCCACCACGAGCGCGTCTTTGTTCATGGCACCCTCCCTGACCGTTTCCGTCCACATTTGACGCCCATTGTCGCCGAGGCGAAGCGATCATGATGACGCATCGACCGCTCGGTTACGGATTCAGCGTCAAAGCGGCACGGAATCGTCACGAGCGTCACGCTCGCCGGCGATCGGGCACCTGCGAGCCGTCAGCCGAACCGGCGCCCCTCATCGACGCGAAGCCCCGCCGCCGCGAGGGCGGCCTCGTCCAGGGCGATGACCACAGTGTCGTCAGCGAGCTCACCGAGCAGACGGGCGGCGTCGACGGCCGCAAAGAAGGCAGAGCGTTTCTCGGCATCGCCATCGGCGAGCACCACCACCTGGGCGCCGGGCATGAGCTGCGCCGCATGCTCGGCGGTGTCGGCCTCGAGCACGCGAACCTCCCCCACCTCCAGACCCGCTTTGGAGAGGGCCGACGCCAGATCGAGGGCGAGGTTCTCGGTCGTCGTTGCGTCATCGGAGTCGGCAGCTATCATGAGCAGGCGCGGATTGGCCGGCCACACCGGCTTCAAGGCTTCCAGCAGCCCCGTCTCCGGCTTCAGCGTGGCGAAGCGGTAGAGGCTGCGAATCTCATAATCGCAGGGATCGACGGCAAGAAACGTCTGCATGGGAACTCCCTTCACTCGATAGGAGAAGCCTAGCATTTCCGCTTGCGGCGCACGTATCGGAGAATCCTATAAGTCAATAAAAAAAGAGCCGGCTTGAAGCCGGCTCTCTCAATTCTGGTCGGGTTGACAGGATTTGAACCTGCGGCCCCTTGACCCCCAGTCAAGTGCGCTACCAAACTGCGCCACAACCCGTTCGTGCTTTTCGGGCTCGCGCCCAAACAGCTTGCTTATAGTACCCTTACCTCCAAGACATTGCAAGAGAAATTTTGCCAAATTCGTCCCAACGGCATCGTAACGAGCGCCGGACCCCTAAAGGCTCAGGCGATCAGCCAAGTCGCAGCGCCGGTTGATACCGAGCCTACCGCCAGTCGGTTCTCGGCGGTTCGCAGGAGTCGTTTGGAATATTTGGCCAGAAACACCCTCGAGTGCGCTCCCTTGACCTTCGATTCGTCGCATTGGCCGAAGATCGATCGATAAATTATACGTTATTCGTTACTTTCAGAAGGCCATTCTCTTCGCGGGAGGCGAGAAAGCGGATCATCGAGCGCACTCGAGGGTGTTTTTGGCCAATTTTCGAAAACGAGGAAGGAGATAAGGCAGGGAGAGAGTCTTGCCTGATCATCGCCTTGGGTTATGGCTTGGGTTAGGCATTTAACCCAAATTTTCCCTCTGGCCCGATGCGCCCTCCGAACCCGTTGCGGCATGATGCGGGCCGTCAAGGGCGCTGGCAGTGCAGGAAGCGGCAATCCCATCCGAAAAAGAGGGTCGCCACATCGCAGTGCACCGTCCGGCGCAGGGAACGCGGCGACAGGAAAGCGCCGCATGTCTTCAGGAGGGAAACCATGGAAGTCACCCGTCGCGATCTGTTCAAACTCTCCGGCCTCACCGCCGCGGGCATCGTGGGGGCCGGAGCCCTCGCCGGCTGCGCCCCGAAGGCCCCGTCCGACTCGGCCGCGCTCTCCGAGACCGGAGCTGCCGACTCGTCGCTGCCGGAGTTCCTGCAGGCACCCGAGCCCATCACCGAGTTCGCCGACACCCGCGAGTTCGACGTCGTGGTCGTCGGGGCCGGCGAGTCGGGCCTCTCGGCCGCCCACACCGCCGCCGAGGCCGGCGCGAAGGTAGCCTGTGTGCAGAACATCGGCACGGCCCAGACCACCGGCAACATGGGAGCCTCGGTGGATACCACCAAGACCGACGAGGCCGGCATCCAGGCCTGCGTGGCCTTCCTCATGGAGAAGAACGCCTACCGTTCCAACCGCAAGCTTTTGGAGGCCTGGGCGCGCAACTCCTTCGAGGCCGTTACCTGGTGGGCCGACACGGCGGCGGCCGGCGGAGCCGAGTCGAAGCCCTACGATTCCGAGCGCGAGCACAACGGCTACACCTACTATCTGCACGCCAACACCTACAACCACCTGGAGGGCGCCCACAACGACGCCGCCCTGGCCGTGTGCGACGCCGTGGCCGCCGAGGGCGTGGAGTTCTTCTTCAACTCGCCTGCCGTGCAGCTGTACAAGGAAGGCGACCGGGTGGCCGGCGTCATCTGCTCCACCGAGGAGGGCAACGTGCTGTTCAGGGCGGCCAAGGGCGTCATCCTCGCCTCGGGCGACTGCTCCGGCAACCAGGAGATGCGCGACTATTACTGCCCCGACCTGCGCGGCTTCAAGACTATGAGCCCCTTCCGCGACGGCATGGGCATGATGGCCGGCATCTGGGCCGGTGCCCAGATGACGCCGGTGAACCACTCGAAGATGGTCCACGGCGGCGGCGCGCTCACCCGCCTGGAGCTGCCCTTCCTGAACCTGGACATCCACGGCGAGCGCTTCATGAACGAAGTGCTGTCCTTCGCCTACCTGAACAACCTCATGCGCGGTTATCTGGAGGAGTACGACTTCGAGAACCCGATGGCCGCGAAGTTCTTCACCATCATGCCGGCGAACTGGGTCGAGATCGGCGAGCAGTGGGCGGCGGCCCATCCCGACGAGGTGAAGTTCGGCGTGGGCAACATGAAAGTGCCCCCCGAGGACCAGTTCGTACGCGGCGAGACCCTCGCCGAGCTGGCCGCGAACATCAACGCCTACATGGAGGCCGAGGAGTGGCACATCGACCCCATCGACGAGGCCGCTATCGTAAAGTCCATCGAGGACTACAATGCGCTGTGCGCCACCGGCGCTGACGGCCAGTTCGGCAAGCGGGCCGACTACCTGGTGCCCATCGAGCAGGGGCCGTTCTTCGCCGTGCCCCGCGGAGCGAACTCCGTGCCGGCGGTGCTCGGCGGCCTGACGGTGGATGAGAACCAGCAGTGCCTGGACGCCGATGGCGCGCCCATCGAGGGCCTGTTCGCCGTGGGCAACGCCTCGGGCCAGTTCTACGGCGGCGTGGACTACCCCATGGATGTCGAGGGCCTCTCCATCGGCCGCGCCATCACCTCCGGCTACGTGACCGGCCGCTACGTGGCCGCCCTGTAGGGCTGCCACCCAAACGCTCCCGCACCCTCCCTCTCTGCGCGCCCGCCAGCTTCCCTCCCCGCTGGCGGGCGCTCCGGCGTCTGCGGCATCGGCCGCGAGCGAAAGGGCGCAGAGGGGCGAAGCGGGCACGCGCCGACAGCACGCTGGAGCCTGTATAATGATTCCCATGGATACCACCGAGCGCACAAGGCGCCCTTGGCGCCGCATCGATCACCTGGAGCAGATGATCCCCTATCTGTTCGCCCTCGGCTGCGCCCGCACCTGGATGACCCTCACCTTCGCCGCGCCCGCAGGCATGCCCGTCCCGCTCGCCTTCGACCCCCATATGGTCTTCGACTACGTGTACGCGGCCCTCGGCATCGCCGCCACCATCTTCGCGCGCCGCCTCGCTCCCCTGCACAGCCAGCCCTGGGCCAAGCCCGCGGCCTGCGCCGCCATGCTCGTCGCATCGCTGTGCATCGTCTCGGCCCCGGCGGCTCCCGACCTCGCCGGAGGGTTGGGCATTGCGGCGGCAGTCCTCGGCGCCTTCGGGTTCTGCGCGGTGCTCCTCATGTACAACGAGGCCATCGTGCCCTTGAGCCTCATGCGCATCGCCCTGTACACCGCGGCCTCCCGCTTCATCGCCGTGCCCATCACCTACCTGTGCCAGGGCCTCGATGCCGAGCGCCTCGCCGCAGTGCTCGTGCTTCTGCCCTTCATCTCCGTGGGCTGCCTCGTCCTCGCCTTCCGCCAGCTTCCCGCCCGCGACCTCGCGCCCCGGGCGTATCCGAAGTTCTCCTACCCGGTGAAACCGCTCGCGGTGCTGTGCATCTACGCCTTCGCCTACGGGCTGCGCACCCACCAGCTGCCCGAGGGGGCGGGCGTGCACTCGTCGCTCTCGACGGCGCTGGTCATGGGCGCCTTCTTCGTCGTGGTCTACTTCTTCTCGGATCGCTTCAGCGTGAGCGCCCTGTTCCGCTCGCCGCTCCTGCTCATGATCTGCGGGCTTCTGCTCATTCCCGCCGAGGGGCTGCTCGGAACCACGGCGGCGGGCTACCTCATCTCCATGGGCATGACCCTCATGTCGCTGCTCATATCTCTTCTGTTCTACGACCTGTCCAAGCGCATGGGCATCGCCATCATCGCGCTCACGGGCATCATGCGGGTGAACTCCCTGTTCACCATCTGGGGCGGCTCCTGCGCCGATCTACTTGATACGAGCGGACTGGCCCCAGGCGTGCAGTCCATCGTCATCACCGCCGCCGTGGTCATGCTCGTGCTGGCGAGCACCCTCATGCTGCTCTCGGAGAAGGACTTGGCGAGCCGCTGGGGCATCCGCCTGCTGGAGACCGACGACTTGGCCGAGGAGGGCCGCCGCGCCGAGACTATCGCCGAGCGCTGCGACGCCGTCACGGCCCGCTACCGTCTCAGCCCCCGCGAGGACGAGATCTGCCGGCTCATCGCCCAAGGGCAGACCAACCCGCAGATCGAGCGGGAGCTGTTCATCGCCCCGGGTACCCTGAAGGCGCACATCCAGCACATCTACGTGAAATGCGACGTCCACTGCCGCAAGGAGCTCGTCGAGCTGTGCGGCGGCCAGTAGGGCCCGACCCCCACACCCCCTCCCAACGACGAAGGCTCCCGCGGGGAGCCTTCGTCGCGCATCTTGAATGCAGCTCGCGGCCGATGCCCTACTTCTCGGTGCCGTCGCCGAACAGAAGGTCGTGCTCCAGGCCCTTAAGCTCGCTGCGGGCCTGCTCGCGCAGGTTGTTCAGGCCCGCCAGGTACTGGCGGTAGAGCACCACCACGAGGTAGCGGCCGGCGCGGGTGAGGGTGAGCTCCTCGTCGTTGTCGGTGGCAAACGCCCCGTTGGCGCGCATGAAGGCCATCTCCACGGGCAGCCCCCGCTCTACCGATACGCCGAAATCGCGCTCGAACTCGCGCTTGTCGAAGCGCAGGCTGTACAGCTGCAGCAGGAACTTGTAGCGCATGAGATCGCGGCGCGGCAGATCGGTGCAGCCCATGAGCGGCAGGCGCCCCTCCCCCACGATCTGCGCGTACTCCTCCAGGTTGAAGGTGTTCACGAACAGGTTGTCGCCCAAATGGGTAATGGAGCCCGATCCCACGCCCACGCACTCCTCGTAGGCCACGGCGTACTCGTCCACCTCCAGGTTCTGGCGCCGGCGCAGGTTCTCGTCGAGCCGGTTGAAAGTCCACAGGGTGCGGCGCTCGAACAGCGGACGCTCCCCCTCGTTCAAGATCTCGTCGAGGATGTGGTAGAAACGGCGCTCCTTGTCGTAGTCCATGCGCCCGAGCACGCTTTCCATCTTGCGCGTGGTGGCGTGGGACTGGTACAGCGGCGAGAAGGTGGTCTGATGGCAGCCGCAGGTGGCAATTTTCTCGCAGTCGTTGATGAGGATGTCCTCGGTCTGGGACGGGAAGTTGAAGATCATGTCCACGTTGAGCGACTCGAAGTACGGCGCGGCCTCGCCGATGCGCTCGAAGATCTCCTCGGCGCTGCCGTACTTCTCGTAGCGGTCCATCTGGCGCAGAAGCTCGTTGTCGAAGGACTGCACGCCCACCGACAGACGCTGGATGCGGCCCTTGAGCTTCTCCAGGTACGAGGGGATGAGGTGGTTCGGATTCGTCTCGGAGTTGATCTCCTTGATGGAGAACAGATCACGGGCATAGTCGATGGTCTCGCACAGCTCGTCGATGTCAACCGTGGGTGTGCCGCCGCCAATATAGGCGCTCTCGAAGTCGTAGCCCTTCTCCTTCAGAAGGCGCATCTCCTCGCGCAAGGCCTTAAAGTGAGTGCGTGCCCGCTCTTCCCGGTACGGGAAGCGGTTGAACGAGCAGTAGGGGCACAGACGCTCGCAGAAGGGAACGTGCACGTACAGCGTGTAGGCGCGCCCCGGCACCGGGTCGGGCAGGGTGCCCGTGGGCACGGGGTGCAAAGCCAGCGTCTTATCGGTCATGGTGCGGACGACGGTGGTGAGCAGGCGCTCTGAGAGCATGCGGAAACCTCCTGGTAGGTACAAGCGTAAGGCGCATTGTAGCACTACCGGCCGGGCAAACGCCGAGCCGACCGCTGAGGGTATGGGGAATGCACAAACCGCCGCCCGCCGTCCTGAAGGGCAACACTTGGCCCGGACCATCCGCAACCTTCCCGTTTGCACTTCCAACGAAGGCCAGGTCGGAGTGCTTGCGGGCCGCGTCGGCATGGACCGGCGGCATCGATATCGGGAACAGAGGGCCTTGCGCCCGGCACGGCCAGGCCCTATAGTGGCCCCTTCGCCATGAGGCGACCACGACAGCACGGCCGTCCCCAAGAGAGGAAGACCATGACCACGTTTCGCCTGAGCGCCGAGCAGCGGCGCTATTTCTACGAGCTGTGCGCCACGGGGAACATCACCCGGGCCGCCCAGAGCCTCTACCTGTCCCGCCAGGGGCTCTCCCGCAGCATGGGGTCGCTGGAGGAGGCGGTGGGCGCCGTTTTGTTCACCCGCGGGAAGGGAGGCGTCGCACCCACGCTGGCCGGGCGAACGCTCCTGCGACACCTGCGGGAGGAGGACCGCGCATGGGAGCAGTGCCTCGCCCGCATCCGCTCCCTGGACGGCGCCGATCCGGCCGTCGTACGCGTGGGGCTGCTCAGCATGTTCGTGGGCTACGACGAGAAGCGCAAGCTGCTCGCCCGCTTCGAGGACGACGCCGCGCTGAGCCTCTCGATCATCGACGGCGATCACGACGAGCTGTGGCGCGCCGTGGCGGACGGCAAGGCGGAATGCGCGGTGACCATGGCGCCTCCGCGCCAGATGGAGGTGCCCTTCGTCCGGCTGACCGACGACACGCTGTCCGTCCTGGTCGCCAGCGACGACGAGCTGGCGCGCAAGGACGCCGTGGACTTCGCCTGCGATCTGCGCGGGCGCACGGTGGTCCAGACGAGCCCCTACAAGGAGCGGCTCTACGCGGACATCTTCCGCACCCACGGCATCGAGGTCGACCCCATCGCCCCCGACCGCAACCTCATGCTCGCCCACGTGTCCAGCCGCCGCCAGGTCTTCATCATCCAGACTGGCTACGCGCGGCGTCTCGTGACGAACGGCATCTGCCTCCGGCCCCTCGCGAACGCGCCCTTCTCCCTGAGCTCGGTGCTCGTCGTGCGGCCCGATATGCCCGAGGCCGCCCGGCGGGTGGCCCGCGAGATCGCCGACGGCTTCGGCAAGGCCGCAGAGCTGGACGCCCTCGTCGCTTTGATCGCGGAAAACCGCCGCTAGACTCGAGCAGGTGCGAAAACACGCCTTGAAATTGCGGAAAGTCGCCATAAAGGAACGCGTGCCACCGCCCTTTACGACTTCAGAGTGAGTGCATAGGCCGTATCGGGCTCTATATTGCGGAAAGTCGCCCGCTGTTGGGCGACTTTCCGCAATCGAGGGGCGTGTTTTCGAAACCGTTCCATCAAAGGGCGACTTTCCGCAATCGAGAGACTATTGCCCCAGCACCCCCCCCCGAACGAGCATCGCGGACTCGGCTGCGAGCCCATCGCGCGAGTCAACCCGGTCCTTAAAGGCGATCGTCCCCCAGCGCAGACCTTCCCACGCCGCCCTGCTCGATGGCGTCCAGCAGCCCCTGGCGGTCGTACACCCCCACCTTGCGGTAGATGTTACTCACATGGTGCTTCGCGGTGCCCTGGGCAATGGAGAGTTCGTCGCTGATATAGGGAACGGTGCGCCCGCGGGCCAAAAGCACGAGGACCTCTGATTCGCGGTTGGTCAGATGGCACATGGCCGCCATCGCCGCGCACTTCTGTTCCAGGGACTCGTCGGTGCGCGCAAGGCGCGGTGTGACATAGATCTTCTGCACGTCGGCCACCGTGAAGAAGAGCATGCCGATGACCGCGAGCAGGAGGATGGCGATGAGGCACACGTCAAGGCGCAGCTGGGCCGACCACCAGGGCGAGAATATGAGGCAATCGGCTCCCACCGATCCGACGAGGGTGCCGGCCCGCGTGGCCAGAACGGCAAGACCGAAGGAGAGGGCCACGGGAATGCGGCCGCGGAAGGCCACATCGGTGGAGACGAGCATCATGAGCATGTCCAAGCAGTAGATGCCCATGATAATGAGCCCCGTTCCCAAGAAGGGATACACCTCCGGCTCGAGCAGCAGCAAGACAATACCCGCGAGCACTGCGGGGATGACGGGCCGGTACAAGGTGAGCGCCTCGGAAGGCGACGAGGTGACCATCATGGAAAGCGTAATGGCCCCGATACCGCCCCCCGCCAGCAGAAGCGCCTTGGGCACCACGAGCGGATCGCCTTCGGCGAAGGTGACCACCATGCCCTGGGTCAGGCCCCATATGACGCTGATGACGAAGAGGCAGACGAGCAGGCGCCCAACGGGGATCGTGCGCACATCGAGCGGCACGACAGAAGGCTCGCGGCGGGGTTCGCGGCGGCAGGCGTACAGCACGGCCGCCGACGCCACCGGAAACAGCGCCGTCACCCCTACGGCCGCCGGCTGCGGCAGAGCGTAGACGAGGAAGAAGAGCACGAAGGCGAAGGTGTAGGAGGCGTAGAGATGCCGACCCACCCGCCCGGTGGCCAACGCACTCCACAGCTCGCCCCACATGATGAGCAGAAGCGCATTGCCGAGGGCGGCGGCAGCGGCTGCGGCGATGAACAGCGCCCAGCCGAGCGCGCCTGTGCCGGCGAGCACCGCCAGGGGCATGACAACAGTGCCGAAGGCCATGGCGCCGGCGGCCACGATATAGAAAAGGCGTCGCGCCGCGAAGGGCGCGAACCACCGCGACATGACCACGACGGCACCGTAGCCGATCGTCATGAGCACGAGCAATCCGAGCAGGGCGTTGCCCTCGGAGAAGAGCAGCCCCTCATTGGGCGCCACGGTGCTCGTGCACATCGTGACGATCTGCCACGCCTGCCAGAAGCCGAGCCCCAAAAGCCGCCAGTCGGCAAAGGGGCCCTCGTTCGATTCCCGCATTGTCCCTCCCTAAAAAGCGCGATGCCACAAGCGCATCTACCCACGCTCAACCGTAGCAAAATGCGCGCCCAATGCTATGGGCCACTTCGGCCCATTTTTACTTGATCGGGCAAAATAGGTCAAATCGTCAGATGTTATCCAAACGTCACTTTTGCCAAGATAGACGACGGGAGGGCGGTGCCGTCGCAAGCGCGAACCCAAGCGAGACGGCACTCCCTAGGACCAGAGGCGGAGCGGAGGGCTCCGCACTGAGAAGAAAGGGAAACCTATGACCGACATGAATTCCAAGGGCCTGTCCCGCCGTGCGTTCCTGGGCCTGGGCGCCGCAACCGCCGCAGGTGCGGCCGCCATGGGCCTGGCCGGCTGCTCGCCGGCGGCTCCGGCCGAGGGGGGCGCCCCCGCTTCCGGCGATGCGCCCATAGCCGCCACCGGCGAGGCCGCCTACGAGTGGGAGATCGCTCCCGAGCCCATCACCGATGTTGCCTCCACCGTCGACACCGACATCCTCGTCATCGGCGCGGGTCTGGCCGGCTGCGCCTGCGCGGCGGCGGCTGCCGAGAAGGGCGGCAAGGTGACCGTGGTGGAGAAGACCGCGAGCTTCAACGGACGTGGCGGCGGCTTCGGCGCCATCAACTCCCGCTACATGGAGGAGCTGGGCGTGACGGTGGACAAGGTGAACGCCAAGCAGCACTGGATCGCCCAGTGCGCCAGCCGCGTGAACGAGGACCTCATCGTGAAGTTCTTCAACAACTCCGAGGAGGCTTCCAACTGGCTGCTCGACAAGTGCGAGGCCCTCGGCGGCTCCGCCATGGTGGGCGCCTTCTACAGCCACGACGACGTGTACGCCGAGCAGCCGGGCTACCACATGCTCATGATCCCCGAGGAGGCCGGCCTCACTTCCACCGGCTTCGCCGGCGCCGAGCTGTGCTACCTGGACGCCGTGCGCGACGGCGCCGAGTTCGTCTTCGACTCCCCGGCCGTGCAGCTCGTGAAGGACGAGTCGGGCCGCGTGACCGGCTGCATCTGCGAGACCGGCGAGGGCTATGTGCAGTACAACGCCGCCAAGGGCGTCGTGCTGGCCACCGGCGACATCGGCGGCAGCCTGGAGATGTGCGAGGCCTACGCCCCCATCTGCGCCGAGTACGGCCAGCCCCGCAGCCAGTACACCCCGGCCGGCGTGAACACCGGCGACGGCCACAAGATGGGCATGTGGATCGGCGCCCAGCTGCAGGACCTGCCCTTTCCCACCATGATGCATCCCCAGGCCTTCTGCTGGTTCCACGGACCGTTCCTGTTCGTGAACGACAACGGCGAACGCTTCATGTGCGAGGACACCTGGGTGCAGGGCAAGTCGCTGGCCATCAACAAGCAGCCCAACGGCGAGGCGTGGTCCATCTTCGACGCGAACTGGCCCACCGACCTCGTGAACGGCCTGCCCTACGGCGGCGGCATGTTCTGGGACAGCTTCCGCCCTTACGGCAGCGACCTCGAGCTGGCTCCCGAGTACTTCAAGACCCAGATCCCCGAGTACGTGAAGCAGGGCATCGCCTACGAGGCCGACACCATCGAGGATCTGGCGGCCCAGATTGGCTGCGATGCCGCCACGCTGAGCGCCACCGTGGAGCGTTACAACGGCATGTGCGAGGCCGGCGAGGACACCGACTACTACAAGAAGCCCGTGTTCCTCACCCCCGTGAAGGAGGGCCCCTTCTACGCGCTGAAGGTCGGTCCGGCGCTGCTCGCCGTCTGCGGCGGCCTGAAGTGCAACAACGACTTCCAGTGCCTCGATGAGAACGGCGAGGTCATCGAAGGCCTCTACGTGCTCGGCAACATCATGGGCGACATCACTGCGGTGGACTACCCCATCAACGTGGCCGGCAACTCCCACGGCCGTTGCATCACCTTCGGCTATATGCTCGGTCACGAGCTGGCCGAGGCCTAAGCCGCGTAACGCGACGAGCCTTTTCCGCCACGGCAGCGCACCCTCCCTCCTGCCACGGCATATTCCACAAGAAAGCCCCCGGTATCGGGGGCTTTCCTTATCAAGGGACGAAGGTTTTGAAAGAACTTACGCCTCGGTGTCGCCCACGTAGGGGGCGAGCACGTGGGCGAGCACCTTCAGGTGGGCGCGCGACTTGTTGAGGCACGGCACGTAGACGAAGGGCTCGTCATCGCCCGGCTGACGGTGGGCGCCGCGGCGGAAATCCTCGGCGGCGCGCTTCATGCGCACGGTGCGCGCCACGTCGCGGTGGGCCTGCAGATGGGCATCGCACTGGGCGCTCTTCTTGCCGGTGTTCTCCAAGGCGCCGGGCTCCTCGTCGGCATCCACCAGCTCGCCGGCGAGCGCCGCCCGATAGATCGGCTCCAGCTCGCACGGCACGTCGTAGAGGGTCTCTAGGCAGTCCACCGCGAAGTTCGGGCACACGAGGAACAGGCGGCTGCCCGGCTCGGCGGCCCGCGCCAGGCGCACCAGCGTGGGACGTGTGAAGGGGGAAAGCCACGTGCGGCCCTTGTCGAAGCGGCTCTGGTAGCTGATGGTCCACGCCCGCCGGTCGAGCCCCAGCTCGCCGGCCACGGCCAGGCTCGTGGCACCGGTCTGCAGCTCGTAGACGTCCCCCGCCTCGATGTCCTTCAGCGGAATGGAGTGGTAGGAGAACAGCAGGCGGTCGCCGCGCTCCTCCGAGAAGCCGGCGTTGCGGATGGATGCGGCGATGGCGCGCACGTAGACGGGGTCCTCGCTGTAGTCGTCGATGAAGTCGACCGGGTGCCGCCAATGGGCCCGGCGCACGGCGCGGGCGATGCCATCGGCCACCGAGGAGGTGGTGGAGCGCGCCTGCTGCGGGTACATGGGCAGCACCACGAGCCGCGAGCAGCCCGCTTCCTTCAGCTCGCGCACGGCGTCCTTGAGCGAGGGTTTCCCGTAGCTCATGGCGGCCCGCACCTCCACGTCAAGCCCGCGCTCGGCGTAGTAGTCGGTCAGCCCGCGCTCGAGGGCCTCGTAGGCCACGGTCATGGGAGATCCCGCCGCCGTCCAGATGGCGCGGTACTTCTCAGCCGACGCCGCGGAGCGCTTGCCGAGGATGTGCCCGTGCAGCAAAAGCCACCACACCGGGCGCGGCATGGGGCAGATGCGCGGGTCCATGAGAAACTGGGACAGGTACTTGCGCACGGCCTTCTTGGTCGGCGCCGCGGGCGTGCCCGTGTTCGCGATGATGACGCCCACTTTGCCCGGCACGGGCGCGGTCTTCTTAGTCATGGGGCACCTTCCCTTCCACCGAGGGTACCGGCGACGCCTCCATGAGCGCGAACACCTCGCGGCCGGCCTCGGTCACGCCGACCGAGCGCTCGGCCAGGGCATCCAGTGCGCGGCGCAGGTCGGCCGGCAGCTGGTCGGCGAAGGCCATGGGCTCGCCGGTGACGGGATGCTCGAAGGCGATGCTGTAGGAATGGAGGAACTGGCGCTCGAGGCCGAGCTGGGCCCGCGCGTCGCGGGGGCCGTGGGCGTTGTAGACCGGATCCCCCACGATGGGATGGCGCGTGTACTGCATGTGCACGCGGATCTGGTGGGTGCGCCCGGTGAACAGCTTGCACTCGATGAGGCTGTAGCCGTCGTCCTTGGGGCCGGCCTCGAAGCGCTCCAGCACCCGGAAGGTGGTGATGGCCTCGCGGGCGCTCGGCACGTCGCGCACGGCCATACGGCAGCGCTCGTCGGCCGAGCGCGCGATGGGAGCGTCGATCATGCCGGTGTCGTGGGCCATGATGCCGTGGACGAGGGCCAGGTAGTGGCGGTCTACCGCGCGGTCCTGGATCTGGGCCATGAGCTCGCGGCCGGCCTCGTCGGTCTTGGCCGCCAGCATGAGCCCGCTCGTATCGCGGTCGAGCCGGTGCACGATGCCGAGGCGGTCGGCCTCCTCGCCCTGCACGTTGCAGAGGTTCTCCTCGCCGCAATGCCAGATGAGCGCGTTCACGAGCGTGCCGTGGGCGTGGTCGACGGAGGGGTGGCAGACAAGGCCCACCTGCTTGGAGATGACGAGCATGTCCGCATCCTCGTAGCGGATGTCCAGGTCGATGGGCTCGCCGTACACCACAACGGACTCCGGCTCGTCGTCCACCTCGTAGACGATGGTGTCGCCGGCGGCCACGGCGTGCTTCTTGGAGACGGTGGCGCCGTTCACGAACACGCGCTCCTCCTCGATGGCGCGCGCCGCCGCCGAACGCGAGGCGTACAGGCCCCGGGCCGCGGCCAGCGCGTCCAGGCGGCTGCCGGCATCCTCGGCGGCAACGATATGGCAGAGCGATCGTGTCATGGAACCCACCTTACCGACCCTCGGGGCCCGGCGCATCGCCCGTTCGGGCTACATCGCCGGACGGCTCGTCCGTGCCGTCGGAGGCCGCCGGCTTCGCGGCCGCCGGCACTGCTGCACGCTCGTCGCGCCGCATACCCCAGAGCATGCCGATGAAGAACAGCGCGAACCCGCAGGTGACGCCGATGTCGGCCACGTTGAAGGTGGGGAACTCGATGAACGTAGTGTCGATGAAATCAACCACATAGCCCAAGCTGAAGCGGTCGAGCGCGTTGCCGAGGCCGCCGGCCACCACGAGCGCGACGCCAATGACCTCCGCAAGGTTCGCCCGCTTTGCCGTGGCGATGAGGTAGGCCGTAAGCGCCGCGCAGACCAGAAGCGACATGACGCCGAGGGCGAAGGTGGAGTCGCCGAACATGCCCCAGGCGGCTCCTGTGTTGTGGGCCAGGCGGAACTGGATGAGGCCGAGGAAGGGCCCGGCGATGACCTCGCCGAGCCCATAGCCGTTGCAGACCGCCTTCGTGGCGATATCGGCCGCCAGCCACAAAAGCACCACGGCGGCGAACACGCACAGATTGCGGCGGCGCATCTACTCGCCCTCGTACCCGATGGCGTCCAGGGCCGCCCCGCACCGCGCGCACACGTCGGGATGGGACGGGTCGCCGCCGAGCTCGCGGATGTTCCAGCAGCGCGGGCACTTCTCCCCCGCGGCCACCGTCACCGTAGCGCTCACCTCGTCGTCGGCGCCCTCCTCGAAGGCCACCGACGCCACGATGAACAGCTCCTCGAACACAGCGGCATCGAGGGTGCGCGCCGTGGCCACCACGGCAGCGGGCGCGGTGATCGCGACGGCCGCCTCCTGGCTCTTGCCGATGATCTTCGCCGCGCGGGCATCTTCGAGGGCCTTGGTGACCACCTCGCGCACGGCCATCATCTCCTCGAAGGCCGCCACGCGCTCCGCGCCGTCGGCGGGCACCGCCGGCGTGAAGTCGGCGGCGGTGGGCCAGCCGGCCAGCTGCACCGACACGGGGCGCCCCTCCTCCTCGCGCCACGCGGGCGGGTAGCAATCCCACACCTCGTCGGTGGTGAACGACAAGATGGGGCTCATCACGCGGACGAGCACCTCCAAGATGTTCATGAGCACCGTCTGAACGGCGCGACGGCGCGGCGATGCGGGCGCCTCGGCGTAGAGGCGGTCCTTGGTCACGTCCATGTACACGGCCGACAGATCGTTCACGTACTCGTAGAGGGCGCGGTACACGGCGTTGAACTTCAGCGCCTCGTAGGCCGCCTCCACCTCGGAGAGCAGCTGCAGGGTGCGCACCATCTGCCACTGGTCGATGGGCTCCAAATCGTCCCATTCCACGAAGTCGGCCGGGCCGAAGTCATCCAGGTTGCCCAGAAGGAAGCGGAAGGTGTTGCGGAAGCGGCGGTAGGCGTCCGACACCTGCTTCAAGATGCCGTCGGAGATGGACACGTCCTGGGAGTAGTCGCAGGACGACACCCACAGGCGCAGCACGTCGGCACCGAACTTCTCGCACATCTCCACCGGGTCGATGCCGTTGCCGAGCGACTTCGACATCTTGCGGCCCTCCTCGTCCACGGTGAAGCCGCAGTGCATGACCGAACGGTACGGCGGCACGCCGAAGGCGCCGATGGAGGTGAGCAGCGACGACTGGAACCAGCCGCGGTGCTGGTCGGACCCCTCCAGGTACAGATCGGCCGGGAAGCGCAGCCCTTCGCTCGCGCGGTGGCGGCACACGCTCGTGTGCGACACGCCGGATTCCCACCACACGTCCAGGATGTCCTTCTCGGGCAGAAGCTCGGTACAGCCGCACACCTCGCACTTCGTGCCGCGCGGCAGGTACTCGGACGGCTCCATGGTGAACCACGCGTCGGCGCCCTTGGTGTTGAACAGCTCGATCACCGCGTCGAAGGTCTCCTCGGTGGCCACGGTGGAGCCGCACTTGGCGCACTTGAACACGGGGATGGGCACGCCCCAGCTGCGCTGGCGCGAGATGCACCAGTCGGGACGGTCGGCCACCATGGACCCGATGCGGTTCTTCGCCCAGGCCGGCACCCAGCTCACCTCGGAGTTGATGGCCGTGAGCGCCCGCTCGCGCAGGGCGTTCTTGTCCATGGAGACGAACCACTGGTCGGTGGCGCGGAAGATGACCGGCTGATGGCAGCGCCAGCAGTGCGGGTAGGAGTGGTTGATCTTCTTCTCGGCCACGAGCGTGCCTTGCTCGCGCAGCCAGTCGATGATGACGGGGTTGGCCTCGTCGGTGGAAAGGCCCGCGAAGCGGCCGGCCTCGTCGGTGAACATGCCGTTGTCGTCCACGGGCATGAGCAGCGGGATGTCGAACTCGAGCGCCACCAGGTAGTCGTCCTGGCCGTGGCCGGGAGCCGTGTGCACGGCGCCGGTGCCCGTGTCGAGAGTCACATGGTCGCCGTAGATGACGGTGCCCTTGATGTCGTGACGCACCGGCGCGGTGTAGGTGAGGCCGAACAGCTGCTTGCCCTTGATGGTCACCGGCTCGCCAGCACCGTCGGCCACAAGCGCGTAGTCCTCCCAGCCGGCCACCTCGGCCACCGCTTCCACGAGCTCCTTGGCCATGATGAGGTTGTCGCCCGCCACCTGCACCATCACGTAGTCGGCCTCGGGCGCAAGCGACACGGCGGTGTTGGCCGGCAGCGTCCAGGGGGTGGTGGTCCAGATGAGGATGAAGGCGTCGCCTTCGGCACCGGCCGCCTCGAAGATGCCGGGCGTGGCATCCAGCTTGAACTTCACGTAGATGGACGGCGACACCTCGTCGCCGTACTCGATCTCGGCCTCGGCCAGGGCGGTGTGGCAGTTCGTGCACCAGTGGATGGGCTTGCGGCCGCGGTAGACCGAGCCCTTCAGGTACAGGTCCTTGAAGATCTCCACGTTGCCGGCCTCGTAGTTCGGGATGAAGGTGAGGTAGGGATGCTCCCAGTCGGCATTCACGCCGAGGCGCTTGAAGCCCTCGCGCTGGATGTCGACATACTTCTCGGCCCACTCGCGGCACAGCTGGCGCAGCTCAGGCTGGGTGATCTCGGCCATGCGCTCAGGCCCGATGGTCACCTCCACCATGTGCTCGATGGGCTGGCCGTGGCAGTCCCAGCCGGGGATGTAGGGGCTGAAGTACCCGCGCTGGGCATGGCTTTTCACCACGAAGTCCTTGAGGATCTTGTTGAAGGCGTGGCCGATGTGGATGGGGCCGTTGGCATAGGGCGGCCCGTCGTGCAGGATGAAGGGCTTGCCGTCGGCGTTCTTCTCCAGCACGCGGCGGTAGATGTCCTCTTCCTGCCACGTCTCCAGGCGCTTGGGCTCCTGCGCCGGCAGGTTCCCGCGCATGGGGAAATCGGTGCTGGGCAGGTTCATCGTGTCCTTGTAGTTGCTTGCCACCGTTAACTACCTCTTCTTCCCGTCTCGCATCCGGCTATGATCCAAAGGCGCACCGGTACAGTGCGCCCGGAAGTGCAACTGGTCTAGTATACGGCAAGGAAAGGCGCCCGTGAACAGGTCGCGGCACCCTCTGCGCGTAAAAACCGCCGAAGGGCGGCGCGGCTTAGGTTACAGCTTCCCCTCCCGCCGCCCTCCCCCGCGCTCCATGCGCTAGAATAGCGCCAGCGAAACGCGGGCGCGCCGAGGAGACGCGGCCCGAGAACCCGATAGGAGCGCCCATGAGCTTTGCCATTGTCACCGACTCCTCGAGCAACCTGCCCGAGGACATCATCGACCAGTACGACCTGGCCGTGCTGCCCCTCACCTTCATGGTGGACGGCGAGGAGTACCGCAGCTACCTGAAGGGCGAGAAAACCGACCTGTCCCAGTTCTACACCATGATGCGCGAGGGCAAGGTCATCACCACGTCGCTTCCGAACCTGAAGGAGTCGCGCGAGACCATCGAGGCGCTGCTGAAGGAGGGCCGCGATGTGCTCTACCTGGGGTTCTCCAGCGGCCTTTCCGGCACCTACCAGGCCATCGAGCTTCTGCTCACCGAGCTGGGCGGCCTCTACCCCGACCGCACGGTAGCCTCCGTGGACACGCTCGCCGCCTCCCTCGGCGAGGGCCTGCTCGTCTACTACGCGGCGAAGATGCGCGAGGAGGGCAAGACCATCGAGGAGGTGCGCGACTGGGTGGAGGACAACAAGCTGCACCTGGCCCACTGGTTCACCGTGGACGACCTCATGTTCCTGTTCCGCGGCGGCCGCGTCTCGCGCACGAGCGCCTGGGCGGGCACGCTTCTGAACATCAAGCCGGTCATGCACGTGGACGACGAGGGGCATCTCATCCCGCTCGAGAAGGTGCGCGGCCGCAAGAAGTCGCTCAAGGCGCTCGTGGACCACATGGAGCAGACGGCCACAGCACCCGTGGCCGACCAGACGGTGTTCATCACCCACGGCGACTGTTTGGAAGACGCCGAGTACGTGGCCGACCTCGTCCGCGAGCGCTTCGGCGTGAGCGATATCCTCATCAACTGGGTGGACCCGGTCATCGGCGCCCATTCGGGCCCGGGCACCATGGCCCTGTTCTTCCTGGCAAGCGAGCGCTAGGCACCGGGAGCTGGCCGCGGGGCCGGCTCTCTTTTTCGCCACATTCAGAACAGATGTACCCTTCTCATCCTCCATGCGCTACAATGGCCCCATGGACGACGCCATCGACATAACGCTTCCGCCCTGGGAGGGGCCGGCCATCCTGCTCGTGGATTTGGACGCCTTCTTCGCCTCGGTGGAGCAACTCGACCATCCCGGCTGGCGCGGCAAGCCCGTCATCGTGGGCGGCGACGCCGACGCCCACGGAGTGGTGTCCACCTGCTCCTACGAGGCCCGCGCCTTCGGCGTGCGCAGCGCCATGGCGGCTTCACTTGCCCGCGAGCTGTGCCCCGAGGCCATCTGGACCCACGGCAATTTCCATCGCTACCGCGAGGTGTCGGCGGCCATCATGGCTATCCTGCGCGACGAGACGCCCCACGTGCAGCAGGTCTCCATCGACGAGGCCTTCATGGACGTCTCCCCCACCGCCGTGAACACCGAGCACCCCGTGCGCATAGCCGAGCGCATCCAGCGCCGCGTGGCAGAACTCGGCGTCACCTGCTCGGTGGGCGTGGGCGCCACCAAGTCGGTGGCCAAGATCGCCTCCGATGCCGACAAGCCCCGCGGCCTCACCGTGGTGTGGCCCGGCGCCGAGGAGGCCTTCCTGGCCGATTTGCCCGTGCGCACCGTAAGCGGCGTGGGCGCCGCCGCCGAGCGGGTGCTCACGGCCCACGGCATCCGCACCTTGGGCGACATGGGCCGCGCCGACGCCTCGCTTCTGCGGCGCGTGTTCGGGAAGAACGGCGAGATGATGCGCGAGCGCGCCCTGGGCCGCGACCGATCGGCCGTGGAGGAGGACGACACGGTGAAGTCGGTCTCCAACGAGGTCACCTTCGCCCGCGACCTCACCGAGCGGGCCGACATCGAGGCGGCGCTCTCCACCATCGCGGCCAAGGTGGGCCGCCGGCTGCGCCGGAAGGGGCTCGCCGGGCGCACTGTCGCCGTGAAGGTGCGCTTCGCCGACCGCACCACCCACTCGGTGCAGCGCCAGCTGCCCCGTCCCACCGACGACGACATCGCCTTCACCCCGCTTATCCACGCCATGATCGACGACATCTGGGTGCCGGGCGCGAAGGTGCGCCTGCTCGGCGTGGCGGTGAGCCGCTTCGAGGAGGAGACGGGACCGGTGCAGGAGAGCCTCTTCGACGCCGACGGGCTGGACGGGCGCGAGAGCTCCCCTGCCGCGCGCGAGGCGACGCCCCTCATCGCCGACGACGCGAAGCGCCGCCAGCTTCTGGCCGCCACCGACGCCCTGCGCGACCGCTTCGGCGACGCCACCGTGCGCTTCGGCTTCGAGCTGCGCAACGAGGGCAACACCACGGGCAGTTCGTCGAAGAACGTGGAGGACTACAAGTAGCGCAAGCCGCGTCAGCAGTGTGCGGTCCCGGCGGCAGGGGGGGGCGCTCGCGGCGGCGCGCCCTAGCGGCGGTTCAGGGCGTAGAGCTCTACGAGCCCCCGCAGGCCGAGCGTCTGGTCCACCGAGGCCTCGTGGGCCATGAGGGCCGCAATGGACTCCGCTCCGCGCCCCGTGAGCACCACCGGCGTCCTGTAGCCGGCGTCCTCCCAGATCATATCGATGAGCCCGTCGATGCGGGCCACCTCGCCCATCACGATGCCCGCCTGCATGGCCGCCTCGGTGGTGCGCCCCAGAAGCGCCCGGGGCGCTCGCAGCTCCACGGCGGGAAGCTGGGCGGCGCCGCTCGCCAGGGCCGCCGCGCCCAGGCGCATGCCCGGGGCGATGATGCCGCCCTTGAACGAGCCCTCGTCATCGAGCAGCTCGAAGGTGGTGGAGGTGCCCAAGTCCACCACGAGCACCGGGGCCCCGTAGGCCGACTTCGCGGCCACCATCTCGGCCACGCGGTCGGCGCCGACCGAGGAGGGATCCGAAAACGCCATCTTAAGGCCGCTCTTGAGCCCGGGCCCCACCGTGAGGGGGCGCGTCCCGGTCAGGCGCCGGGCCGCCTCCACCCACACCTCGGTAAGCGAGGGGAACACCGAGGCGATGATGGCGCCGTCGGCCAGGGGCGCCCGGGCGGGCAGATCACCCGGCGCGAGCGCCGCATCGGGCGCGAGCGGCGTCAGGCCGCAGTCCACCGCGTCGAAGAACGTGGCCACGGCCGCCACGGCCTCGTCGGCCGTACAGCCGGCGTCCGTCCCCACCGACCACTGGGCCGCGAGCACCCCGCCCGTGGCCAGGCCGAGCCGCGTATGCGTGTTGCGAATGTCGATGGCCAGAATCAGATCCATCGTCCTCACCCCTCAGAGACGCCCGCGGCCTGCGAACCAGCGGAACACTTAGTTGAACTTGAAGATCTTCTGGGCGATGCGGTAGCCCTTGAGGCCGATCTGCTCGCCCGCCTCGGTGGGCAGGTTCGTGGCCAAATTCAGCGCGTTGGTGCGCACCCGCCGGTACAGCGACGGGTTCTGCTCCTTGAGGTAGGCCCAGATGCCCTTGAGGTCTTCCTCATCCTGCTCGCCGCCGCGCATGCGCAGGAACACCGAGCAGATGCACATCATCATGGAGAGGTAGTTGCGCAGGTAGTGACGCAAATGGCGGTTGCGCACTGCCTGCGGGTCCACGTTGTCGATCATCTGGCGGGTGACGCGCAGCTGCTGGTCCATGCGGCCCATCATCACCTTCTCGTTGACCGACTGGTCCTCGCGCCCGATGAAGTAGCGGTAGGCGTCCACGTTGAAGTAGCGCATGGTGCGCACGTGCACGAGCGGCTCGTAGACGAAGATGTTGTCCACATAGAAGGTGTGCTCGGGCAGCGTGAGGTGCATCTTCTTCAGCATCTCGGTGCGGTAGTACACCGAGTGCATGAGCAAATACTGGCTCGGCAGGAAGGTGCCCACCTCGTCCCAGCCGAACTCGTAGCCCTCGGGCAGCACGTTGGAATATCCCATGACCTTCTGCACGCCCTCGTCCACCTTCTCGTAGACGTAGTTGGCCACCACCATGTCGCAGGGCACCGGCGCCTCCACCTGGCTGCGCATGTACTCCATGAGCGGGAACATGGCCGCCGCATCCAGCCAGTCGTCGGAGTCGACCACCTTGAAGTAGAAGCCGGTCGCGTTCGCAAGCCCCGTGTTCACCGCGCCGCCGTGGCCCTTGTTGAGCTGGTGGATGGCGCGAATAATACCGGGGTGCTCGCGCTCCCAGCGGTCGGCGATCTCGGCGGTGTCGTCCTTCGTGGAGCCGTCGTCCACCAGCAAGATCTCGATGTCGTCGCCGCAGGCCAGAAGCGTTTCCACGCAGTGGTCCATGTAGGCGGCCGAGTTGTAGCAGGGCACGGCGAAGGTGATGGTCTTCATGGCGGCGGCTCCTAGCAGGCGGGGGTGGCAGAGGAAGTGGCGTCAGCTTCCGGCGCGTCGGGGTGATCGAGCGCGAACAGGATGCGCTCGGAGGCGGCCAGGGCGTCGACGACCACCTTGTCCATGTTGAAGTAGCGGTACTCGGCCAAGCGCCCGAGCGGGTAGAAGTTCGGCAGCGCGTCGGTCAGGCGCCGGTAGCGCTCGTAGCGCGCGGTGTTCTCGTCGTTGATGATGGCGTAGTAGGGAATCTGGGTGGCCGGGTCCTCGTAGGCCCGGGGATACTCGCGCATGATGGTGGTGCGCGGCCCCTTCTGCTCGGTGAGCCACTTGAACTCGGTGATGCGCGTGAAGTCCTCGGTCACCGTGTAGTTCACTGTACCGCAGGGCAGGTGGTAGTTCTCCTCGAAGGTCTCGTAGACGAACTCGAGGGAGCGGTAGGGCAGGCGCCCGAAGCGCGCGAGGAAGAGCTCGTCCAAAGGCCCGGTGTACACGATGGGGCCGTCGAAGGCCTCCCCCTTGATGCGGATGGCGGAAAGGGGCGCGTCCTCGGCGCCGCTCTCGAACACGAGCTCGAAGACGCTCTCGGCCTCGGTGTCCAGGCACACGCAGATGCGCTCGTGGGAGAGCATCTCCTCGAACAGGCGCGTGTAGCCGTCCTCGGGCATCCCCTGGAACTCGTCCTGGAAGTAGCGGTCGTCGCGCGAGATGAACACCGGCACGCGCGCGGTCACCGAGGGATCGACCTCCTCGGGGGTGAGCCCCCACTGCTTCTGGGTGTAGTAGAGGAACACGTTCTGGTACACGAAGTCGGCCACCTCGGCCAGATCGGGGTCGTCCTGGGCGCGCAGCTCGTTGATGGTCACCTTGCGCTCGTCGCCGAAGGTGTCGATGAGCTTCTGGATGAGGACGGCGGCCTTCTCGTCGCCGAAGGCGATCTCCATGGAGTTCTTGTTGAAGGGCACGGGCATGTAGGTGCCGTACCAGTCGGCGAGCACCCGGTGCTGGTAGCTCGACCACTTCGTGAAGCGGCCGAGGAACTCGTAGGCCTCGCGGCTGTTCGTGTGGAAGATGTGCGGCCCGTAGCGGTGCACGAGGATGCCCGCCTCGTCGTAGGCATCGTAGGCGTTGCCGGCGATGTGCGGGCGCTTCTCGATGACGAGGACGCGCAGGCCGCCCTGCTCGGCCAGCTGGCGGGCGGTCACGGCGCCGGCGAATCCGGAGCCGACGACCACCGCGTCGAAGTCGGCGATGGCGATGGCGCGAAAATCGGCGTAGTTCACGGACATGGGCGGCTCCTCGGTCTGTCTCGGTGGAATCCGCGGCGCAGGGCGCGTCGGGGCAGATGTTCTCAGCCGATATTGTACCTACTCCCCCGCCTGGCGGCGGAAAGGTTCACATACAAACCGAATATATGAACCTCACGCCGGCTGTGCATCGCGCCACACGGCCGCGCAAGGGCGGCGGTGCCCTATCATGGGAGGCGGACTCATCCCCACCGGAGAAAGGAGATGCCCGTGAGCGCATTCCTCGATACCATGATCGCCCAGGCGAAGGCCGACAAGAAGACCATCGTGCTGCCCGAGGGCAACGACATCCGCACCCTGCAGGCCGCCGAGAAGATCCTCGCCGAGGGTATCGCCGACCTCATCATCCTCGGCAACCCCGACGACATCGCCGCGGCCGGCTGCGACCTTGCGGGCGCCCGCATCGTGGATCCGCTCGCCTCCGAGCTGCGCGAGCCCTACGCCGCGCGCCTGGCGGAGCTGCGCGCCAAGAAGGGCATGACGTACGAGCAGGCCCTGGAGCTCATGGACAACGAGCTGTACTTCGGCATGATGATGGTGAAGGAGGGCGAGGCCGCGGGTCTCGTCTCCGGCGCCTGCCACTCCACCGGCGATGTGCTGCGCCCGGCCCTGCAGATCCTGAAGACCGCGCCCGGCGCGTCGATGGTGAGCTCGTTCTTCGTCATGAACGTGCCCGACTGCGAGCTGGGGCACAAGGGCACCTTCCTGTTCTCCGACTGCGGCCTGGAGGTGCAGCCCGACGCCGAGCGCCTGGCCCAGATCGCCATCAACGCCGAGGCCGCCTGGAGAAGCCTCATCGACGGCGCCGAGCCGGTGGTGGCCATGCTGTCGCACTCCTCCTACGGGTCGGCCAAAAACGACGACGCCGACAAGGTGGTGCGCGCCACGGCGCTCGTGAAGGAGCTCGCGCCCGAGCTTACGGTAGACGGCGAGCTGCAGCTCGACGCCGCCATCGTGCCCGAGATCGGCGCGGCGAAGGCCCCCGACTCCCCCGTGGCCGGGCGCGCCAACGTGCTCGTGTTCCCCGACATCGATGCCGGCAACATCGGCTACAAGCTCGTGCAGCGCCTGGCGAAGGCCGAGGCCTACGGCCCCATCCTCCAGGGCATCGCCGCGCCGGTGAACGACCTGTCCCGCGGCTGCTCGGCCGACGACATCGTGGGCGTGGTGGCCATCACCGCCGTCCAGGCTCAGGGGAAGTAACCGAGCCCCGGCTCACGCCAAACATATCGAAGAGCTCGTCACGGCTGTGGACGCCGAGCTTCTTGTACACGTGGCGAATGTGCGACTTCGCGGTCCCGTTCGCCACGACCATTTCCCGGGCCACTTCCGCAGCCGACTTCCCCTCCAGCAAGAGCACGAGCACCTCCCGCTCGCGCTCGCCGAGGTTGCGCTCGGCCGCGATACGGTCGATCTGCGCGAGGGGAAGCCGCCCCGCTCCGCCGCTCCCGTCGCTCTCTTCCCGTGACAGCAGTTCCTCGGCCCGGCGCGGAGTGACGCCGCGGCGGATGAGGATAACCATGGCCGCGTTGGCGGCGACGATGGACAAGATGATGAGGATGTCCGACGACCAGGAGCCCGCGAACACGATGCAGAGCGCCATGACGACGCGCCCTGCGATGCAGCCGGCGGCGAAGGCGACCATAAGCCCCAGAAACGCCCGGGCCGCCTCGCGGGGGCGCCCCTGCATGCCCGCGACGAGCAGCACCACGGCATAGGTCAAGAACAAGAACATGCCCAAAGCCGCCAAGTCGAACGAGATGGCGGGATCGAGGTTCAGGGACGAGGCCGCGATGGTGGCCATCACGATGGCGGGCACGGCCACGCTTGCCAGCGGGAACGACGAGACGTTGAGCAGCAGCGCCGCAGCGCACACGACGAGCATGGGGGCGAAGAAGGCCCCGGTGGCAAACGACGCGCTCTCGCCGCCGATGCCGGCGAAGGAGATGGCGGTGATGAACGCGAAGCTGAACAGGAACGTCGCCGAGGGCGGATAGCTGAAGCCCGCCTCGGCGGCATCTGCGGCCTCGGCGGCGGCCGGCAGGGCGGCCAGCTTCCGCGTGAGCACGAACGTGCCGATGAGCAGCAAAACCCCCATGCACACGCAGATCTTCACCGCCTCGAGCCCCGAGAAGACCCAGATGGCGAACGAGGCGAACACGGCCGACAGCATGATGTTCCACACGATGCGTGCCGCGCCCAAGCGCAGGTGCACCGCGAACCAGGCGAGCATGACCACCGGGAGGTACAGCCCGAAGATGGCCCCGCATACCCAGTTGAACGCTTGGGGAATTTCCACCCCCATCCCGAAGAGGACGCAGTACAGCACGAGCGTTGCCTGCACGAGAGCGGCGAGCAGCCACACCGCCGCGCGCCCGAAAGGCGGCCGCGCCGTATCCCTCAACCGCAGCACCAGCAGCAAGGCGCACAAGAGCTCGGCGACGTAGGTGGCGTCGGTATAGGACACCATGAGCGCGGAGGTGTGCCACATCGCCGGCCAGAAGTACACCTGCCCGACGAAGGCCAGGTTGCAGCCGAGCCCCACGAACAGGCTCGCCGCGCCGGGAGTCGCGAACTGCTCCTCGAATCCCGCGCGCAGGGACGCCGCCGCCGATGCCAAACGGTTCATAGTTCCCTCCCTTGATAAGCGGCCTTCATCAAACCATAAAGGAAAGCCCATTACCACCCTTGACTTTACCGCGGAATACCACGGGTGAGCAGTGGGTTAGCGGGGTGGGTTAGCGAATTCTACCTCTTGTTACCCTGCTGTTACCTCTCACGGTAACCGCCGCCTGCTCGCTATAGTGAGGTCGTCTCGAGGGCCTCCCGCCCTCAACCGGTCGCAACTTATAGGGAGGGGCGACCGAAACCTACGAACGTAAGGGAGTGGAAATGAGCAAGTTTTCGCGTCGTGAGTTCCTCACGGGTTCGGCCGCCGGCGTCGCGGCCATCGCGGGTCTCGGCCTGGCGGGCTGCGCGCCCGAGGGCAAGGGCGGCTCGGCTATGGCCGCCACCGGCGAGGGTTCCACCTTCGCCGACACCATCGCCTGGGACGGCGAGTACGACGTCGTCGTCATCGGCTTCGGCGCCGCCGGCGCTGTGTCCGCCTGCTACGCCGCCGACGCCGGTGCCAAGGTGCTGCTGGTCGACAAGGCGCCCCAGGGCATGGAGGGCGGCAACTCGCGCTTCTGCGGCCAGATCATCCTGAACTCCGACAACAAGGAGTCCATGCTCGCCTACAACAAGGCCATGGCCGGCGACTTCTCCATCGATGAAGAGCTCTTCGACGTGTACGCCGAGGGCCTCACCCAGACCAAGAACATGCTGCGCGACTTCTTCGGCGTGCCCGAGGAGAACTTCCTCGACTGGAAGTACGACTCCTCCGCCCAGCCGCTCATCGGCATGTTCGCGCCCGAGTATCCCGAGCTCGAGGGCGGCGAGGACCTGCACGTGCTCACCGTGAGCGACAACGTGTGCAACTCCGCGCTGTGGAAGGTGTACCGCAACAAGGTCATGTCCATGTCCGACAGCATCGACGTGTGGTACATGGCTCCCGGCATGAACCTCATCCAGGATCCGGTGAGCAAGGCCGTCATCGGCGTCGAGATCGACAAGGCCGGCGAGACCGTGAACGTGCGCGCCAAGAACGGCGTCGTCATGACCATGGGCGGCTTTGAGAACAACAAGGAAATGGTCGAGGATTACCTGGGCCTGACCAAGAGCAGCCCGGCCGGCACGCTGTTCAACACCGGCGACGGCATCAAGATGGCCATGGGCGTGGGCGCCGATCTGTGGCACATGGAGGCCTTCGAGGGCAACTGCTTCGCCCTGGGCGGCATCTCCTTCGTGGTGCCCGAGGACCAGCACGCCAAGACCTTCAACGACCTGCGCAACCTGTCCGGCAGCATCATCGTCGTGGGCAACGGCGGCGAGCGCTACCTGCGCGAGGACGTGTACAACCGTCACGGCCACGTGCCGAGCAACGGCGACTGGATCAGCCCCAAGCGTCCGCGCAACACCTACATGGTGTGGGACGCGGCCCAGAACAAGGCCATCACCGAGGAGTACCACGGCATTCCCGCGGGCTTCGAGGACCAGGTCGTGAGCGCCAACAGCATCGCCGAGCTGGAGGAGGCCCTGGGCATCCCGGCCGGCAAGCTCCAGCAGACCGTGACCGACTTCAACAAGATGGCCGAGGAGGGCTACGACCCGGCATTCTACCGCGCCGCTGAGACCATGCGCGCCTTCGGCGACGGCCCCTTCTACGCCATCGAGATGATCCAGGCCTTCCTGAACACCCAGGGCGGCGCCCGCCGCAACGCCCGTGCCGAGGTCGTGGGCACCGACGGCGAGCCGATCCCCCACCTCTACTCCGCGGGCGAGTTCGGCGGCATGACCCCGTATCAGTACAACGGCGGCGGCAACATGGCCGAGTGCCTCATCTTCGGCAGCATCGCCGGTGCGAACGCCGCGGTTGAGAAGGACCCGCTGCCCGTGCTGCCCATGGGCGTGGAGTCCAACATCGTCTACACCGCCGGCAGCGGCAGCCACCAGGTCGACCCCGACCCGGCGCAGTCCGTGCAGCTCGGCGACAACGAGTACCTGGGCACCTCCACCCTGTGCATGGGCAATGAGCTGGCCGTGAAGGTGACCATGGACGGCGACAAGATCGCGGCCATCGACATCGTGCAGCAGCAGGAGACCGCGGGTGTGGGCAGCAAGGCCCTCGACGCCCTGCCGGCCCAGATCATCGAGACCCAGTCCACCGAGGTGGACGCCGTGGCCGGCGCCACCGTCTCGAGCACGGCCCTCAAGGACGCCGTGAACAACGCCCTCGCCCAGGTGAAGTAAGTAGCCTGATGCGATAAAGGGGGCGGGAAACTCAGCCCCCTCCCTCCCCACTGGAAGCGGAGCCCGCCCACGCAGGCTCCGCTTCCTTTGTCGTGTGCGGCGCGCGGAGGCCGCCCTCCCATGCACAGCCGATCCGTCCCAGCACGAGAAAAGCCCCGAGCGCACAGGGGGCGTGCTCTCGGGACCGGAAAGATCGCGGTATATCAGATGGTCCTACGCCAGCTCGGACACCTCCAGGGAGCCCTCCTTCACGAGCTGGTAGGTGTCGCGGGCGATCATGTACTCCTCGTTGGTGGGGATGACGATGATGCGCACCTCGGAGTCGTCGGTGGAGATCTCGCGCTCGTGGCCGCGCAGCTTGTTCTTCTCGGGATCGATCTTGATGCCGAGCGGCTGCAGGCCCGCGAAGATCATGCGGCGCATCTTGTCGCAGTTCTCCCCCACGCCGGCGGTGAGCACGATGGCGTCCACGCCGCCCATGACGGCGATGTACTGGCCGATGTACTTCTTCACGGAGTTGGAGTACATGTCGTAGGCGAGCTGGGCGCGCTCGTCGCCTTCCTCGGAGGCCTGGCGCACGCTGCGCAGGTCGTTGGAGATGCCCGAGATGCCCAAAAGGCCGCTCTTCTTGTTCATGAGGTCGTTCACCTCTTGGGTGGTGAGGTTCTCCTTCTCCATGATGAAGGGCACGATGGCCGGGTCAATGGCTCCGCAGCGGGTGCCCATCATGAGGCCGTCGAGCGGGGTGAGCCCCATGGAGGTGTCCACGGCCACGCCGTGGTCGATGGCCGAGACCGAGCAGCCGTTGCCGAGATGGCAGGTGATGAGCTTCAAGTCCTCGATGGGCTCGTCCATGATGGCGGCCGCGCGCTCGGAGATGTAGCGGTGCGAGGTACCGTGGGCGCCGTACTTGCGGATGGCGTGCTTCTCGTACAGCTCGTAAGGCAGCGGGTACATGTAGGCCTTCGGCGGGATGGATTGGAAGAACGACGTGTCGAACACGGCCACCATGGGCTTGCCCGGCATCTGGGTGCGGCAGGCCTCGATGCCCATGAGCGCCGCCTTGTTGTGCAGGGGCGCGAGCTCGGCCAACTCGTCGATCTTGGCGATGACGTCGTCGTCGATGACGACGGAGCGATCGAAGTACTTGCCGCCCTGCACGACGCGATGCCCGATGGCGTCGATATCGTCGAGCGAGTCGATGGCCTTGTTCGGACCCGAGGTGAGCGCCTCGAGCACGACGGCCATGGCGGCGTTGTGGTCTTCCATGGGCTCGTCGATGACGAGCTCGTTCTCATCGATGCCGTGCTTGTGGAACGCCTCGGCGCTTCCGACTCGCTCGCAGATTCCCTTGGCGAGCACTTCCTGGGTCTCGACGTTGACGAGCTGGTACTTCAGCGACGAGGAACCAGCGTTGATAACGAGGACGTTCACGGGACCTACCTCCTAATCAATGGGTATTCACCTATTGTAGGAGCACCGCGAAAGCGCCCCGCGGCGGGATGCGCCCCCATCGGCGAGCGGACGTTCGATTGCCGATCGAGCGCGGATAACCCCCGCAGACGGCGCCATCCGCAACTAGGAGAGCGTCGTATCGCGCTCCGCGTCGTCGGGAGCGGACACGAGCTCGCCCATGAGCACCTCCACCTGCTGCTCGGCGCCGGCGAGGCGCTTCTGGAGCGAGCCGAGCAGCACCACGCCGCGCTCGTAGCTGGCCAGGCTCTCCTCCAGCTCGAGCGTGTTGCTCTCAAGCACCGCCACGATGGACTCGAGCTCGCTTAAGGCCTCGCGGAAGGTGAGCTCGTCGACGGGGCGCGCAGCGGCGCCCTCGGTTGCCTGTTCGGTCATGGACGTTCCTTTCGTCATTCGGCCGCATCGCCTTCCCGGCGAACGGCGTTCACGGTACAGTCGATCGTGCCGTCGGAGACGGCCACGACAAGCGGGCATCCGGGCTCTGCCTGCCCGACCGAGCGCACGACGGCCCCCTCCCCGTCGCGGGCGATGGCGTAGCCGCGGGCGAGCACCGCGAGCGGCGAGAGGTCGTGCAGGCGTGCGGCGTTCACCGAGAGCGCCGCGCCGAAGCGCTCGGGAAGGTGCTCCCCGGCGCTCAGGAGCCGCCGCCGATCGTCGGCCACCGCCGTCTGGAAGCGCTCGACGAGGGTGCCCCCGCGCAGCGCCAGGCGGTCGCGGGCGGCGCCGAGGGAGCCGGTGGGTCCGGCGAGCAGCCCGGGCAGCATGCGGGAGAGCGCCGAGGAGAGCAGCTCGAGCCGGTGCCGGTCCTCCCGGAGCATAGCGGGCAGCGCCCTCGAGAGGCGGTCGGACAGGTCATCCAGGGCGAGCGCCTCGGCGTCGAACAGGCGCGTCGGCTCGCGGAACAGCGGCAGGGCGCCGAGACGCTCGACGGCGCGGGCGGCGCCCTCGAGGCGGCGCTCCTCGGCCCGGTGCAGCGCGCGGCCGAGCGCGGCCAGGCGCCCGTCGGTCTCCTCGCGCGCGGGGGCCACGGCCTCGGCGGCGGCGGTGGGGGTGCTCGCGCGCACGTCGGCCACCATGTCGGCGATGGTGGTGTCGGGCTCGTGCCCGATGCCGGTCACCACGGGCACGGGGCACGCGGCGATGGTGCGGGCGAGCCGCCGGTCGTTGAAGGGCATGAGATCCTCGAAGGAGCCGCCGCCGCGGCCCAAAAGCACCATCTCGGCACCGGCGAACACCACCTTCGCCAGGCCCTCCACCATCGCATCCGCCGCGCCGGGGCCCTCCACGGGCACCCCGGCGAAGAGCACCTTCGCCAAAGGGTAGCGCCGGCGCAGCGTGCGGAGCATGTCGTGGATGACCGAGCCGCGCGGCGAGGTAACGATGCCGATAACCTCCGGGTAGGCGGGAAGGGGGCGCTTGCGGTCGGCGGCCATGAGGCCCATGGCCTCCAGCTCCCGGGCGAGGTTGGCCACCTGCAGGCGCAGCTGCCCCTCGCCGGCGAGCGTTACCGTGAACACGTCGAAGTTCATGCGGCCCTTCGCCGCGTACAGCGAGAAGCGCCCCGTCATCTCCACGAGCGCGCCGACGGCGAGCTGCACGCCGGCGGCCTGGTAGCGGTTCATCCACATCATGCAGGGCAGCGACGCCTTCTCGTCCTTCACCGTGAAGTAGACGGCCTTGTAGCCCGGCTTGTCGTTCACCTCGGACACCTCGCCCACCAGGCGCACGACCACCGATTCCAGGGCGCCCTTGGCAAGCCCCATGGCGGCCGACACCGACAGCGCCGGCTCGGCCTCCTCTTCAGTTGCCACGGATTCCGCCGCGTCTGCCATCGGACCGCCCCGACCGCGCCTAGTCCTCGCGCTGGCCGAGCAGCCAGAGCAGCTGCAGAATGGAGGTGAGCGCCGCGGCCAGGTAGGTGAAGGCGCAAGCACGCAGCACGTCGAAGGCGCCCTTGCGCTCGTCGGCCGGCAGCCCGATCTGGCCCATGTAGACCATGGCGCGCTGGGAGGCGTTGAACTCCACCGGCAGCGTGACCAGCTGGAAGAGCACCACGACGGCGTACATGACGATGGCGGCCGTGGTCAGCCCCGAGATATGCAGGAAGATGCCGGCCATGAGCAGGAAGATCCAGGCGTTGGAGGCCAAATTCACCGCCGGCACGATGGCCCCGCGGATCTTCATGGGGGCGTAGTCCTGGGCGTACTGGCAGGCATGGCCCACCTCGTGGCAGGCGGTGGCCGTGGCCGTGATGGTGCGCCCGTCGTAGGCCTCCGGCGACAGCGTCACCGAGTTGCTGCGCGGGTCGAAGTAGTCCTGGCCGGGGCCGCCGCGGAACACCTGCACATTGGTGATGCCGTAGTAGGCGAGCATCTGGCGAGCGGCCTCGGCGCCGGTGAGCCCCGTGGAGTTCGCCACGTGGTTGTAGGTCTTCAGCTTGTGGTTCACATACCACTGGGCGCCCAGGCCGATAATCAGGGTCACCACGACGAGCATGAGGTAGCTGTTGGAAATCATCGTCTCTCACTCCTTGGGAAGTACGCTTCCGAAAATGTTTGGACGCTATTATAGACAAGCGCCCCGGCCGGCGGCCCGCTCGGCGGCGAATGCGTGAAAGATACGTAAAGGGCGCGCCGCGCCCGCGCGAGCGGCTAGGCTCCCACGGGCGTGACGACGAGGCCGTCGGGGCCCAGCGACAAGGCGATGCGGCCGGCGAGGAGATCGAGCAGCTCCTCCCCCACGATGGCCCGCCTCCACCCGTGCAGGACGTCGATCCCCTCGCGGTAGCCGCGGGCCACCTTGGCCAAGTCGCCGTGGCTCGCCAGGGTCTGCATGGCGATGTCGTTCTCCTTCGCCCGCAGGCGCACGAGGGCCTCCATGAGGTCGAGCTCCGCGTCCACGTTCGGCTCGCTCTTCAGGCACTTGTCGAGCTCCGGCCACTTCTCCGGCGGCGCGTCCAGCCCGCGGGCGAGGGCGGCCACCACGGCGCGGGCGTCCCGTGTGCACAGCTTCTCCCGCACCCCGCGCACCATGAACAGCTCGTCGATGGTACGCGACTCGCGCCGGCACGCCTCCACCACCTGCTCGTCGGTGAGCACCCACTTGCGGGGCAGGTTGCGCTCCTGGGCCGCAAGCTCCCGCCAGCAGGCCACCTCGCGGGCCGCCGAGAGCTGCCGGCGGCTGAGCTGGCCGACGCGCTTCAGGCGCCGGAACCGCTCGCCCGCGTCGCTCACGTAGTTGGCCGGGTCGGCCATGGACGCGAAGTCGTTGTCGAGCCAGGACAGGCGCCCCTTCGCCTCCAGGCGCTCCCGCATGATGCGGTACATTTTCGGCAGATACACCACGTCGTCGGCCGCGTACTCGAGCTGCGAGTCGGACAAAGGGCGGCGCGACCAGTCGGTGAACGAGTCGCTCTTCTTCAGGTTCACCCCGCACAGGCTGTGCACGAGCGGCCCGTAGCCGATCTGCTGGGTGTGCCCCAGAAGCGTCGCGGCCACCTGGGTGTCGAACAGGGGGCTCGGCAGCACGCCGAGCTCGCGGTAGAGTATCTCGAGGTCCTGGCCGCCGGCGTGGAAGAGCTTCACGATGGTGGGATCCTCCAGCAGGGGCACGACGACCGAGAGGTCCTCGACGGCGAACGGGTCCACCACGGCCACCTCCGTGTCGGTGGCCAGCTGCAGCAGGCACAAGTTCGCGTAGTAGGTCTTCTCCCGGAGGAACTCCGTATCGATGGCCAGAACCGAAGAGGAGGCGGCCCGGCGGGCGAAGGCCTCGAGGTTTTCTTGGTTCGCAATGTATTCCACGTTGGTCCTTGTTCGTCGCGGTGTCGGTTGTAGTACCATCCCATGATAGCAAAGGGAAAGGACTTGTGTGAAACTGCTCATCGTGAACAACCTGTCTTCGGGGCTGCGCGACGGCGCCATCTACGATTTCATGCGCGCCTTCAGCCGCGACGGAGACGAGATCTGCGTGCGGTGCACGAGCGGCTGCACCGATCTGGCCGACTTCCTCTGCGACGCCGAGGACTTCGACGCCGTGGTGGCCGCCGGCGGCGACGGCACCGTGGCCACGGCCGCCTACCTCCTGGCCGAGACCGGTATCCCCCTCCTGCCCTTCCCCGCCGGAACCGCGAACCTGCTGGCGCTGAACCTGGCCTCGCCGGCCGAGCCCCACGCCCTGGCCAAGCTCATGCGCGAGAGCCGCCTTATGGACTTCGACATCGGCGAGATAGAGCTGTCCGACGGCACGCGCCGCGGTTTCACCATGATCGCCGGGGCCGGCTACGACGCCACCATCATGCAAGGCGCCGAGGCCTCGAAGAAGCTGCTCGGCCCCATGGCCTACTTCACCTCGGCCTTCGCCAACCCCTCGCCGCAGTTCTCCGAGATCGCGCTGACCGTCGACGGCGAGCGCATCAAGACCCAGGGAGTGGGGGTGCTCGTGGTGAACTTCTCGAAGCTGCAGTTCGACATCTCGGTGGTCCACGAGAACATGCCCCGCGACGGCATGTTCGACATCGTGGTCATGAACACCCACGATGCGGTGGGGCTCATCCCCGCCCTGCTCAGCTGCATGCTCGACCGCGGCGGGGAGTTCCCCACGCGCCCCGGCAGCCTGCAGGTCTACCGCGGCCGCGAGGTGACCGTGGAGGCCACGCCGCCGCTGGCCGTGCAGTACGACGGCGAGGTGACCGGCACCGCCACCCCCTTCACCGCCCGCATGCTGCCCGAGGCGGCGCGCTTCGTGGTGAGCGAGGAGTGCCTGGCCCTCTACGACGAGGAGAGCGCCGAGCCGCTGCGGCTCGACTAGAGGCGCCGGGACGCGCCGGCCGCCGCACGCGACTCCCCAACGTCAAACGCCGGCCACTTTGCGCCGCCCGAGCGCACCCCGCGCCCACCCGAGCCAGAACGCAAACGAGGCCCCGGATCATCCGGGGCCTCGCTGTGTTTACGGGATGCGGGCGCCTCGGCGCTACACGAGCCCGGGCGTGGTGACGAGCAGGTACACCGACACGCAGGCCGCCAGCACGATGATGGCGAGCACCACCTTGTCGCGCGTGTTCTGGAAGCACTTCTCGCCGCGCTCGTGCTTGCCCCAGATGTACATGATCACGCCGGGCAGGTACAGAAGGCACATGAGGATGAGCCCGAGCACGCCGGCGGCCCAGGACAAGAACAGACTGTAGATGACGCCGACGACGCCGAGGATACGCCAGAACCACAGCGGCGCCGCGAGCTTGCCGCGGAAGGCCTCGGGCTCCTTGAAGGCCACTTTCGCGAAGTAGGCCGCCGACAGCAGGTAGGGCAGAAGGATCATGCCGGCCGACAGCGTGTAGAAGAACTGGTAGGTGGAGTCGGTGAACAGCCACGTGATGAGGAACAGCTCGATGATGCAGTTCGTCACCACGAGCGTGACCACCGGCGCGCCCTTATCGTTGGTCTTCGCGAAGGCCTTGATAAACACGCCCTCCTCGGCCGCCTCGAAGGGCGACTCGCTGGCGAGCACCGTGTAGCCGAGCATGGCGCCGATAAGCGAGAGCGACACGGCGAAGTTGATGAGGATGGCGCCCCAGTCGCCCACGGCCGCCTGCATCACGTAGGCGAGCGCCGGGTTCTCCAGGTTGGCGAGCTCGGAGAGCGGCATGACGCCCATGGACAAAAGCGACACCATCATGTACAGCGTGAGCACGCACACGAACGCGATAATGGTGGCCTTGCCCACGTCCTTCGACTTGCGGGCGCGCCCGGAGATGGCCACCGCGCCCTCGATGCCGATGAACACCCAGATGGTCACCATCATGGCCGACTGCACCTGGTCCATGAAGGCGAGCTCGGGATCGGCGCCGGTCTGCAGGTTGGCCATGAAGATCTCGGGGTTGAAGGCCCCCAGGAAGATGATGGCGATGATGGCGATGAGCAGGGGCACGAACTTCGAGATGGTGATGACCGCGTTAATGAGCGTCACCTCGCTGATGCCGCGGCTCACGAGGAAGGCGTAGAACCAGATGATGACCGACGCGCCGATGACGGCGGCCAGGTCGGTGCCGGTGCCGAAGATCGGGAAGAAGTAGGACAGGGCGCCGAAGAGCAGGGCCGAGAAGCTGACGGTGCACAGAAGCGCGCTGATCCAGTAGCCCCAGGCGGAGTTGAAGCCGAGGAAGTCGCCGAAGCCGGTGCTCGCGTAGGTGTAGATGCCGCCCTTCAGGTCGGGCTTCACACGGGAGAGCGCGAAGAACGTCATGACCAGGCAGAACACGCCGATGGCCGAGATGGACCAGGCGGTGATGATGGCCGCGCCGCTCGCCCCTCCTGCGGCCTGATCGCCGGCCAGGGTGAACACGCCGGCGCCGACGATGAGGGTGATGACCGTGGTGACGAGGCGGAACAGCCCGATGCCGTTCGGATTCGTCACGCCGTCTTGGGAAGCCTGCGGTGCCGCGGCGCCCCCGGTGGTCAGAGATTCATTGCTCATGGAAAGACCAACTCCTCGATAGGAATACATTGCACACCATGATACCCCAGGCGCAGTCACAGCATCGCCACAATTTGGCCAAGTAACCATCGCGTAACAGATGACGGAGAAGGTGAGCTTATTCCCTGGAACAGGATCTCGCTTCCACGCTGTTTCCAAAAGGAAAGGAGAGAAGAAAAAAGGTCGGAAGCGTTCAAACTTCCGACCTGGTGTTTCATGGTGCGCGATACAAGATTTGAACTTGTGACCTCTACCGTGCTGCGATCTTGCTCATCACTTCGCTGTCTTCTCCGGTTTCCTCTGGCGGTTGCCAGTCGACTATGGCATCAATGGAGATGCCATAGCCTCCGCGAGTTTGAGCGCCTGATCTAAGCCGGGCGTGGTTCCGCCCATCTCGTAGCAGGCGATGCTGTTCTGTCCGACGCCGCACGCCTCCGCCAGCTCCTCCTGGCTCCAGCCGCGCTTGGCCCGCTCGACCTTGAGGTTGCGCGCCGCCTTCTCGTTGCCGTAGCTCACTTGCCTTCACCCCCTCTCCCGATCCGGTAGCTGACGAGGGCCAGCGAGGCCAGAAAGAAGACCGGCCACGCCGGCACGAAGGCGGCCAACGCGAGGGTGCCCGAGCACCCCCCTATGCCGAAGGCGACGATATTCCGCCGATTCTTTTTCCCATGCTGCTCCTTCTCACACGGATCTCCTTGATACTTCAGCTTTCTGATAAAGTATTTCAGATCAAATTAATATAAAGATGGAATGTTAAGCAATAATTTTATCTTTCTGCTGAAGTCATTCGAATATCCATGTATGATTTGCGCTGAAGGGAACGGGCAGAAGATGGACTTACAGTTGAAAAAGCTGCGAACTCTCAAAGGTCTTTCTCAAGACGAAATGGCCGAGAAGCTAGGGGTGAAAACCAGTAGATATGGCACACGGGAGAGAGGCGAGCGCATGCTGTCTCTCAAGCAGGCCTACGACTGCGCGGTCATCCTCGGCTGCTCCATCGACGCCATAGCGGGCTACACTCCCCCCGTGTCCTACTCCGATCCGGCTCAGGAGGCGCTGAACGGCTACTGGGAGTCCATGAACGCCGACGGACGCGAGCGGCTTCTCGGCATCGCCGAGCTGGCGGCAGACGGCAACGCCGTGCGCGTTCAAAAAAGCCGGGGGATGTACGAGTACCGCCCCCGGTGGAAAGGAGCGCGTAGGTGAGCGGGAAGGAAGAGAAAGGATCGTGGCAGCGGGCCAAGGAGAGCAAGGGCCTTGCGCTTGCCCTCGCGATCATCGGATCGCTGGGCTTCCCCATAGGGCTCTTCGCATGGATCGGCATATCGCCGGAGATGGTTGGGGGGCAGGCCTACGACGTGCTCTTCGTCATGTGGCCGATCCTCGTGGCCGCGCTCGCGTTCCTGGCGGGGTGGAACGTCAGGAAGCTGCTGGCGGCGAGGGAGCTGGGCAAGAGGGACGCCCGCATAAAGGAGCTGGAGGAGTCGGCGGCGAAGAGCGCCGAGCGCATCGCGGAACTTGAGGCCGAGAACGAGAGGCTGGGAGACATCGCGGATCGGGGGCGGGAGGAGGCCCGCCAGCGGGAAGCCGACATGGTGAGGAAGATCAAGGGCCTTGAGCCTACAGCGAGGTTCATCGTCGCCATGTGCTACTACTCCGGCCCGTTCATCGAGCCGGCGGGCAGCGGTTGGACGCGCGTCATCGAGGAGCGCAACCCCGGCGTTCTTGCGGAAATGGAAGGATCCGTCATCGAGACGGACTTGCACGGCGACATGAGCACGATATGGAACCTCAGCGACGAGGCCCGTTCGGCCATCGACGCGAATCCCGCTCTCGTGGAGTCGCACACGAAGGAGATCGGCGGCACAAACTGCCCCCTTGAGATACGTCTCGCCAGCATCGACGAGGGAATGCTCGTTTTCGACCCGCGAGTGTTCGATTACCACGTGATGGGGTTGATGGAATAAGCAAACCACCAGCAAAACCCTAGCCAACCCGGAGCACGAGGATATCGTGATAACCGCCAGTGACGAGCATAGCGTTGAGCTTATCGGCACAGTGGTGTGGTTCCAAGCAAGCAAGGAGATAGATTAATGGACACTTCAGACCTCAAATGGGTTCTCGACAGAACAACGGAAGCCGTTAGATGCATCGATTCCAAGAACGGCATCATCACCGCTGTTCTCGCCGGCATCGCGGCGATATTGTTCTCAAACGAGTCGTTCTCGCAAGCCGTCTACGACTCTTTTGCTTCGATGAGAGCACTAGCGATGCTCGCCATGGTCATTGCATCAATCGCCACTGTCTTGGTTGTCGGCTCCCTGCTCGCTTCAATTGTCCCTCGATCCAAGTGTCCCAGCAGTTCTTCGATATACGCGGGAAAGATCGCAGAGCTTGGAAGCGCTGACAAATACTTCGATTCGTTAGCAAGAAACGATTACAGCCTAGATGACGACATTGCTTCTCAAATATACGAAAATTCAAGAATATTCGAACGAAAGACTACCTGGAACCGGCGGGCAACCATAGCGCTACTTTTCTTGATAGGAGCGCTTATCATATTCTCAATTTTCTATGCGATTGGAGTTTGATGGTGGTGTATGACTACAAAAAAGGAAAACAACGCGTCGAGGCTATTTTTGATGGCAAGATGGAAGTGGTGGAGAAAGGCTCGCTTCCATCAGGAGACAGCTTCACGTTTGATAACGCCTACCATTCGTGGATAATGGCCATCTTTGTCGATATACGTAACTCGACTGAGCTAATGTCGAATAAGGATCAGGAGTACGTCGCAAAAGTGGTGCGCTCATTCACTTCCGAGGTAATTGAGATACTGAGGGGAGACGACCGGGAACGGGAACTGGGCATTCGCGGAGATTGCGTTTACGCGATCTACACCACACCCCTCAAAAGCGACATCTACGAGGTATTCGACAAAGCTGTTTGGGTTAACACCTATATCAATATGCTCAACAAGATATTGACACGCAGAAACCTCGGCAAGATTCGAGCCGGCATCGGCGTAGCGGTCGGAAACGACCATGTCATAAAGGCGGGGAGAAAAGACACGGGGATCAACTCGATTGTATGGATGGGAGACGCCGTGTCGAAGGCGGCAAAGCTTTCAAGCTACGGCGACAAGAACGGCTACAGCCGCATCTTCCTGTCCAGCATGGCTTATTCTAACCTTATAGACGAATACAATAAGCGCATACCTGAGAAGAGTCCTGAGAGTTGGTTTCACCGATGCGACTCAGTTATGTTCGGGGCCCGATACTGCAATGTCGTCATGACCAACATGAACGAATGGATCAATAGCGGTATGTCAGATTAGTTGCCGGGGAAAATCAACTTGTAGAACAGAAAAATCAGAGCAAATCTAAAGCGATCCCTTACCAAATAGCAAGCAAAACGAGAAAGGAAGAGACCATGAAGAAGATCGTAGCAATCGCCGCATCGGGCGCGCTCGCTCTGGCGCTCGCCGGATGCTCCGGGGCCGAGGAGAAGCCCGCGGCCGAGCAACCCCAGACGGCACCGTCCGAGCAACAGGCCGCCCCCCAGCAGGAAGAGCCCGCGAAGGAAGAGCCGGAGGCCGAGGCGCTGAGCCTGGACGGCACATGGAAGTCCGTCAACAACGAGTCCGAGGACTCGTGGCAGGAGGCCGTCATCGACGGCGGCACCATCACCATCAACTGGGTGAGCGACGGCGGGGACACGAAGTCCCTCTACTGGGCGGGCACCGTCGATCCGACCGACGGCAAGACCGTGGAGGACGTGTTCGCATGGGACTCGGTGAACGATACCGAGCAGACCAGCAAGGCCATGCTCGCGTCCGGTGACGAGACCAAGGCGTTCACCTACGAGGACGGGCAGATCAGCTACGAGGCGTCCGCCATGGGCACCACGAAGACGGTGCGGCTTGAGCGCGTGAGCTAGCGCCAGCGTTCCGGAAGAAAAGAGAGAAAGGAAGAGACATGGACGCAAGAGAAGAAACCGTAAACGAAGTGAAGCAGATCAGCCTTGCCATCAACATGGACATATCGGATTTCGGCGGAGTGTTCTCCAACGGGTTCGAGATGTACACCAACAGCGGAGAGTCAAGGATAGACTTCATGTACATCGATCTCGCGCACACCAACATTGACACAATGGAGGCCCCGGCCAAAGTGGTATCCCGTGTAATCATGACCTCGGAGAAACTTGCCGAATTGCGCGACCTGCTGAACAGGCACTTCGACGGAGGCGCGGAGGGTGACAATGCCTAAGGTGGTTCTGACCGCCTCCTCCCCCGTGACGAGCAGCACCGTGGTGGTCTACGAATCCACCTTGACGGCCCACCGACTGAAGCATCCGCAGCCGTTCACCGACGGCGAGCTGATCCAGTGCATAGAAGATCCGGACATCGTAGCCAAAACCGGACACGAGGAAGAGGAGCACGCTAAACGTCTGGTATACTACAAGCATATGCCGTGGGAGCAGGGGCCGCCCATTATGAAAGCGGTCGTAGAGCACGGCGAAGACCCCGGTGTTCTTACAAGTGCGTTCAGAACCAGCAAGTACTCAAGCGATGGTGCTATAGTACACATGGGCCAGGAATTCAAGAAAGGACTCGAAAAATGATGAGGCTGAGCGCCAGATTCGACGACGCCGTTTACGACGACGCCACTGACGTGATGTTTTTCCGCCTCGGCGAGTCGCCGTTCTCGGACGAGGAAGAGATCTATCCTGGCGTGCATCTGCTCTACGCCTACGACACCGAGCGCAGGGACGATGTTGTCGGCATCGAGATCGAGGGTTTCAGGCGGAAGTACGGACAGCGCCCCTCATCGATAGCAATACCGTCACGCTCTCCTCTTGAGTTAACTTTGGCGTAGCCTCAAGTCGAACCCCTTTCGGCTAATTCAACTAAGCACCAAGCAAAAAATAGAACCCCGCATCAGTTTGGCGACGGAGGCGGGGTTCAAAAGAGATACCAACCGAATAAACGGAAGGCAAGGTGAATTCTACACCATGGCTGGCGTGAAAGTGCGCGGAAAGGGCACCTTCGTCCAACTGGACAAGTCGGTGCCGAGGAGCCGGTGCAGGAAGTGGGAGCTGCGCGTGAGCGTCGGGCGCGACCTCGCCACCGGAAAGTACCCTCCAAGAACCAGGAAGCTCAACGGCACCCCGTCGGAGGCCAACCGCGCCCTTAGGGAGTTCATCGCCGAGATCGAGCGGAGCAACGCGCAGCGCAGATCGGATATGGATTTCGGCGAGTACGCCGATGCTTGGCTGGAGGAGCGGCGCAAGAGCTGCGCCCACGGGATGTGGCTCAAGAATTGCAGTCAGATGAAATGCGCCAAGATGCACCTCTCCAAGGCCCGTTTGGCGAGATACGGCCCCAGGACCCTCGAAAAGACGTACAAGGCCCTCCTGGACGGCCACAGCCCCTCTGGAAGGCCTTTGTCTGGCACCTACGTCAACAGCATCCACGTGACGCTGCACCGGATGTTCCGCTAGGCGGTGAAGGACGGCCACATGGCCTCGAACCCCTGCGGCTTCGCCGACGCCCCGTCGCTGGACACCGTGGAGCGCAAGGCGATGCGCCGGGACGGCATCGTGGCGCTCGTGGAGAAGCTGAGCCCCAAGGATCCGATCCAGTTCGCCATGCGGCTCATGGTGAAGACCAGCATCAGGCGCGGAAGGGCCCACGGGCTGTCGGTTGGCGACGTGGACAGGGATGCCATGGCGCTGCGCATCCGCCACAGCTACGACGACGGAGGCAACCTGAAGGAGCCGAAGACGAAGGCGGGCGTCCGCGACCTCCCCCCCTCACGGAGAGCGCCCTGGCGGACATCGACGCCCGCATCGCCGACATCGAGCGCCGCTACCGCAACACCCGCAAGCGCCTCAAGACGGACGGCCCCGTGCTTGGGCCTGAGACCCCGCTCGTGGGCGACGGGCTGGGAAACAGGATGCTCCCCCCACTCCTCCACGCGATGGTGGACGCGCGAGCGCAAGGGACTGGGCCTGGAGAGATGGACGCTGCACGAGCTGCGACACAGCTACATCACGGAGCTGGCGCGGCGGAAGGTAGATCCGAAGGTGCTCCAGACCATCGCAGGGCACGCGAAGTTCTCCACAACCATGGACATTTACAACCACGTCGATATGGAGGACAAGAAGAACGCCCTGAAGGTGGTGGACTGGTGACCTCCGCGAAAATTCGTAGTTTTTTCGCAGCAGGGCGATTTTCGGCAAAAGAAAAGGCCGGAAGAAATGCCTTCCGACCTGGTGTTTCATGGTGCGCGATACAAGATTTGAACTTGTGACCCCTACCGTGTCAAGGTAGTGCTCTCCCCCTGAGCTAATCGCGCATTCAGGGCACGCGCAACGTCTCCGTTGCAGCGAGATAGTAGTTTAACAGAAAGTCATTCGCTGTCAAAGGAAATTTTCGGCATCGGTACCCTCGGGCAGCTCGGGGGCCTTGGACGGGGCTATCTTGTCGTAGGCCCAGTCGTTGGCGTACTTGGGGGGCAACGTGACCGCGTAGCGGGCGCCGCACTTGTCGCAGATGACCACCTTCCCCCACTTGGGGCGCACCATCCACCAGACCACGCCCGCCGTGGCGGCGGTCACGGCCACCGCGAGCAGTATCAGCATGTCCATGAAGCCGGCCTCGGCCTCGTTGCCGGTCGTTATCCCCGCGAGGGCCACGAGCACCCACAGGCCGATCACGTAGATGGCGATGCCGGCGACGAGCACCTTCGCGATGCCCGCCGTGGGCAGCATCCCCTCGTACTGGGTCGCGCGCGTCTTACACTCGCGGCACTTCACCTTGCTCGTCTCCATCGGGCACCGCCTCTCACGGCCGAATCGGTTCTCTACCGCCATGGTACCACAGCGTCCCCCTGTTTTTTGTGCGCGTGAGCAAGGAAGAATGGAACGAGAAGCCAGACGCGGGGATCCCCTGCCGCCCCCTTCGCCCCGGGCCGCCAGCGCAAACGTGCGCGGGGCTCCAGGTAGGGGTTGCACCAGGCCGCGGCATGGCGCCCCAGCCCGTCGGCGCGAGCGTGCGCGGCCCGCACGGCGCGCGAGAAGCCGGCGGAAAAAGAAAAGCTCCCCGAAGGGAGCTTGGAAGTTCTGGAGCGGACAACGGGATTCGAACCCGCGACCCTCACCTTGGCAAGGTGATGCTC